>NZ_JAIHOM010000015.1 GCF_026130165.1 Spirulina subsalsa FACHB-351 | reverse complement strand
AAATTCAAGCCAAATGGAAACGAATTTAAAGGTATCCAAAACGGGATAGTCATCTTGAGGTAAATGACCGAGGCATTTTTTGACAATTTGAGGGAAGTTGGATAGAATCAAATTATTGATTTTTTTTAAAAAACAAGCTCCTATTTTACCGAAGTAGGAGCTTTTTGTCAATTTTTTTTCTAACATTCAACACTTCTGGTTGTGTAGAAATCTTTTGGAATTTTTTTCAGGAGTCAAAATGAATATTATACAAAGTGGAACATTGAAAATTAAGTCCAAGGCTAATAAAAAAGGAAATGTCACTAAGTCTTTTGAGTTTTTTTATACCAATACTGAAGGACAGTATCGTTCGTTGAAATTTGAAAAAATTCCTCAAGATCAAATTGCTAAAACATTACTTGAAAAAATTGAGCAATCTAGTAACCTTACGTTAACTGTAGAATTTGAGGAAGAAGGCGATCGCATTCTTAAGCTACGAGAACAAGGTCAACCTTGGGATCGAGAAGAAGTTCGGGAGGAACTTTCGCAACGAACTCGACCTCAAGATCAGCCACGACGGGTACAAGGCGATCGCTTCCACAACCCCTATAACTTTGTCCCAGCTTTACCCAGAGATGAGGTAACGGGTGAGTTGGGCGATCGCGCTCCTGTCGGTCACGGTCGTTATTACGAGGATTATTGGTCAGGTCGTATTGCCGTGAAGCTCACCACTGTTACGCCTCTGCTCATTCCCGATGCCGCAGAAATGACGGAAAATAATGATCACAAAACCTATCCGGTGCGATTGGGTGCGGATGGGAAGCCGTATTTACCGCCAACTTCGATTAAAGGGATGCTGCGATCGGCTTATGAAGCAGTGACCAATTCTCGGTTATCGGTGTTTGAAAAAGATCATGAAAATCGGTTGGCTTATCGAATGCCAACAAAGATGGGGTTAGAAATGGTTCCTGCTCGAATTGAAAGTAACACTGATGGTCAAAAAGTTGTCCGCTTATTTCCAGGAACGTCTAATATCGGTTTAAATGGAGAACCACAACCAAATTTAATGTATGCTGCGTGGCTACCTCGATATTATAGAGGCAAAAACTCGCAGGATGCAGTCAAGTATTATGATAGTAAGCTTCTTGAATATACAAATGAACTTCCTAAACATACAAATGAAGTTGAAGTTTGGCTAGAAAAATTTCAGCATTGGCGTTGGGATAAGTCTAGTAAGAAACACATTAAAGACTTTCAATATTGGCGTGTCCGTGAAATAACTTATTCAGGAAAATCATTGGGGAAACAACCAAATAAAACACCTAATGGAAATAAAAAAAATAAATGCTCTTATCATGAATCGTTAGGTGAATTCAAAAAAGGTCATGGTTTTGTATGTGTCACAAATGCTAATATTGATCGAAAGCATGATGAGCGCGTCTTTTTTGGAAGTAGTGATGAATATTTAGTTAATCCCTCTGAGCAAGAGATAAAGGAACTAGAAAGACAGTGGAAGAATCTCATTACTGATTATCAAGAGATTCATAAAGATGAAATTGTTAAACAGCATAAAACTAGCCCACCTGTTCTGAAGAACTCTGTTTGGTCACGTCACATCAAAGGCAATGGATTTACCCTGGCTACTGATGAACGAGATCTAAAGGTTGAGACGCTATGCTATGCTCGTGTCGAGAATAAACATGGCAAGTATAAGATTTTGGGCTTATATCCAGTCATCATTGCAAAAGAACTCTTTCCTCTAGATCCACAGTCTCTATTACCCAAAGAACTTAGACCTGCGACTCAAATGGACGAATTATCTCCAGCAGATCGTGTCTTTGGCTGGGTTCGCCAGAAAGAGGGCGGTGGCCCTGGTGGTGCATATAAGGGAAATCTACGAGTTCATTCTGTCCAATGCCCGGATTTACCGCTAGATCAACTTATAGATAACTTTGGTGATGCGGGCTTCCCTTTGAATATTTTAGGGCAACCAAAGCCACAACAAGCTAAGTTTTATGTTGCTCAAGATCAAGCGGGTAAACCTTTGCCAAAAAATACAGAAAAAAAAGATAGCTATACTCAAGGACAGTCTTTGAGGGGGCGAAAGGTCTATCCCCATCACGCAAATCTTCCATCTAAATATTGGACTGATCCACTTGATGACAGAACCCAGACGAATCAAGATGGGTACTTTCAAGAATATCGCCGTCCTCACAAGCCCAACACAAAATACAACTCTAGGACTAATAAATCAGAACCCATTATTAAAGGTGATGGAACTTTCGACTTAAATCTTGATGAAGAGCAACGCGATGATCAAAATCGATCAATTAAGTCATGGGTGAAAGATGGTATTACGTTCAAGTTTGATATTGATATAACCAACCTTTCCAATATTGAATTGGGCGCACTACTTTGGTTATTAAGTCTTCATTCAGAGCATTATCATCGGCTTGGCGGTGGTAAACCGTTTGGTTTTGGTAGTGTCAGGCTCGATATTAATTGGGATGAAACTGATTTACGCAAGGGAGAGGACTGGCAAAGGTATTACTGTTCTCTTGTGTCAATGCCAAACGCAAATTCTAAAGAAGCTGAAACAACAATTATGAAATTTAAAGAGGTATTCAAACAAGCTTATGGTGATGGTAACAATTTCGATGATATTCCACTAATTCAAGCCTTTTGTCGTTGTGCTAAGGGTTTTGATGATAATTTACCCATTCACTACCCACGAGCAAGACAGCAAGGACAATCTGGAGTAGTACCACCCCATCCAGAAGGCAAGGCTTTTGAGTGGTTTGTCGCAAATGAGCGTACAGGTGGCTCTAAAGTTGCCTTACCCCCTCTCTGGGATGAAAATGAAAAGGGTTTACCCATTCTCAAGTCTACTAAATGAAAGAAAATCTACTCAAACTCTTGCCATCAATAAACTATTGAGGAACAAAAATATGGATAGTAATCATGTAATGATTTGCCTGGTTGGAGAGCAACCTATCCCTAATTTATTAGCAATTCGAGATTATCAAACTCAAAAAGTTCTTTTGGTTTATACTGAAACCACAAAAAAGGCTTATGAAAATCTTTGTACAATTTTGAATTCTTGTCAAATTCATTCACTTGAAGTTTCTCCATATGACATTTTGGATATACAATCTAAAATCAACAAGGAGGTTGATTCTCAATGTTGGAAGTCTACCGATTTAGTTTTTAATTTAACAGGTGGAACCAAGCCAATGTCTCTTGGTGCATTTCGGCTTGCAGAACAATTAAAATCAGAGATTGTTTATCTTCAAAGCGAAAAGAGAAAAAGCATTGTTTACAACTATGCTTTTCATGATGGTGAACTTCGATTACAATCTAACCAAGAATCAAGTAGTTATATTTCAATTGAGGATTACTTAGATGCTCATGGGCTTAAATATACAAAACGTTCTAAGGCAGAAGAATTTGAAGAATTGGTGCATCTAGCCCTTAAATGTGAGGTTTGTCAAATTATGATGAATATTTGTATCGGGGGATCATTAGAGATTGATTTGCTGCTACGGTGCAAAAATCAAATAGGAATAGCAGAGATAAAAACTGGTAAAAAAGCAAAGAAGAAAGAATCTATTGATCAGTTAAGTACAGCAACTCAAAGAGAGTTTTTGGGAACTTATACAAAAAGATTTTTGATTTTAGATCAAGAGCTTGGTTCTGATAACCGTAAGCTTGCTGAAGCGCATCATATCAAAGTAATTGAGTTGTTAGATGATCACTCCAATGGTCTTTCTGAAACAGATAAAGATCATCTAATAAACACTGTTAAAAAAGATTTAGGATGCTAAATACTTATTGAGTGATCGCGCCCGCTATTTACCCTTCATCCGCATGGACTATCTCAATGAGTGATTTAATCAAACAATAGGTGATCAAATCAAGAAACACCCCATGAACATCTCAATTCAAAAAATGCAGCAATATATTGTATCTGCCCAGCAATGGCAACACAAACACAGCATAGCACTCGAAAAACGTCGAATTCATGGTTTAGAAATTGCTCAACAAGCAGCAGCAATGCTCAAAACTGAGTTTAGAGCCTCTCGCATTGTCCTATTTGGCTCATTACTCAGTCCTACATTTCACGAAAACTCTGATATTGATTTAGCGGTTTGGAATCTGCCAGAAAAGAGCTATTTTAAAGCAGTATCGAAGCTTTTGGGTTTGAGTGAATTTGAGATTGATTTAGTAGAAGTACAATCGGCTAGACCAGAAATTTTAGCGGCGATTTTGCAAGGTCAAGAATTATGAGTAAATATAATGTTTTAATCGCTCGACTTAATCAAGAAGTCAATAAAATTAAAGTAGCTGTTAAAACAGCCAGTTCTCAAGCCCAAAAAGCTAATAAATAAAGCACTGTAAAGCTATGCAAACTATCATTATGACTGTAGGCACATCCCTACGCACAAACTCCGATCGCGATCTACCCAATGAGCAAAAACGTCCTTGGGTTACAAACAAAAATAAGTTTGAAGATCAACGCATTTTCAACAGCATTGATCAACCTTTAACGTGGATGAAAACGGCTGAATTAGAACTGATTAGTGCAGAAACTAATACCCTGTGGCGACTTGATCCAGATAAAAATGATCGCATTCTTCTCCTCCACTCGGCTACTCCCTCCGGTCAAGAATGTGCAGAAGTTTTACAAAATTACTTTAAAACCTGCCTCGAACAGAATTATGTTGATATTGAACCGATTCCTGATATTAATTATGAACTGGATGAATCGGGTTCGGCATTAGAACAAATGGCCAGTCTCCTTCGGGAACGGATTCAACAAGCGGATGGAATTGTCACTTTAGCAGCAACGGGGGGATTTAAAGCACAAACGATGGTGATGGGATTGGTGGGAAATGCTTTGGGTGTGCCTGTTTGCTATATTCACGAAGCCTATAAGGCTTTAGTCTATTTACCCTATATTAACACCAGTGGGCAACCGGAAGGACGGGTTCAGCGTAACTATGGCAGCAAACTCCCCGAATCGGGACGATCTCGTAATCCAGTGATTCAAGTGCAAGGGGAAAAACAAGGTCATCATCGTCCAAAAAGTTGGAAAAAAGTTGAGAAAATTCTGCAAGACTTACCTTGGGTTGATTTAGTTCGTTTTGATGCTCAAGCCTTTTCTGCTCCTAAAAATGGGGTTAAAGGTTCACCACGGGATTTAGATGATGGGCGTAAAGTGCTTTGGCTCCATTTGCATGAGAGTGATCAATCTCATATTGCTGTTTCCATTGAAACAACAGGATACACCCCAGAACACCTGAAAGCCGCAGCGACTGAATTGCGGGAACGTCTGGGTCGTATTTTCTAGGGGCGGTGCGATCGCCATTTTCCCTTTACCCCATCGAGTATTTCAACAATTGTCAATTTTTGACCTGTTGAAATAGATGGAATCCCCGTCCGTTTACGGCGGGGCGGATGTCAAACCCCATGAGATCCCAGCAATAATCCCCCACCTCCTAGAGGAGCATGGGGGATTATTCTATCCAGAAATAGGCTTAAACGAGGGCGGGAGTGGCGGATTTAATGGCGAAAATCTTCTCAATCACGGCTTCAACGGCCTTGTCGGGAGTGGAAGCGCCGGATGTTACCCCGACGACTATTTCCCCTTCGGGTAGCCAATTTTCAGTCAGGACTAAATCTTGTCCGAGGGGTTTATGTTCAATAGTATTCCCGGCTTTAATTCGATCGGCACAGTCGATGTGATAAGAGGGAATATTTTTCTCGATGGCAATTTCTTGTAAATGGGTTGTATTCGAGGAATTATATCCCCCAATGACGACCATTAAATCTAAGGGTTCATCCACTAAGCCAAACATGGCATCTTGACGTTCTTGGGTGGCATCGCAAATGGTGTTAAAGCTCATAAAATGCTCGTTTAAGGCGGTGGGGCCATACTTTTTGAGCATGGTTTTTTCAAAGAGTTTGCCGATGGATTCGGTTTCACTTTTGAGCATGGTGGTTTGATTGGCAATGCCAATCTGTTCTAAATCAATGTCAGGATCAAACCCTTCGGAGTAGGCATGGGCAAATTTGGTTAAAAACTCTTGTTTGTCGCCCCCATTCAGGATGTAGTGGCTCACATATTCGGCCTCTTCTAAGTTCAAGACGACTAAATATTTGCCTGCGAAGGAACTGGTGGCTACGGTTTCTTCGTGTTTATATTTGCCGTGAATAATGGAGGTATAGTCGCGTTTTTTGTGCTTTTCTACGGAGTTCCAAACTTTAGCAACCCAAGGGCAAGTAGTATCAACAATGGTGCAACCTTTATCGTTTAAAAGCTGCATTTCTGAGACGCTAGCCCCAAAGGCGGGTAAAATTACTACGTCTCCTGCTTCAACTATGGAGAAGTCTTTAATTCCTTGTTCCACGGGAATAAATCCGACATTCATCTGGCGTAAACGTTCGTTTACTTCGGGATTATGAATAATTTCGTTGGTGATCCAAATACGTTCTGAGGGGAAGTGTTGGCGGGTTTCATAGGCCATTGCAACGGCGCGTTCTACTCCCCAACAAAAGCCAAAGGATTCGGCGAGTCGAATGGTAACATTGCCCCGTTGGAGGGTATAGTTTTGCTGACGTATTTCTTGGATTAAATTACTTTGATATTCGCTGTTTAATAGTCCGGTGACTTCTTCTTGATGTCCAAATCCTTTACGATGATATTTGTCGGATTGGTTTAGGGTTCTTTTAAAGGCTTTAGTATCCATAAATTTGGGTTAAAATGTTCTTACTGTGTGACCGATTTTCTCATTTAATGTGAGAATTTTCAATTGAATGTTTATTGTTTTTATGGATTGTCTCAATGGAAAGGTAATTTTCCCAAGGGAAAGCTAACGTCCGGCGGTTCGTTGATGGGTGACTTGATTAAAAATTTGTAGGGCAGTAGACCAGACTTTGTAACCTTCTCCATTTAAGTGTAAACCGTCGGTGCTGAGTTCTATTTTTAAGTTGCCTTGGGCATCGGCGAAGAGAGGGTAAAGATCGAGGAAGTAAATCTGCTCGTTTTTGGCGATCGCTTCTAATTGACGGTTGAGGTTACGAATGCGCTGGTTCGGGATTTTCAGCAGGCGATCGCGCCCTTCCCAAGTGGCTTGTTCTGCACTGTGGGGTAAAATCGACTGGAGAACGATCCGGCTTCTGGGGTGCGATCGCTTTAAGTGACTCACAATTAAGCGGTGATTGGCTAAAATCGTCTCATCCCCCGTTCCCCGCAAAATGTCATTAATGCCAATCATCACATAAATAACCTGCGGTTGGGTAGTATCTAATAAGTTCAGCCGTCGCAACAACCCCACCGTATTCTCGCCCGAAATTCCCTGATTCAACCAGGTGTAGTTCCCCGGTAGATAGTCCTTAGAAAACCAGAGGGTGATGGAATCCCCCAACAAAATGGCTAAATTTTCCGGTCGTTTGTCTGCAATAACGGCCGCTTCTTGGCCTAATAAGTCTACCCACTGTTGATAATTTAACTTATGTTGTTGACCCACATCTGAGGGAATGGGAGTTTTAGCCAATAGCTGCATCGACGCTCCCGAAAAACTGGCTAAAGCCACCTCTGAGACGGCCCCATCCCGTTGCCAGAGTAAGCCTAACACTAATAACAGCAAGCCATTGGCTGCCAGAGAAAACAACGACAACTGAGAATAGCGCTTAAATTGGGCGGACACAGATTCTCTCCCAGACCATACGGATCACAAAAACGACTGTAAAAAAACTACCTTTTACCGAGATGTTGCATTCTTCTGAACATTCTAAGGCAAAAGGTAGATTGACTTGTAATCTTGAGACAGATATCTAGGGGGGAACTCCCCCCCATCTTGAGCGTGACTACTGTATATCACTACTGCCACTAATGCCCAAGGGACTTCCCCCGGCAAAGGTGTCAGTTTGCGTCACAAAGCCACTGTAGGCTTCCATACCGTGTTCCCCGATATCCAACCCTTTGAACTCTTCCTCTTCGGATACGCGAATCCCCAAGGTGAATTTCAGGGCAAACCAGACAATGCTGGCAAAGAGAACGGTAAAACCGCCAATGCTGACAATGCCTAATAATTGAACCCCAAGATTGGCACTGCCAAACAGACCCACGGCAATGGTTCCCCACATTCCACAAACCAAGTGAACTGAGGTAGCCCCTACGGGGTCATCAATCTTGATTTTGTCGAAGAAGCCGACGGAGAAGACTACCAGCACCCCGGCAATGCCGCCGATAATCACGGCGCTTAAGTAGGACACATCATCACACCCGGCGGTAATGCCCACCAGACCCGCTAAGATGCCGTTGATGACCATGGAAAGGTCAGGTTTGCCATCTTTGGTCCAGGAGGTGATGGTGGCGGTAATGCCCCCGGCGGCGGCGGCTAAGTTGGTTGTAACGGCAATGTAGGCCACGTTGGGGGTGGCGGCTAATTCGGAACCGGGGTTAAAGCCAAACCAGCCAATCCAGAGGATTAAGCAGCCCAAGGTGGCAATACTCATGTTATGGCCGGGGATGGCGTTGATGTTGCCATCTTCGGTATATTTGCCGCGACGAGCGCCGAGGATAGACGCACCCATTAAGGCAGCCCAACCCCCGACGGAGTGAACCACGGTGGACCCGGCGAAGTCATGAAATTCCATGTCAGCTAACCACCCATCGGACCATACCCAGTGTCCCGTGATGGGGTAGGAGATGCCGACGAGGAGGATGCTGAAAATCAGGAAGTCCAAGAATTTCACCCGTTCCGCTACGGCACCGGAAACGATGGTGGCGGCAGTCCCCGCGAAGGCGACTTGAAACAGGAAGGAAACGGAAATGGGTAGACCTTCGGGGAAGGGATCTAACCCATAGGTGGCGGGGTCATCACTGGCGAGGAAAAAGCCTTGTAGACCAATGAAATTGTTTTCCACGGAGCCGTACATGAAGGCAAAACCCACGGCCCAGTAAGCAATGGAGGCGATCGCAAACACGATCAGGTTTTTGGTCAAAATGTTAACGGCGTTTTTCTGACGACAGAATCCGGTTTCCAACATCCCGAATCCGGCATTCATGAAAATCACCAAGATGGCCGAGGCTAGGATGAAGATCACATCTAAGGTGCCTTTCAGATAGGCGGGATCCGTGAGATCCATTTCATCCAAGTCATAGAGGTGTTGAGCAACGGCTACGCCATCCCACAGCACCACTAAAATGGCCACTAAGGGAATACAAGCTAACCAGTAAGGCGAAAACCGATTCAATAACCACTGGACTGACTGGAGATAGTGGTTTTCCCGCAGAAGAGGGGAGGACTCGGATCTCTGCCGAGTCCGTTGTCTGGGTGTTTTGGTTGATTTAGACATCATTGAAGACACTTCTCAAAATTCTGGCACGTTCTGGGAACAGATTTGAACAGAAAGGCGGGTTCAGAGTCACTCCCCGAGGGGAGATTTGTGACACACTGTTCAAGTCCTAATAGGCTTCTAGACCGAAGTTGACGATCACTTAGGAAGGATCGTAATTGACGGACGACAGATTGATTAAACCCCATACTATGGACTCTGAACTTATACAATTAACTGATTTAATATGTCAAAGTTTAGCTCCAAAGTCTAGCCTTATATCGTAATTTCTTGTTCACCTAAAGATTTCGGCTATCTTGAGAGGTTCTCCCAATCTATGCACAAATTCCTCCATTGTCTATCCTTTTGTCTTGTCCTGCTGTATCTTTAAATACAGTTTTCCTCTGATAAAGGAGAATTGACAATTAGGAATTGGGAGTAGGGAATTGGGGGTTGTTTTCTAGAATCATAACCCATGACTTGCGAGAGATTAGTGATGGTTTGTCTTCCCTCCTTAACCGGGATAAATCTGCCAAGCGCGCCAGAAAAAGTATAGGGATAAGAGCGCTAAAAGGGAGCGAAAAGAAAGATCAACCACGTGATCCGGTAGGCGGGGTAAATAACGGGTGCTAATTTGAGCGCCGATGAGTCCCCCAGCCCCTAGGAGTAAGCCCGGAATCCATAGCACATTGCCATAGTAAGCATGACCTAAACAAGCGGAAAAGGTGGTAATGACAATCACTCCTAGGCTAGTTTGAATGGCAATTTTAATCGGTTCTCCTAGTAACAAAATTTGAAAGGGAACCATGATCACACCGCCCCCGATGCCGAATAAGCCCGCTAGGAGTCCGGCGGCGGCTCCTGTGCCTAAACGGGCGAGAAGGGGAGAAATTCGGGGGGAGGTTTTCTGATCGGGGGCTTGTTGAACCAGTTTTTTGCGCAACATGACCAGATAGATATTGAGCCACAGTAGACCACCAAAGGCGGCGAGGAGAAGGTGGGGGGCAATGCGATCGCCAATAAAGACCCCCAGTTGAGCCGTGATTAAAGCCGGCCCTTCTAAAGCTAAGACTCGGCGGAAATCGAGGTACCCCATGCGCCAATTTTGGATACTGCCCGAGGTGGAGGTGCAGAGAATGGCCAGGGTACTCGTAGCCGTAGCCTGTACAGGTTGATAATTTAACGCCACGAGGATGGGAACGAGAATCACGCCCCCCCCAATGCCCAATAATCCGGCTAAAAGTCCTGAGAGCAAGCCCCCCAAAAGCAGAAATAAGCTATATTCCGGCATCTGTTCAAGTTCTCCTGTGTTCCTTCCAATGGTGCATTTGCCCAGGGGCAAGAATGCGATACAATGCCCGAACAGTCCTAGATTAAAACCCTATTTTTTGCTGCCGCCATGAAGGATTTTTGGGAAAACGTCTCGCGCTATCCTCGTTACTTTATCACTTTTACTTTAGGGATCTTTTTCTCCATTTTTGGCTGGTTAAAGCCCTTGTTGAAAAATCCGGTCAGTGCGATCGCCCTTTTAGGCATTGTCCTAGGGGGAGGGGTGTTTGTCCTGCTCACCCTGCGGGGAATGTTAGGACTGGGTGGGGTCTAGGATCTAGAGGCCTCATCCCCTTTTACCGGGGATTGTGTCACACTAGAAACGGGTTACTGTGGCGATCGCATCTTGAACGGCAATAAACCCCCAGTCAGGAGTGAAGAAACAAAGCCCCCTAAACCACGAACCCCAGCATTGATTCTTTCAAGAGGACTAAAATTATGGCTACCAGTCGTCGTGTTTCTCGCGTTTCCTCGCTGATTAAACGCGAAGTTAGCCAGTTATTATTTAATGGCATTAAAGATGACCGTGTAGGAGCAGGCATGGTCAGCGTCACCGATGTAGACGTATCCGGAGACTTACAACACGCCAAGATTTTTGTCAGTATTTACGGCACCGACGAAGCGAGAGCCGAAACTATGGCCGGGTTGAAATCCTCCACCAGTTACGTCCGCCGGGAACTCGGACACCGCATCCGTTTAAGACGCACTCCCGAGGTGATTTTTCTCGAAGATCGTTCCATTGAACGGGGAGATCGGATGTTGAACTTACTCAACCAAATTAACCAAAACCATCCCGAGGACGGGTTTGAGGGGGAATTTGAGACAGAAGATGAATGGGGCGAGGAAGAATAATGCCTCATCCCTCCCTCGTTGAACAAATTGGACAGATGATTGTGGTACGGGCTTCTGGCCATTGGTTTGACCAGCAGATCCGTTACCCCCAATGGGAAGCCACAGCCGCCCAGTTAGAAGATTGGTTAAGCCGTCTCAATGTGGGCGGTGTGATTTTGTTGGGGGGGACGGCGGTCGAGTTGGCTGTGCGATCGCAACAACTTCAAGCCTGGGCGAAAACCCCCCTCCTCTTAGCGGCGGACATTGAGGAAGGGGTCGGCCATCGCTTCCCCGGTGCCACTTGGTTCCCTCCCCCCATGACCCTCAGCGCCATCCCCAACGCCCAGTTAGCCCAAGACTATGCCCGCAAAATGGGTCAAATCACTGCTCAGGAAGCTGTAGCCTTGGGCTTAAATTGGCTGCTCGGCCCCGTGGTGGATGTCAATAATAACCCCGAGAATCCCGTGATTAATGTCCGGGCTTTTGGCTCAACGCGGGAACAAGTGGAAGCCCTGACGACAGCCTTTATTACGGGCTGCCAAGAGTACCCCATTTTAACCACCGCCAAGCACTTCCCCGGTCACGGGGATACAGCGACGGACTCCCATTTAACCTTGCCTGTCCTCCCCCACAGCACCCAACGCTTGGCCGAGTTGGAAATTCCCCCCTTTCAAAAAGCGATCGCGGCCGGAGTCGATACGGTGATGACCGCTCATCTCCTCATTCCCGCCTGGGATGCCGAGTCCCCCGCCACCCTCTCTCAGCCCATCCTAACAGGGCAATTACGGCACAAACTGGGCTTTGAGGGGTTAATTGTCACCGATGCCCTCGTGATGGCTGGTGTAGCCCAATTTGCCGCAGCGGAGGAGGTTTGTATTCGGGCTGTGGAAGCCGGGGCCGATATCCTCCTCATGCCCCCCCATCCAGAAATCGCCCTCGCCGGGATTTTACGAGCCGTGGAAGGGGGGCGCATTGCGGTGAGTCGCATTCAAGAGTCTTGGCAACGCATTCAACGGGCCAAGGAAAAACTCGGGTTATTTTCCTCCCCGAAAAAACAGGAGGCGGGCATTCCCTTAAATTTAAGTGCCGTGGCTACCCCCGAAGCAACGGCAACGGTGGAGGAAATTCTACGGGAGTCTATGCAGTGGGGGGGGAATTTGCCCTATACCGTGCCACCTATTCCCCACGGGGGGCTGAATTTATTGCTAGTAGGCGATCGCTTTAAGTGTCAGGACATCCTAACGGAACAAGCTCCCGCTCTTGCTCGGCCTCGACAATTGGGCTACAGTCCCTACTGCGTTGATCAGGAACTTTTGTCCACCTTTTCTTGTCCCGAACATATCCCCCTAATTTTACAGGTGTTTATTCGAGGCAATCCTTTCCGAGGCCATGCTGGCTTGACCCCGGAATTTGAACATTTATTTAAAAGATTCTTAAGAACCCAGCAAATTAAGGCCCTTGCTATTTACGGTAGTCCATATGTGCTTGATTGGTTTCATCATCATAAGCCCTCTGATCTGCCTTGGGTATTTTCCTATGGTCAGATGCCTATAGCCCAAGGTTTAGCCTGTAACATTTTGTTAAGCTCTAAAGCCTCGCTTGATCAAGACATTCAGGCGTTTATATAATTTCTGTTAATGAGTCAATTCTCAGAAAATTGAGCCAATTACAAACAAACAGGAGAAACCTGGACGCTAAACCTAGAAACTGGTGTGCGCCATTTTAAGCAGATTAAATTGTCGAGACTTACAGCCAGAATGATGAATTTCCAAAGTTTTGTTATTCTTATCTGGGTATCCAATGAATCTGTAACTCTCTATACTGAATAAGAACGAAGATCCCGCTAAGGATTGCTCGGCATTAACACAAAAGCTCGATAGTAGGTAACATCAACTATGACTGTCAACACCTTACCGCTTGTACCACAAACTGCACCCATCCGCTACTCCATTGATTTGCTTCAAGAAGAAGCTCGTCAATTAGTTGATCAGGGATATGTTAGCCGCCAACAGCCAATTTATGTGTTGTGCCAATACATTCCGGCTCGGGAGTGGGTTGGTGTGGAATACGAATTAGAACAGTGTGATTATTTACTGCGCGATCGCATTGGCGATTTAATTGGCGCGGAAAAATGGGAAAACGATTAGCTTAGATTCTAGTTAAGACTCCAGTTAGAATCTTGTAGTTGACTTTAATCTGGCTAGTTCCTTTAAATCTGCATTTTTGACCCATTTTACCTCATAACCAAACTAACGGCTAACCGAATAATCCATGAGTAATGTTTTCTGTTTAAAACAAGGTTACTGCTCAGGTTTTTGATTTAGCGTTTTGATTTGTCATGGCTGGTTTTGATTGTTGTATTTCATTCGAGACTTTAAACCAGAACAGTTAAAAACCCAAAATTTAAAAGGCATTCATTCAATCCCACTTAGAAGACAGAATCTGTTAAACGTTCATGATTTAACTTGTCTTGATGATTTAGCCGGGACACTTGATTTTCTACTCTCGGAATCTCACTCAGCTTATGGGAAGATTAATCTTCTAGCACTTATTGTTCTAGAAACAGATTCACGTCTTCAATTAAGCGGGTGAGTTCTGCTTCTGCGGTCAAACGAATCCGCTCATCTCGGACTGTCACCAACACCTTAGCCGCGAAAGGACTAGGGTAGATATTGGGATTACAGAACAGTTCCAGAAACACATCACCCGTATAGCGATACTCTAGAGAAGGTTGGGGGCTAGGTCTTTGACCCGCGCTTGACCCTTGACTAGCGATCGCCTTTAACCGTTGCACTAACTCAGCCACCTGCCCCTGCAAGTCTTGGGCAGACTCACGAGAGAAGGTAAATGAAACTGAACCTTGGCTTAGGTTAAGGGTGAGAGAGGTCATTATTTAACGGTCATTTTTAACGTAAGTTAACAAAGGGAAAGTAGAAACTTAAGGTGAATATGTAGTTTCCTTAAAGAATTTACCAGACAAGGGGACAGATTGGAAGTTTTTTTTAAAAAAAAGTCAGAGAAACCCCTAAATATTAGTAGGGGCGCAATGCTTGCGCCCTGGGTAAGCAATGCTTGCGCCCTGGGTAAGCAATGCTTGCGCCCTGGGTAAGCAATGCTTGCGCCCTGGGTAAGCAATGCTTGCGCCCTGGGTAAGCTGTTACCGCTTGTTGAGAAGTCCCTTAAAACTTGACCCTCTCCCTAAATCCCTCTCCCAAGGTGGGAGAGGGACGTTAAATGGGGTTTCAGGAGATGTCTACAGATTAACTTATTGTTCAACTATGCTCAAAGACAACCGAAAAACCGTCAATCGGGTTTTAGTAATTACCTTGGTGCTAAATATCATTGTGATGGTGATTAAAGGCGTCGTGGGGATTCTGACCGGTTCCCTGAGCTTACAGGCCGACGCACTGCACAGTGTCACCGATGGGGCGAATAATATATTAGGCTTAGTCGCCACCCGCTTCTCATCCCCTTACCCCGACCGAGATCATCCCTATGGCCATCAAAAATTTGAAGCCGTGGGAGCCTTGGGGATTGCGGCCTTTTTGGGGATTGCCTGCTTTGAGATATTACAGGGAGCCATTGAACGGATTTTACAAGGTCTAACCGATATGGAAATTGGGGCGACCAAACTATGGATTTTGCTGATTGTCTTGGGGATTAATATATTTGTTGCCTTTTATGAGCGGTCAGAGGGGAAACGGGTGGGGAGTCCCATTCTCTTGGCCGACGCGAAACATACCATGGGTGATGTGTGGGTGACGATTACCGTGTTGTTGGGTTTAGTGGGGATTTGGCAGAGTCAGGTCTGGAATCTGCCTCAATTGCAATGGCTGGATGTGGTGTTAGCCTTTCCTGTGGCGCTGTTGGTGTTTAAGAGTGGCTGGGATGTATTAACGGCAAATTTACCTTGGTTAGTGGATGAAATGGCGATCGCACCTGAAGCCATTCATCGCGTTGTCATGGAAGAGTCAGGGGTGATGAACTGTCATGATATTGCCTCCCGAGGATTATTGGGGCGACAAGTGTTTATTGAAATGCACTTAATAGTAGATGCAACCGATGTGAAAACCGCCCATCAAATTACCGAGGCCGTAGAAGCCCGTTTAAAAGCTCGTTTTGACCCCGTGCGTGTGCTGATTCATGTGGAACCCCCCGATTATCAATCGGAACGGATTACATTTTAGGGCAAGTTTTCCACAATTTGGGGGACTTTTCCACAGATTCCTCCGAGTTTTCCACAAAGTTAAGGGGGTTTTAATATTAACGCAATCTTTTCTTAATATTTCATCATCACTCTGTAGGTTGGGTGGAGCGACAGCGCAACCCAACAATTCAGGATAAAATGTTGGGTAAACTTTCAATCAAGAAACCGGGTTTTTGCTAAGATGTAGACCCCAAACGAGCCAATAAAATCAACCCGGTTTCTGGACACGCTAACCCCCCGTTGATTGATTTAAGGCAGAGCGCCACCTAACAATTTAGGAAAATGTTGGGTAAACTTTCAATCAAGAAACCGGGTTTTTGCTAAGATGTAGACCCTAAACGAGCCAATAAAATCAACCCGGTTTCTGGCATACTAACCCCCCGTTGATTGATTTAAGGCAGAGCGCCACCTAACAATTTAGGAAAATGTTGGGTAAACTTTCAATCAAGAAACCGGGTTTTTGCTAAGATGTAGACCCCAAACGAGCCAATAAAATCAACCCGGTTTCTGGCATACTAACCCTCCGTTGATTGATTTAAGGCAGAGCGCCACTGAACAAGTTAGGAAAATGTTGGGTTACACTTCGTTTCACCCAACCTACGGGAGATTCCCTAAGCCCTTCAGGATAAAATGTTGGGTTGCACTTCGTTTCACCCAACCTACGGGAGATTCCCTAAGCCCTCTGACTCACACGACAAGGTTACTGGAGGCGTTTAAGCGAGGTGATGGGAGTCCGACTCCCCCACCCCCTAATCCCGACCAGAGGGAAATTTTGGGAGAATTGGCGCAGAACCTCGTCCTAAATTTAGGTTATGCTAACAAAGGGATTTTCATAACTCGTATAACACCGACTCGATGTTTGAAACAACTTTGCGGTGGCTGCAAGACTTCTTTAATGACCTGTTCGGATCAGAAACCCGGGTTCCTGACCCGACGGAGATTCCGCCCCTGACCAATGAGGGCTATAAGTCGCTGTTTTTCCAACTGATTGAAGGGATGGCCAAGGGATGGCAACGGGAACAGGTGCTGGAAAAGTTGGGGGAACGCCGTTATGATCCTTGGTTTGTGGCTTGGTTACAACGTTATGGCCGCAGTGCTTTGAGGCAACCTGCCAATCAGTTAAGTCGGGAGTTGGCGCAACATTTTGTCCGACTGGGAGAAACAAATTGTGGGGATTTGGGGGATCTGGCGAAACAAATTGGGACGCGGATGCTGGAGTTGTTGGATCGGGTGGCGTTGAGTCATTCTCTACAAAAGAATGTCTTGCCTACGATTACCTCGGATAATCCCATTGAGTTGTTTAATCAGGCGGCCTCGCGCTATGTATCGGGGGAGTTGAGTGGGGCGGTGGCGCTGTGGGAGGCGGCACTGGAGTTACAGCCGGATTTTGCGGATGCTCATAATGGCTGTGGGGCGGCGCTGTTTTATTTGGGGCGTTATCGGGACGCTTTGGCGCATTTTAACCGCTCGTTGGAGGAACAGGGCGATTTTTATTTTGCCTATTATAATCGCGGTCATGTTTATCTGGAGTTGGGAGAATTGGAGGAGGCGATCGCGGATTTTACTCAAGCCATTGAACTCCAACCGGATTCCCATTTAGCCTACAATGGGCGGGGGATGGCGTTGGAGCGCCTGCAACGCTATAAGGAGGCGATCGCAGACTTTAATCAAACCATTACCCTACAGCCTAGTTTTCCCTTTGCCTATAATGGTCGGGGGATTGCTCACGCTAATTTAGGGGACTATACCGAAGCACTGGCAGACTTCCGGGAGGCCTTAGCTTTAGATCCTAATTCCCATGATGCCTATCATAATCGGGGCAATGTATTACGGGCATTAGGGCGTTGTCAGGAAGCCTTGGAAGACTTTAATCAAGCTATTTTAATTGAACCGAATTTTTATCAGGCTTATTATAATCGGGCCAATGCTCATTATGAGTTAGGTCAATATAGTGAAGCCATTGCCGACTACAAGGAAGCGCTGGCCTTAAAACCCGATTATGCCATTGCTTACAACGGACGCGCCCTGACCTTGCGTAAGATTGGCCGTTATACCGATGCGATCGCCGATTTTGACCAAGCCATTGAACGAGAGCCAGAACTGTGGCAAGCTTGGGCCAATCGTGGCTGGACGATGTACCATGCTCCCTCCCCCCTAGGCTACGAGGCCGCCCTCCGCAACTGGGATGAAGGCCTGAATCATTTACCTGTAGACAGTGCCGACTATCGACAGGCTAAAGGGACTCTCCTACACTATAAAGGCATTGCTCATCACCGAGAAGCTGATCGCCTAGCGTCTCGGAATGACAATCGTCCGGAAGATTTTACCCCCTATTTAGAAAAGGCCATTGAACAATATCAAAAGGCTTTAGATGCCTTCCAAGATCAGCCCCACTTAGAAACGGCTTACTTGGAAGTGATGCAGGATTTAGTCATTACTCATAATCAACTGGGCAATTATTTAAACGCCAAAAACTACATCAATATTGCCCTGATTATGCTCAATCAATTGCTGTTGGGGACCCAACATCCTCCCCACAAAATCGAGATTGCTCGGCAATTTATCGGCCTCCATCAATTGAAAGTGGATCATCTGGCCGTCACCCAAGATCCGAAACAACACACCCAAGCCCTCGAACTCGCCGAAGAACGGAAAAACCTCTGTATTCGTTGGTACACCCACCCCAACGAGGCAGAAACTAGCCTAATAAGCCCCAAATATCCCCAAATCCAGCAAGCCCTCGATGAGAAAACCAGTATGATTTACTGGCATATCAGCCCGGCGGCGATTACTACTTTTGTCTTAAAGTATCAACAACCTCTCACCGTCCTCACCAGTCACCCCCGACAATTGAGCCGTTTCCGTCAGTGGTTAACCGCATGGCAACAAAGTTATGAAAGCAAACGGCAAAAAACAGCGAATCCAGCCGTTAATCAACAGTGGCGCAAGGAAATCACCAGTTCCCTCGAAGAATTAGCCGATATTCTCCAACTGCCGCAAATTTTAGCCCAAATTCCCCCACAGGTCAGCCAGTTAATGTTAGTCCCTCACCAAGACTTGCAACTGTTGCCCTTACATATTCTGTTTTATACTCCCTTCACCGAGCAGGATTACACCATTACCTATCTCCCCAGTGCTAAATTAGCCATTGACCTAAAAAATCACCCCCAGACAGGCGCAGAAAACCCCGCTCAGTGGCCTTTATTGAGCGTGGAAAACCCCACAGGCTTTATGCCCTACGCCGATTTGGAAGTAGCGGCGATCGCGCAACTCTTCCCCAGCCACAGCCTCCCCAGCAGCGAAGCCACCCCCGAAAACCTCCTACAAGCCCTTTCCACCCCCACCTACTTTTTCCACTTTACCGGGCATTCCTATCAATCTGTCCCCCATGAGCGTTCTGCCCTCACCCTAGCCAACAAAGAAGAGTTAAAACTCACCGATTGGCTCGCCCTAGACAATCCTAGCCCTAACTTCGTCTGTTTATCCGCCTGTGAAGCGCACCTGAAAACCACCAGCCAAATAGCCGACGACTTCGTAGGATTTGGGGCATCACTCTTGACAAAAGGGACAAATCATGTATTGCTCAGTTTATGGCGCGTCTCGGAAATTTCTACCACCTTGTTCATGATGTATTTTTATCAACGACTGGCGGAAAAAATCCCCCCCGCCCATGCCCTCCAGAAAGCCCAAAATTGGTTAAGAACGGTAACGTATGAAGAATTAATTCAATTATATGAAAAATTACTAAACGAACTGCAAGAAATTCCCCCCCACTGTCTCCATAACCTCAAGGTTTCCAGCGATTTAGCCAAAGATAAAGCCAACCGTCAAGGCAGTAATTACTCACCCTATGCCGATCCCTACTACTGGGCAGGATTTCTATTAGTTGGCAGAATGGGATAAATGCCAGTTTCTCCTCCAGTTTCTCCTTGAGATCATGATTTCTTTCGCCTTTTCCGGTCACTCTACCACCAAACAATTACAGCGTGTTTTGGTGGTTTATTCTACCTTGGGGATTTTAACCCTCAGTACCTTAGTCGCTTTAGTCAGTATTGTTCCCCTTGCTCGACGTTTGCGAGGGGCTGAGGAACAAAACCTCGTTTTTGCGGTAGAAACGCGGAAATTAGTCGTGGAGGAATATTTGTCAAAAGCCCAAGATGTGGCAGGACAAATTGCTAGTCGGACCCGAGCGAGGGAAATTTTAAATGAGTTTAATCAGGGCGAAATTGAGTTAGGGGAATTTGTCCAACTCATCCAAGGTATTTTAAACGATGCTCTGAGGCAGTCCGAGGACATCGCTAGTATTACCCGTTTGGATCGCACCCATCAGCCTCGGATTACCGTGGGGATAGCGATGCCTGCTCAAGTTTTAGCACTGGTGGATACCCGTACAGCCTCAGTGCAAGCGCACAACATTGTTGAGGTGGGGGAAGTTTCCTATTTAGTCGTCAGCGCCCCCATTTTCAACACCCAAGAGCAACGCATCGGAACCGATGTTTTATTGTATCGCTTAGAAAGTTTGGAAAACCTGAGCGCCGACTATACCGGATTGGGTAACACAGGGGAGATGGTGTTAGGGGTGCAGCAAGGGGAGACTTTAATCCCTTTATTTCCCTTGCGGGATGGTAGCACCACCCTTTCTGAGGGTTTGGTAGAGGCTTTAACTCAAGGCAGTGAGGGCAATCGGGGAATTCTGCGTCATCACCAAGACAGCCATCTAATCGCCTTTAGTCCGGTGGAAAATAGCCCTTGGGGGATTGCGGTACAAATGGAACGACGGGAACTCTATCAGCCCTTAAATCGGCAATTAGGGCGCATTGGGTTGATGATTGTGGGGTTAACGGGAGTCGGTGCCGTTGGGGTGGTTTTGTTATTGCGTCCTTTGACCCAGCAAACCATTGTACAGAATGAAACCCTAGAACAACAGATGGCAGATCAAAAGGCGCTGCTTTCGCTGAAGGAGACGGATTTAAGGCGAGAGCAGGAGAAAAACCAACTGATTGACGGGGTGTTACGTCAGATGGATGAGTTAAAGGAATCTGCGCAACAGGTGGCGGATTTTTCCGGTCATGCTTTGGGGATTGCTCAGGGGGCTTTTGTAGCTGTTCAAGAGGGTTTAGCAGCCATTGGGGGGACTCAGCTAGAGATGGAAGCGTTGCAGGTGACGGTAAATGCGATCGCCCAACAAACCAGTATTCTAGATACCAATAGCCAACAAATCGCCATTGTCGCCGAGTTAGTCAATGAGTTAGCCCTGCAAACCAATATATTAGCTCTGAATGCCTCTATTGAGGCCGTCCGTGCAGGCAAATATGGGGCAGGATTTGCCGTTATTGCCCAAGAAATCCGCAAATTAGCCGACCGTAGTCGTCAATCTGTGGAACGGATTAATTTACAATTAAGCGAGATTCAAACTTGTAGCGGGTTAATTTTAAAAACTACAGGTCAGGGGAACCAACAAGTGATGACCAGCACCGAACAAATGAAAATAACACAACAGATTTTAGACCAAATTCAACATTCTATTCGAGAAGTGAATCAGAGTTCTCAGCAAATTACTGACTCTACCCAAGTCCAAGCCCAAACCATTCAAGCGGTGGTGGAAACCATGAAAAATTTGGATCGCTTGGCCGTAAAAATCTAGCCCTTTATACCCGAAGCTCAAGGAAGTTGGGCATTACTATTACTTCAGAAAAGAGGTATTTCCTATGCTGTCTATCTTCTTCTATGTTCATTCAATAACGGCTGATGTGGCATAATTTACCCCAAAAATTAGTCAAAGTCTTAACCCCCTGGCGACGAGTGGGCATTGTCACCTTAAGCGTCACCAGTGGGTTGCTTCTATTTCGCTATGTAGGTATTTTACAACTCCTAGAACTCTGGGCTTATGATCAACTTCTCCGGTTAAGACCTGCGGAAGTTCAAGATAACCGAGTGGTCATTATTGGCATTGAAGAAAGGGATTTACAAAAACTTCAACGGTGGCCGATGTCTGATGAAATGTTGGCTAAGTTAGTTACTATTATCCGTGAACAAAAACCGAGAGCGATTGGTTTGGATATCTACCGTGATCTTCCCGTAGAACCGGGTCATGAAAAATGGGTAGAAGTGTTACAAAATACCCCGGAATTAGTGGCTATTCGTCGCGTTGTGGGCTATCATCAGGGTTCATCTATTGCACCTCCTCCTAGTTTAAACGATGTTAACCGCATTGGCTCGAATGATTTAGGCATTGATATAGATAGTAAAATTCGCCGTGCTTTTCTGTCCGT
Organism: Spirulina subsalsa FACHB-351; assembly: GCF_026130165.1. Classification (GTDB taxonomy): domain Bacteria; phylum Cyanobacteriota; class Cyanobacteriia; order Cyanobacteriales; family Spirulinaceae; genus Spirulina_A; species Spirulina_A subsalsa_A. The sequence continues at coordinate 37,031 of NZ_JAIHOM010000015.1, read as the reverse complement.
TAGTGATGCTCAAGGTCAAGTTGTTTTAGGGTTGGGTTTTCTATTAGCAGGGAAGTATTTAGAAGCAGAGGGAATTTCTCCTCAGATGTTAGATGAGACAACCATCGGTTTTGGTCCAGCGCGCTTTTCTCCCTTTTCTCAAAATGATGGGGGATATGTGCGCGCTGAAGATGAGGGCTACCAGGTTTTCATTAATTATCGTGGCATTCAGGGATCATTTCATACTGTTTCGCTTCATGATGTTTTAGATGGTCGTATAGAACCTAATTTATTTGAGGATCGGGTGGTTTTAATTGGTTCAACGGCACGCAGTCTTAAAGATGTATTTTTTACTCCTTATAGTAGCACATTTATTGAAACGCCAGAGATGATGGCTGGGGTGGAAATTCATGCCAATATTGCCAGCATGATTATCAGTGCGGTATTAGAAGAACGTCCTATTATTCGTCCCTTGTCTAGGGGTGTGGAATGGGGGATTTTGTTGGTATTTTCTCTTTTAGGCACAACTTGGGTTTGTCGTTGGAAGTCGATTGAAAATGTAGAAAAGTTATTAATTACTCCGACGTTAAGTAATTTAACTTTAGTGAGTACGGGATTAGTTACATCGGCTTACTTGTTAATTATTTTGGGGATCTGGCTGCCTTTTGTTCCGCCGTTATTTGGCTTGTATGGTGCGGCGATTACCCATATTATCTGGACGTTGATTGATAATATTTTGATTTCTCAAAAAAGATTGTTAGATTATGCGGCAAATTTGGAGTTAAAGGTTGAGCAAAGAACGTTAGAACTTAAGTTAAAAAATGAGGAGTTAGAGCAAACGTTACAGAAATTACAGACGACTCAAAAACAAATGATTGCTCAGGAAAAGTTAGCGTTTTTGGGATCATTAACGGCGGGGGTGGCTCATGAAATCCGTAATCCACTTAATTTTGTTAATAATTTTTCGGGAAGTTCGTTAGAGTTGGCGGAGGAGTTAGAGGAAGAGTTAGAGCCACAATATGAAAAAATAGAGGAGGATTCGGTTGAAAATATTCAGGATATTTTAGGCTTGTTTAAGGAGGGTTTACAGTCAATTGCACATCATGGACAACGGATTGAGAATATTGTCAAAAGTATGATGATGCACGCTCATGATGGGAAAGAAAAGCCGGAGTTTGTGGTGTTTAATGAACTGATTGCGGATACTTTAAGTTTAGTGCAGCAAAGTTTATCGGTTAAACAAAATACGGTATTGATTGACTTTAAAACGGTCTATGATCCGAATATTGGGGAGGTGCAACTGATTCCAAAGGAAATTTCTAAGGCATTTTTGAATATTTTTAGTAATGCTTGTGATACGTTGAGGAGTAGGAAGTTGGCTGAGGGGGAGGGATTTAGCCCTTGTTTGGAGGTGACGACGATGGATTTAGGCGATCGCGTGCAAATGACGATCCGCGATAATGGAGAAGGTATCCCCCCGGAGATTATTGACCAAATTTTTAACCCCTTCTTCACCACCAAACCGACGGGGGAAGGGACAGGATTGGGGTTATCCTTGACCTATGAGGCGATCGCAGCCATCCATCAAGGAGAGATTACCGTTAATAGTGAAGTGGGAGTCTATACTGAATTTATAGTCCTGTTGCCGAAACAAGGTTTTAACAATCCTCCCCTTTCAGAAGTGATCCCTGATTCCCTGGTCGTTTCCTCCTGAAACATCTCCTAGGGTTTGTGATGGGTTTTGTTGGGTTGCGCTGTCGCTTCACCCAACCGACGGGGAGTTAAAAAATGGACGGCAGAACATAGGAAAGAGCATTATGTCAACTGAACTTAAAGTTAGCCAAACGAACCTTTATAATACTGACTTTGTACTCTGGATAGAAACTACAGTTGAACAACTACGCCAGCAAAATTATACTCATGTGGACTGGGAAAACTTGCTGGAAGAACTAGAACACATGGCAAGACGAGAGCGGAAAAGTCTTAAAAGTAATCTGATTATTATTTTCCTTCATCTACTCAAATGGCAATATCAACCCCTAGGCAGAACTGGAAGTTGGCGCGGCAGTTTGCGAGAGCATCGCAGAAGGATTAAAGAGGATTTAAACGACTCACCGAGTTTAGTTCCTTATCTTCAACAAGTTTGTACAGACTGTTATGAAAACGCTCGCGCACAGGCCGCAGATGAAACTGGATTACCCCTCGAAACATTCCCAATCCATTGTCCGTATTCCATTGAACAAGCCTTAAATTCAGATTATTTACCGGATTAAAAATAACAAATATGAAAGAGGTATACTGTTCCCTTTGCTTTTACAAAACTCAAATGGAAACGCTATAGAAACCAATTTTCTGGCTACAGTAACATCACCAGCATTTTCTGCACAATCGCTTCTATTACTGGAATCACAACAGTATTTCCCAGTAAATCATAGGCTTTTTCTGGGGGTAAATTAATCTGATAATCTTCAGGAAACCCAAAAAGTCTCAATCCTTCCCGAATGGTTAAATATCTCAACCCTTTCCCATCCACTACCGCCAATTTCTGCATATCAGTCGCCACTAAAGTAGGAGTCACATCATGGGGATGGAGAATTTTTGTAATGGGAAAACTTAGCTTACCTACCACAATATTATAACCTTTGGCTAAATCTTCCCGATAGAGCCGCTTTTTGACAATATTTCCCTCTGAATTTACTATAGACTGAATATCTTTAGGCTGCTCATATTTAAGATAACCTTTCTCGACTAAATCATCTAATAAAGTCGATAATGTAGGGTGAGGATAAAAGCTGTTAATCTCCTCCACCGTTAAAGGGATGCCATCCATCCATTGAATCCCCTTTTTCGCCGACCACACCTTTCTCCGTCGTTGCTTAAGGAGTAAATTTAATACCTGCTTTTGTTCCGGTGAAACGCTTCCCTTTAATTCAAGATCCCAACTGTGAATATTATCCTGTCCCCCTCGTTTATCTTTAATCGCTTTCCCTTGGAGTTCTTCTAGGGGATAATGAGATAAAAGTAACTGAGTAAAAGCATTATTTAAAAGCGGTTGTTCGCGGTCTAAAATATCTGAGAGTCTTTTAGGGAAATATGGGGGGAAATCCCAACTTATAACGCTTTGTTGGAGTCCTACTATATAAATCCGTTTTCGGTTTTGGGCAACCCCAAAATCTTGACTATTGAGGACTTTCCAAGTCACTTGATAGCCCAAGGATTGCAGACAATATAAAATGGTTTTTAATGTTCTGCCCTGGTCATGTTTTGCCAATCCCTCCACATTTTCTAATAAAAACCCTAATGGTTTTTTCGCTTTTAAAATCCGTTGAATCTCAAAAAAAAGCGTTCCTCTAGTGTCTAAAAAGCCTTGCCTTGTTCCCGCACTACTAAAGGGTTGACAAGGAAATCCGGCTAGTAAAATATCAAAATTGGGAATCTCTTGACTGGGAATTTGGCTAATATCTCCCGCTATTGTTTGGTCTAAAAAATACTGGGAATAAACGGCTAAGGCAGATGATTTTATTTCGGATGTAAATACGCAATGACTCTTAATTTGCAGGCTTGTACAGGCTTTTTCTAAGCCAATTCGCATTCCTCCTAAACCTGCAAATAGGTCAATAAATCTCAGGGTTTGAACCATGCTTATTCACGACCTAAACGGGCTTTTAGGGCATCAGAAACCCTAGGAGGCTGTTCAACTGTAGGACAGAGATCGGCGAGGTCACAGGCCGCACAATCAGGCTTTCTGGCCTTACAAATAGCGCGACCATGATAGATTAAACGAATTGACCAGTTTTCCCAGTCAGGATGGGGTAATAAACGCATTAAATCCTGTTCAATTTTGACAGGATCATTTTGTTCCGTTAATCCTAAACGCTGACTAAGGCGCTTAACATGGGTATCTACGGTAACGCCTTGAATTTTACCAAAACCATGAGCTAAGACCACATTAGCGGTTTTCCGGGCTACTCCGGGTAAGGTGAGTAATAATTCCATTTGTTGGGGGACTTCTCCCCCAAAATCGGTCATAATTTTCTGACAAGCGCCTTGAATATTTTTGGCTTTATTGCGATAAAAACCAGTGGATCGGATGAGGTTTTCTAGAACTTCGCGATCGCACTGGGCCAAAGCGGCCGCATCAGGAAACTGGTCAAACAGGGCCGGAGTCACCTGATTAACCCGTTCATCTGTACATTGTGCTGAAAGAATGGTCGCCACTAACAACTGCACCGGAGTCTTATAGGTCAAACTACAAGTTGCATCGGGATAAAGTCGTTTTAGACGGACTAATACCTCTAACGCCCGTTGTTGCTGCTTCGCCCATTTGCGCGTAATACTCATAATTAACCGTTATCTGCCTTATACGCTGCCCATCCCCCGTAATGGGAAATATCCACATACTGGCGCTCTTCGATGACCTCCCGAGGGTATAACATGGCGATCGCATCAGTCCCATCCTCCAGCAACACCGGCCCCGGATAGAGATGAGGCGGTTCATGACTCAATAGATGCTCATATTGTGGGGGAGTCATGCGATATAACTCCCCCACAATAGCAATTCCCCCCTCAGCCACCTCGTAAACTCCGGGGTGTTTATCCTCCACCGAGTGCAGACGATAACGAGGTTGAGTCGAGACAACTTTCACAAACTCTGTATCAGCAATCGTGCCATGATCCGGCTGTCCGCGCAAAGCGGAACCACAAATAAACACTAAGACACCATCACTCATAGAAGACTCCTTGCGCTAGGTAAACCAATCATCTTACCGCATTGCCGCTTGAGGGGGAAGCGGGAGACGGGGAGGAGTAAACGGAAAGGGAATCCCTTGTTTTCCCTCCTGCTTCTTGTTATTATTAGCCTCTGCTTCTAACAGCAAATTACGAATTAATCTCGCTGCCATTTTCTGCGCCAAACCACTCGCAATTTTTTGCCCCATAATTTGGGTTTCTGGTTTCGTAATCAGTTCAGGAATTAACGGCACTAAACGCATCACATCAAAACCCGGTGTTTCGTTCAACATTTGTAAAATATTCTGCAAATGTTGCAAGCTATCTGCCTTAGCACTCGCTTCTAACTCCGACGGCATGGTTTCCGCTTTCATCCCTACCTGTTGACGCACAGCAGAAGAGAAATTAAATAACGTCCGTCTGCCATAAATATCAATCGCTTTCACAATTTCATCAACCAAGCGTTCCCGAATAAATTCCCCACGAGGTGAAAAGAGAAAATCCAGTGCTTGGTTTAAGACTTTATCAAAATCATAGTCTTGGGAATTCCGGGCATTGCGTAATAAATTTTCTAAACGATTCCAGCGAAAATTGCCATCTCGGAATAATAAATCTCGCAAGGAAGCACGCAATTCTGGAGAGGGATCTGTTAGTAAGCGTTTAGCAATATAGGGGTAAGCTTTGCTTAGGACTTTGAAATCTGGATCAATGCCAATGGCAATCCCTTCTAGCGTCACCAAGGACCGAATAATCAGGGCATAGTAAGCGGGAACACGGAAGGGAAACTCATACATCATTTCCGACATTTGATCGGTAATGCTTTTAAAATTCAATTCCGCTACACTTGCCCCTAACGCATTGCCAAATACATTAGATAAAGCGGGAATAATGGGGGTTAGATCCGTATCTGGGGTTAAAAATTCGAGCTTAATATAGTCTTGTGCCAAGGAGTCAAAATCTCGATTGACGAGATGCACAACCGCCTCAATTAAACCATAGCGTTGATAGGGTTTAATTTGGCTCATCATGCCAAAATCTAAATAAGCTAACTTGCCGTCAGGAGTGGCTAATAGATTGCCGGGATGAGGATCAGCATGGAAAAATCCATGTTCTAAGAGTTGACGTAAGGAACAAGAAACTCCTACCTCGACTAAATAGGTGGCATCAATTCCTTTGGCTTGAACAGCTTCTAAATTCGTCAATTTTGTGCCTTCAATCCACTCCATCGTTAGGACACGACGACCCGTATATTCCCAATAAATACGAGGAATATAAATTTCTGGAATATAGCCATAAAGTTCGGCGAATAACTCGGCATTGCGTCCCTCTTGGGCGTAATCCATTTCTTCAAAAATACGCGCCGCAAATTCATCTGTAATAGCAATTAAATCACTGCGTAGCCGTTTAATATTTTTCTGCGCCCATGCCGCTAAACTGCGCATAATATAAACATCTAAGGTAATGCGACGAATCAGATCAGGCCGTTGGACTTTAACGGCGACAATTTCCCCGGTTTTTAATCTCCCTTTATAAACCTGTCCCAGAGAAGCGGCGGCCACTGGATTAGGACTTAGTTCTGCGTAAATTTCTCGGGGATGATCGCCTAGTTCTTCCTCAATAAAACGATAGGCGATGTCATTAGAAAAGGGGGGTAATTGGTCTTGTAAATAGGCTAATTCTTCTAAATATAGAGGGGGTACTAGGTCAGGACGAGTGGAGAGGGCCTGTCCCACTTTAATATAGGTTGGGCCTAAACGAGTTAAAATTTCCCGCAATTTAACGGCTCGTTTGCGTTGATTTTTGGCGACTTTGCCTTGAGTTTTGTCTAACCAAATTTTGAAGGAAAAGGAGACAAGGGGCAGTAATATAGCGATGAGACGGCCGATCACTTGTAGGGGATGCCGTCGGTAGTAAGCAATAATGAGGTCTGGATTATAGTGTCCTATTTCACTGGCTGAAAGGGTATCTGTATCTAGGACAGTACGAATTTTTTCAGGCCGGGTGAACTCCTCATCGGGTTCAAAACGTTGTTCTAGAACTGTGGAGGAGGAGTAAGGTGTGGGTTGAGGCATAGGGCGTTTAGGGTAAATATAAAATGAATCGTAATGAGTTATGGGGATCTAACTCTGCTTAGTTAAGTATTGTAACAAGATTAGAGCGAATCCACAGGCATCCTCGGGAATTGGGGGCAGGGGAGGGGGTAGAGGGTGTTGCTGGCAGAATGTCTGTGAAGGGGTTTTGAATGTGGTGTGAGGCGATTTAGACCCCTTGTGGTGTCTTGATTGTGGTGTGATGGGGTGGGTTAAGTGGGTTCAGAGTGCGATCGCCCCTAAAATGAGCAGTAGGAGGCTAAATCACGATGACTGAAGAAATCACCCCAGACACCAGCGACTTAGATATAGAAATAGAAGTCAATGATGAAGGTCTAAACGAATTTTTTGATCCTACTCAAATTAGAATTGATACTCGCAAAATTACCATTGATTTAATTTTACAACGGATTAAACACGATGAACTAGACCTCGCTCCAGATTTTCAGCGCAGACCGGGAATTTGGACAAATGAGGCAAAAAGTAGACTCATTGAATCTATCCTCATTCGGATTCCTTTGCCTGCCTTTTATATTGATGCTACGGATGATGATCGGTGGGTTGTGATTGATGGATTACAACGATTAACGGCTCTTAAACAGTTTCTTCTAGACACAGAAAAGCCATTAAGATTAACTGGATTACAATATTTCAAGGAACTTGAAGATACGACCTACGAACAACTGCATCGTAAATATCAACGGCGTATTCTGGAAACTGAATTAATCCTCTCAACCATTGAACCGGGGACTCCACCCGCCGTAAAGTATAATATTTTTCGACGGATTAATACGGGTGGCGTTCCTCTCTCTCCCCAAGAAATTCGCAACGCCCTAAACCAAGGCAAATCAACAAAACTTTTGCGTGATTTAGCCCAACTTTCAGAATTTATTACAGTCACCCAGTTAGATAAGTCAAAGAAACAAGAACGCATGGTTGATCAAGAATTTGTTCTCGGTTTTTTGGCTTACTATCTACAGGGTTATGAAAAATATAGCCAATTTGCCAGCCGAGATATGTTTTTTAGTGAAACCATGAAGCAGCTTAATCAAAATTTGACTGAAGAACAAAGCCAAAAGATTAAGCAAGACTTTAAACGAGCAATGCAAGCTGCCTATAGTATTTTTGGGGATAATGCTTTTCGCAAAATTTCCCGTAAAGCCTCAAGACGCTATCCACTCAATCAAGCATTGTTTGAAGCGTGGTCTACAACCTTAGCAAGATTAAATGATTCTCAAATAGACTATCTGATTGAACATAAAACAGAGTTACTTGATAAATTTACCGAGCTTATTGATCATGATCCTGATTTTTCACGCTCTATTTCTCAAGCGAGTGAACAGGTTAAAATTCGCTTTATTAATATTCAACAATTAGTTCAAGATATCTTGCCATGATTAAACAATTGACCTTGAAAAACTTTAAATGTTTTGAGCAGCAAGCCTTTCTTTTTAAGAATTTAACGCTACTTTCGGGATTAAATAGTAGTGGAAAATCCTCAATTATCCATTCTCTTTTATTACTGCGTCAATCTTATCAACAGAATCTTTTACCCGATCAGGGTTTAGCCCTCAACGGGGAACTGGTGAGAATTGGTACAGCACAAGATGCACTTTTTGAAGGAGCAAGAGAGGATCTAATTAGCCTAGAACTTGCCTTAAACAATGGCATTGTAGCTAACTGGACATTTAACTACAATAAAGCTGTCGATGTATTAGAACTCAATGCCCCCGTTCTGGATAGCAAGATTTATAAATATAGCTTGTTTGATGATAGTTTCCAATATCTTCAAGCTGAAAGAATAGGTTCTCGAACGTATCTAGAAATCTCGGACTTTCAAGTAAGACAGCATAAACAGTTAGGCAGTCAAGGAGAATACACGGCTTATTTTTTATCTCTTTATCGCTCCCAAGAAATCGCCTCACCTGTCTTAAAACATCCGGATCAAGAATCACTATTGCTTATTAACCAAGTAGAAGCTTGGCTAGGGGAAATTAGCCCCGGTACAAGGATTAATGTTCAAGCAAGTTCCCAACTTGATTTAGTCAGCTTAAAATATTCCTATGGCCTAAGTAACCCTTATCGTGCGACTAATGTAGGATTTGGGATTAGCTATACATTACCCATTATAGTGGCGATTCTCTCCGCACAACCTGGTAGTTTAATTTTATTAGAAAATCCCGAAGCTCATCTACATCCAAAAGGACAAGCAAAGATGGGAGAATTACTAGCCCTAGCCGCTAGTTGTGGGATTCAAATTGTCGTAGAAACTCATAGTGATCATGTTTTGAATGGCATTCGTTTAGCCGTTTATCACGGTAAACTTAGCCCTGATAATGTGCAGCTTCATTATTTAGAACGTTTTGAAAGTCAGGGAGAATCGAAAACAAAAGTCATTTCACCCCATATAGATAAACAGGGGAGAATTGATCAATGGCCTGATGGTTTTTTTGATGAGTGGGATAAGAGTTTAGAGGCTTTGTTAACCCCTTTAGGAGAAGATTAGATGAGATTAGAGATGGTGAGGAGTTATTTCCTCATCTTGAGTTTTGCCGCAGCACTGAAGAACAGCTAGCGACTTTGTTAGCGAGTAATCCCATGTTCGGGCAGGTTAGAAAACGGTTATTTGAACTGGAAACGGCGGCTAAAGAGTGGAAAGGAGGGGCTTTTGATTATTTAAACACGCTGCCTAGTAAGGCAACGCCAGAAAGTGAGTCAAGACTGAGGCAATTCACTAGCAGGCTGACCATTCCTTGTCCTGATGGGGAACAACGCTTGTTTAGCTTACATCTTCGCTTAACTCCGGGAGCGTGGAGGCTTTACTTTTTTCCGGTACAATCTGCCCAAATTATTGTCGGTTATATCGGATTGAAGATTGTTTGATTGGCGGTGAAAAATTAGCTGTAGCCAGAAAGCGGGTTTCTAGATTGTAGGGGTGTTGGGTTGCGCTTCGCTTCACCCAACCTACGGATGGCGAAACAATTATCAATTGTTTTGTTGGGTTGCGCTTTGCTCCACCCAACCTACGGATGGCGAAACAATTATCAATTGTTTTGTTGGGTTGCGCTTCGCTTCACCCAACCTACGGATGGCGAAACAATTATCAATTGTTTTGTTGGGTTGCGCTTCGCTTCACCCAACCTACGGATGGCGAAACAATTATCAATTATTAATTGTTTAGGGAGGGGAGGGCTGTTGCTCAGACGGAATCAATGACCAGTAGGTTATCTGGGGAGGATTGTTCCGATAACTGACTGAGATCGTGTTCTTCTCCTAGGTAAATATTGCGAATATCGTAGGGTAAGTTATTCTCTAGGGCGTGATAACCTTGCTCTAGGAATTCTTGGACTTGGGCGGGTGAGAACATATCCCCTTCGGCTTGTAAGTAGGCGGCGATGCGGGTGGGGCTCCAGTGGAAGGTTTGCGCCATGACGACAATCAGACGGATGACGGGGGGAAGGGCATCGAGGGCTTGTTCTAGGTAACACCACAGGGGTGGTGAGGCTTCCTGAAGTTTGTAGTTAATGGACTCAACGGGGGGTAGATTGGCCTGATTAATACAAATGGCGGTCATGTTGATTAACCAATTCTGGAAGGAGTTGGTTTCGTTTTCTTCTAGGCCTCGCATTTCCAAGCCGCGCATTTCATAGAAAATATGTCGCCAGGTGAGGGCAAAGAGGTAATCTCCTTGTACGGGCGATCGCGCAGAATGGGCAATGAGGGTGTAGACAATAGGACTATAACGGCAGAAAATGGCCACAAAATACTTGCCCTGTTCTGGATAACGTTGAAACAGTGCCAGTAGTTCGCGATCGCTATGATGGAATAGCGATTTTACTAGGGGGTGATTGCATTCGGAAAAACGTTGAGTTTGCACAATCGGTTGTCACTCGCTTACGTCCTGCGGTCATCATTATTTTAATCACCATAGTACGGGAGGTTTGATCTTTGTTCAACGTTTTTGTTTACGGAACTTTAAAACCGGGGGAAATCAATTATTTCCGTTACTGTGCCGGGAAAACTTGTCAAGAACGCTTGGCCTATGCTTGGGGCAAATTATATGCGCTCTGCCTAGGGTATCCGGGGATGGCCGAAGGAACAGAGCGCATTCAGGGGGTGATCTTGACGTTTGAGGATGAAGGGGTTTTAGAACAGTTGGATCAGTTGGAGAGTTATTCGCCCGACCGCCCTGCCCACGAAAACGAATACCAACGGCGGGAAATCATCGTTTATGATGGGTCAGGCCAGCCCCTAGACAAGGCTTGGACTTACTTTATGTCGGATCAGAACATTCGACGCTTTAAGGGGGTGTGGTTGCCGTCTGGCTGTTGGTCTAGCTATAACTCCCAGAGGGGGGAATTCTAGACTGGCCGTTAGTAAGGATAGCTCGGGCTGGCGACGGTGGGTTTGTGCAGTTCCACCAAAGGACGATCGAGGGGAATCATTAAGGCTTGAGAATCCACGGGAATTTCAACTAAGGGTTGATTGAGGGCAATCATTAACTCTTCGGTTTGACCGGGTTCTGCGAGGCGATTCCAGGCCATTCTAGGGGCAAATGCTCCTTCACCGGGTAATAAGGTGGAGACGGCTCCGACGACGAGGGCAGCGATCGCACTTCCCCCCCAAACAAAAGCCCGATGGCGTTCCCGTTGGCGCACTTTGGCAATCACTTGATTGGCTAAGGTTTCCGCACTTTGAGCCGGGGCCGGAGTGGGCAGGGATTGGATACCGTTGCGGAGTTTGAGTAAACGGCGATATAGACGTTGACATTCGGGATCGGTGTCCAGCCATTGCTGAACCCGTTTGCGTTCAGCAGGATTAGCTTCTCCGTCGAGGTAAGCACTAATTAATTCAAAGCGATCGCGTTGACGAGTATCCATATCCTTGTAGGAATGTGTGTGAGAATGGTTTGAGAAGACCTTGCGGCTAGACAGGTCTTGATTAGAATTTTGATCCCTGTTCTTGTTAGAAGTCATGGCTTGATCACCCACCTCTTAATTCAGGTTGCTCCCTGATTGTGCCAATAGTACGAAAACGAAAGGTTGTTAAGGTCTTAGAATATTTGGACTTTGGAATAGTTGAACCTTTTCCCCACACAGAAAATGTTCGTTCCCCCTTATTCCACATCCAAGTAAGGTTGTAACTCAGACTGGAGGCGCGTTCTGGCGCGAGCAATCCGAGATTTGACGGTTCCGAGAGAAACCCCAGTAATTTCGGCGATTTCTTCATAGGCCAGGCCTTGAATTTCTCGCAGGACTATGGTGGTTCGGAACGCTTCGGGTAGGTCTGCGATCGCCGTTTGTAACTGTTCGTAAAACTCGCGGGTCGCTAGACTATCATCTGGACTGGGCGCATCGGAAGGAAGTTCCCAAGACATTTCTCCGTCATCCATAGCTCGGGGAGCATCGAGAGACAGGGGACTTGCCACGCGCTTCCGTTTGCGTAACTCATCATAAAACAAGTTTGTTGCGATACGGCTCAACCAACTTTTAAATTTAACCGGCTCTTTAAGACGATTAATATTCCGGTAGACTCGAATCCAAACCTCTTGGGCTAAGTCGGCGCGATCCTGCCAATCTGGAGCTAGATGATACAGGATTTTTTCCACATGGGACTGATACCGACGGAGAAGTTCGGCAAACGCTGCGCGATCGGGTTTAACGCCCTCTTGACAACGTAAAATCAAATCGTAGTTAGGGAGTTTGTCGAGAGACACCGAAGATTGAGGAACTTTCGCCTCAATGGTTGACCAGGTTGCAGGAACTGACTGACTCATGGGTTTCTCAAAGGAACAATTTTCATCCTTTTCCTTTTCTGACCCTCTGGATTCAGGAAAGTTCCCGAGATTGTTACAAAAGTTCGAGAGCGATGGGGAGAGAGCATTGACCCTTAGCACTACTAATTCTGTGAGAAGTCACTACTGCCGCTCCTGGCCCCCATAACACCGACTAATCCTGAGTTTCATACTGGGTAGCATGGGATTGTAGCAAGTTGCTGACTTGCTTGAGGACATCTCCTGATGAGGTTTTCGCCACGGGAGTCCGTTCGGGGTAGAATTCCGGTTGTTCTAAACTGCGGGAGATCGCATCACTAATCTGTTGATTAATTAACTCCTGCAACTCTTCCTTTGCCTTTTGCCTCTGATAACTAGCCCCTTCTTCCGTCGTAGCATAGAGGGGCGGCAAACGGTTTAACGTATAGGCGGCAATATCCCCCACATCTAAAACCTTATCTGTGGTTGCCTCAATTTCTGCCACTCTAGCAATGGCTTCACTGAGAACCAATTCCTCCATCACGTTAATAAACTGCTTGCGGGGTACCGCAACAACTTCTCCGGTGAGCAGCGCCCCCATCAGTCGGTCGAGGGCCATATACTCTTCAATGGACAGTTCCGAAGCCGTATCGCAGATGCGCCCTACTTCCGCTTCCATCGTCGGGGTTAAATAACCATCTCGTAGCGCCTGTTCCACAATCTTTTCGATGCTACTCATTGCTTCTTTGAAAAATTACGTCAATGCACTTGTTACGATTCAAATGTATCTTCCATCATCTCCTATCTTGAGAGGAAACGCTAGTTACTCTTGGCTCAGACAACTAGGCGATTCTTCGCGGCCGGAGAGGACTTCATCCAAGGGGTTTATGATAAGCGATCGCCTGTCGCCAGATGACCGTCAGTTGTTCCGATGCGTCTTGTAGACAGATACATTGGGCATCTTGCCAGACCATCTTTCCGGTGATTACATCCCCCGTCATTAACTTGAACTCAACCTCTACCTTTTCACGGTTAAAATTTTGGAGTTGTCTTGTACTCGGTAATCCAGTGTCAAAGTCAGTCATAATTTAAACTTGTAGCTTAACGATAGTCAATTCAAATTAGCCTATTCTGTTTGTAGCCCGTTCACTCACCCCAGAAAGATCATGGAAATCGCCTTTACTAAATATCACGGCCTCGGTAACGATTTTATCTTAATTGATAATCGTCACAGTCCAGACCCTTTAATTACCCCAGAACAAGCGGTTCCCTTGTGCGATCGCAATTTTGGCATCGGAGCCGACGGTGTGATCTTCGCCCTCCCCGGTCAAGAGGGTAGCGACTATACCATGAGAATCTTTAACTCCGACGGGTCAGAACCTGAAATGTGCGGCAATGGCATCCGGTGTTTCGCCCACTTCATCGCCGAATTAACAGGCAATACCACCCCCAACCAAACCTTTGCTATCCACACCCTAGCCGGCCTAATTACCCCTCAACTGACCCCTGAAGGTCAAATTAAGGTAGACATGGGCATTCCCAAGGTGACAGCTGCCCAAATCCCCACCACCCTCAACGCCGCCGACCAAAAAGTGATTAATATTCCCCTCAACGTCGCCGGACAAACCTGGGCTGTCACCTGTGTGAGCATGGGCAATCCCCACTGTATTACTTTCGTAGATGACGTAGACCAGATCGCCCTTGCCACCGTTGGCCCTCAATTCGAGCATCATTCCGTCTTTCCCCAACGCACCAACACCGAATTTATCCAAGTGATCGCCCCCAACTACCTGAAAATGCGCGTCTGGGAACGAGGCGCTGGGGCTACCTTAGCCTGTGGAACCGGAGCCTGTGCCTCGGTAGTGGCTGGCGTGTTAACAGGTCACAGCGAGGCCACTTGTACGGTAGAATTACCCGGTGGTTGTTTAACCATTGAATGGGATCAAAGGAGTCAACGGATTTATATGACTGGCCCAGCTCAAAAAGTGTTTACTGGACAATTGATACTCAATCGTTGAATACCCTTGATTCCCTCTAATGAGACAAGACCCCTGGCTAGCCATTAATCTGTCCCTATTCTTCCCCGGAATAGGGCAGTGGTATGCCCGTAAATGGGTAAAAGGAGGGATTTGGTTCCTAGCACAAATGGGGCTAATTGCCTTTTCCGCTTGGTCTATTTTTGCCGCCAATGGCAACACCGTTTTAGGGTTAAGTTGTTTCTTCTTAATTGCCGGGGTGTACATCGGCAATCTATTTGACGCTTACTACAGCGTTGAGACTGATATGACAGGGGAGAAAATCCCCCGTCGGGTGAAAAATCCTTGGTTTGCAGTGTTTTTATCGCGCATTTTGCCCGGTTTAGGGCAATTTTACGGGGATAAGGTGGGCTGGGGGGCGTTTTTTCTCGGGGCGTTTCTCCTGTTGTCGATTTTTGATCAGGTGTTTCCCTCCCTCTTGACGATCTCACCTTTCATTAGTGCGATCGCCTCCTATCATGCCTATCAAGCCTTTCCCCTAGCCAAAACCACCTCCAACGGTCGCCGATTAGTGGCTATCTTGGCCGGAATTCTATTCAGTTTAGAATTATTAGGCAATTACTTCCCCCTCTGGTTAAATCAACAGGTGGAAATGTTTGTGATCCCCAGTGGTTCCATGCAGCCTACCCTTCAGGTCAACGATCGGATTTTAGTCCGCAAATCAAAGAATTATCAGCCCCAAGTCGGGGATATCATTGTATTTGAGGCCCCCGATTTCGTCAAAGCAATGGATCCCCTCAGTCATCCCGACGATACAGTTTATTATGTCAAGCGCGTCATGGGGACTCCCGGCCAACTCATTCAAGTCCGGGATGGGGTTGTTTATCTCAACAATCAAGCCATTGCAGAACGTTATGTCACGTCTCCGGCCAACTATGACATCGCCGCCCAGAGAGTGCCAGAGGATAAATACTGGGTTTTAGGCGATCGCCGCAATGACAGTTTCGACTCCCATGTGTGGGGTTTCCTTCCCTCCGATCTCGTCATTGGACAAGCCTATAAAATTGTATTTCCCCCCGGTCGCATTCAACCCTTATAACTTAATTGTTGGGTTGGGTAGAACGCCAGCGCAACCCAACAATTGCCCTAGATTTCATCATGATATCGGGACTCCAACTCCGCCACCGAAAGAATTAAAGTATCCTCAATTTCTTGAATCACATCAGGACTAATTTTGGGGTTGCTATACAAACAAGCAACTAACAACTTATTCGCCTCGTAATACTGCTTTAGCAACTCCTGCTGTGCTTTACTAAACTGCCAATCATAGCCAATATTCCTAGACTCAATAATTACTAACCTTAAATTTCTTGTCCAAATTTTATTATTAGCCTGCCACCATTTTTGATACTTACTGCGGTCTTGGGTCGCGTCAGGAATTTGTTCCTTAAACCGATTCAAAGCGGCTCGCAAATCTGGATCTAATTTGAGTTGACGATCCTGCATAAATGTGATAAACAACCCCAAGTCATTGGCAAAAGTTCCCAATAAACAATCTAAAACTAAATCAATCAATAAATCGTAATCTAAATTTCTCAGAGGATACCGTCGGAAAGCTTGATCTAACTTTTCGTCCAATTCACAAGCTAAAGTCCGATCATGCAAAGAAGACCGTAACACCCGATCAACTGCGTGGGAAAAGTCCAACGGACGGGCTAATTTAGGTTCAAAAATACGAGCCAAAGCTTGGGAAAAATAAAAGGCACGAACGGCCGCGGGTTTGTAGGGAACCTTGACTAACAAAGATTTTTGATTCACCCAAGATAAAAAGATTTGAATCTTAGGATCGTTGACCAACAAATAATCAATTTTCTTTTTTAATCGCATTAACAAATCATTGACATTTTCCAGATGATTGACTGCAAATAATAGATATTTCTGCCATTGAATTTTAATAAAGGGATTAATAATAGCATCGAGATCATCTGCCTTAAAATGTTCCAAAATCAGTTCACTGGTTAAGTATTCGTGAATGCCATGATTGCCAAAAGACATGATACTCGGTAATTTTTCAATAATCAACCCATGTTGTCCTTCAATACTTTGTAAAATTTGCTGACTTTCTTTTAATAATTCTTGGGGATGGGCGGGAATCTGCAAGACTTCTGTCACATAGCTATAGAGATATTGACACATGACATCATACTCAACCAACAATTCTTGTTTTTGGAAGAGTAAAGAAGATAAAAGACTTAATAACTTAAGCTTATGAGCTTTGTCAAGGGTTTGATAAATATAACTTTGAAAGCGTGGATACACTAGATTCCACTGCTCTAATAAACGATCTAAACCTTGCTCATAAAAATCAAAAGGGCGCTTAGGGAGTTTGTTCAGGTCTTGGAAGATCCAACAAGCAAAGCTAAGGAAAAGGGGCGTATTGAAGAGGGGAACCACCTTATGATATTTGGGCAAGTCTAACTCCGCTAAAAATTGTTTGAGGACACTTTTCGGCTTCTCAATATTTTGAGATGTGAACCAAACATCAGCAAACTTTTGCAATTGGGAACGGTTAAATTCTGCCAATTCGATATATTCAAACGTGGGGAAAGTATATTCTGTAATTTGGGTGCGGCAGGTGAGGAGAAAACGGTTTTTATAGTAGCGTTGCAGAAGAGAGCGAATTTGATATTGTAAATGTCTGCGGATAGTTAGAGGAACTTCATCCATGCCATCGATTAGAATCAATAGCTGTCCAGCATTGAGTAGATATTCCGTTTGCTTGTTTTCTTCCGTATCTAAAATTTGTTGAATGGTAGCGCGTAAAAAATTGGGACTTTCTAGGGTTGTGTCGGGAAAGTCATGTAAACAGATATACACTGGAATCCAATGTTCTGGGAGTTCTCCTTGAGTGCAGGCGATCGCAACACGGGATAAAAAAGTCGTTTTCCCCGCTCCCGACGGACCGAGTAAAATCAGACGCGGCGAGGTTTGCACCGCTTGCAATCCCCCTAAACGATCTTGACGTTCTCCGAGTCCTAAACGTTCGACTTCTGCACGTTCATGGGGATGGTTAACAAACTCCGTTAAGTCTAGGTAGGTTTCCCGAGAGACACGACTCACCCGATACACATCAAACTCTACCCCGCTAGTTGGGGCTAGTCGGTGGTTCAGGAGTGTAATTTGACTATAACGTTCTTGTAGCTTGGTATAGAGGCGTTCCCTTACCGAATCGGCGATCGCACGCAACGAAGAATTAACCCGAGGAGGAGCCGCCGGGGGAGGGGGAATCGGTCGAGGTTTTTGGGGCAATCCCGCGATTTCTCTCCATTTCAGACCCAAAGCAATACAAATTTTCTGAAAATCTTGAGACTCAATCGGTTGACCTTCAAAAAAATGATGAATCGTCTTTTGAGAAATAAAGTAAGGGGCAGACTCCAAATTTCTCATGATCTGATTCGCAGAAGCCAACCACGCTAACTTCGCCTGTTGAATGCCATCTGGCGTTGCTTTGAGCAATTGCTTTGCGGGTTGTGCCATGTCAGCGCTCAAAAAAGATTTCATAAATTCCGTTCAATGGCACTGCATTAAACGACCACTGCCAATAAATTGTACAAGTTCCATCCTACTCTGGAACAAAAGGGGACAATTAATAATCAATTATCAATGCTCAATTATCAATTATCAGCCTAGGGAAAGGATAGACTCCACCATTGATCAATCATCCATTCCCCAGAAACCCTGTTACTCTCTCATCGTTCTTTCATTGGCAAGGGTGAAAAATTACCCTCTTTCCTAGGGTGTATTCACCCGCCCATCATCATCAATCATTGTGGGCTGATCTTAATAATTATCCCCCATTATTCCAACAATCCCACTCTAGGGGGTGTGGGGTCTGAGGTCATAGATTGTGAAACGCCCTTGATATCAAGAGCTAAGTCAATACCATCACCGACCGCGACATGGGGACTGGTTAGATTAAACTCTTTACAAGGCTATCCCTCTAAACTCCCGCAAAGGGAGGAGGCAATGTTAGGATCAAAGTAGCCCTGAATTCGGGTGAGATCACCCCAGAACGCACACTTATCCTAGATTGAAACCTTGGACTTGCCTACCCTACTCCGCATCACGCTCCCCCCGATTGCTGGTGGGATTATTGGCTATTTCACCAATGATATCGCCATCCAGATGTTGTTTCGTCCCTATAAGGCGATCGCTCTTGGGAAATATCGTCTCCCCTTTACCCCCGGTTTAATCCCCCGCAATCAAGAACGTTTAGCGCGACGGGTTTCTGATACCATCATGAATTCCCTCTTAACCCCCGGGGAACTTCAACACCTCACCCGTAGACTCTTACAACCGGAACGAGTCGAGGCCGCCCTGTTATGGTTATTACGTTTAGCCATTAAGCAACTCCAAGCGGATAAAGACCAAAAAACCGCCAAAATTTTGGCCGAAATTTTGCGGGATTTATTTGGGGAATCCTTACCGCGAGTGTTGCGGGTTTTATCGAGACGGGAAGATTTTTTAGAGGATCAAATTAACCATATTTTTGACCAAGTTCTATTAGATTTTCGCCTGAATGATATCCAAGCGCGCACCTTTGCCGATTGGATTTTGCAAGTAGTATTACCCCCGGATGTCTTGCGCATTGCCTTAGTCGATTTCCTGACAGAACGCAATATTCAAGTCATTGACGAGGGATTTCGGGAAAAAACCAGTGGCAGCACTTGGGTCGTCGCCAATTTGTTTGGGGTGCGGAATTCCTTAGTCCGTCTGCGTTCTTTCTGTGTGGAAGAGAAAGAAGTCGCTAATGCTCGCTTAAAAGAGTTAATCTTATCCTTGGAAGTGCGCGATCGCATTCGAGTCTGGTTACAAAACCTCTCTCTCCAAAATATCCCCCTCTCCACCGTCCGACAACTACGCAAAACCACCCGGGAAACCGTGCGTCTCTATGTTCAAGAAAAAGGCGGCGAACTCTTGGGACGTTTAGGCGATACCGTAGACTGGGATAAACTTTCGACCATCCTAATTAAACGCTTGCGCAATTCCCAAGTGGTCAATGAGTCTCTGACCGTAATTAGTGCAGAATTAGCCCTCATTCTAGAACGTTATTTAGAAGAAGACCTAGAGCATTTAGTCACCCAATTAATCCCCATCTTATCCTTAGATCAACTGATTGTTGATCGAGTCATGGCCACTTCTCCCGCCCAATTAGAAGAAGCGGTACAAGGAATTGTGAGAAGTGAATTACAAGCCATTGTAAATTTAGGGGGCATTTTAGGCTTTTTAATTGGAGGATTACAAGGGGTTTTCTTCTATTTAACAGGATAGGGAATGAGAAATTGATAATTGATATTATTTCCGATGCCCGATTCCCGACTCTCGGACTCATCTGCCTAACGGCACGCTCCGCGTTAGCGTTCACGTAGTGTGCCGTAGGCATAGCTCGGGGAGCAGGGGAGCAGAGGAGAGGGGCAGTCGGGAATAATTATCAATTGTCAATTATCAATTATCAATTCCCTATTCCCTTGTTGAGTCTAGCGTTGGGCTTTTTCAGCAGACCCTACCTAGGATTCCTTGCGAAGTCCAGTTCTAAAGGGCGGGGCTTTAGATCCAGTTTTTTGGTAAGGTGTAGTGTTGTCCGGTCTTCACACCAACTATTGAAACTTATGTTAGATTTGACGGGAAAAAAAGCTCTGGTAACTGGCATTGCCAATAATCGGTCTATTGCTTGGGGGATTGCTCAACAACTACACCAAGCTGGGGCCGAGTTGGGAGTCACTTATTTACCCGATGATAAAGGGCGTTTCGAGAAAAAAGTGGGGGAGTTAGTTGAACCTCTTGCCCCGACAGTGTTTTTGCCCTGTGATGTTCAGAATGATCAACAGGTAGATGAGACCTTTAGTGCGATCGCCGAAAAATGGGGAAAACTCGACATCCTCATTCACTGTTTAGCCTTTGCCCAAAAAGACGACCTTTCAGGAGACTTCAGCGCCACCTCTCGCCAAGGTTTCAACACCGCCCTTGATGTTAGCAGTTATTCCCTTACCCGACTCGCCCACAGTGCTAAACCTCTGATGACTGACGGGGGAGCTATTGTTACCCTCACCTATTTAGGGGGCGTGAAAGTCATTCCCAACTACAATGTTATGGGGGTTGCTAAAGCCGCCCTAGAATGTAGTGTGCGCTATTTAGCCTCAGAACTCGGCCCCCATAATATCCGAGTTAATGCCATCTCGGCCGGTCCAATTCGGACTCTTGCCTCCTCGGCTGTCGGTGGGATTCTGGACATGATTCACCATGTAGAAGCCACTGCTCCCCTCCGTCGCACTGTAACACAGGTTGAAGTGGGCAATACCGCCGCCTTTTTGTGTAGTGATCTCTCAAGCGGCATCACCGGACAGGTGATTTATGTCGATTCTGGTTATGAGATCATGGGGATGTAAACCTGTTCTAATGATCAATTATCAATTGTCAATTATCAATTCTTAAGGAGAACTATTGATGCAGCTAAGTGATAAGCCCCTTGAAACCCAAGAAATGAGCCATTCTCACCCCTTCCGCACCGCTTCTGTGCGACGCACGACTGGGGAGACAGATGTAGAAGTGCGGGTCAATTTAGACGGCACAGGGGTCTGTCAGATCAAAACAGGAGTGCCGTTTTTAGATCATATGCTGCATCAGATTTCCTCCCACGGTTTAATTGACTTGGAAATTGCCGCCACGGGAGACATTGAAATTGATGATCACCATACCAACGAAGATGTGGGAATTACGTTAGGTCAGACCTTGGGGAAAGCATTAGGCGATCGCAAAGGAATCCACCGTTTTGGTCATTTCATCGCCCCCCTAGATGAAGCCCTCATTCAAGTCTCCCTCGACTTCTCCGGTCGTCCCCATCTCACTTATGGTCTGGACATCCCCACCCAGCGCGTCGGCACCTACGACACCCAATTAGTGCGAGAATTCTTCGTCGCCATCGTCAATCACAGTCAAATGACCCTGCATATTCGCCAACTCGACGGCATCAACTCCCACCATATTATTGAAGCCACCTTCAAAGCCTTTGCCCGCGCCCTCCGCATGGCCATTGAAATTGACCCTCGTCGTGCCAGTCAGATTCCCAGTTCTAAAGGCGTTCTATGAGACACTCAGGCCAGTTGAACGCTCAATTCTAAGGGGATGATTAGACCCTAACGATAGGCGTTAAATCCGCCTAAACCTCATGGGGATTAATGCCATTTTCAAGCAGCAAGCGCCGGAAACGTTCCGCCCGTTGTTCGGCAGCTTCTCTGGCTTGTCGTTCTTGTTCTTCCCGTTGTTCGGCAGCTTCTCTGGCTTGTCGTTCTCGTTCAGCCCGTTCCGCAGGAGTAGGAATCCAATCCCCTGAACCCTCATAAAAACGCAACCATAAGCGATTGACGTTTTCATAACTCCCCTGCCATAATCCCAGTCCTAACTGTAATTCTTCCAGCCACAAACGATCATCTATTACTTCCACCTCTACATAACCCGAGGATTCTAAATGAAACGCCCGAAAATGCTCTAGAGTGCGGTCATAAACCACATAGTAAGGAATCCGCAGAATTTGCTCATAAACCGCCCACTTCGTCGGAGTCCCATCAGGCTCATCCTCCACTTGTCCTAAATCCTGAGCTTGGGTACTCGGAGACAACAATTCCACCACCACAGATGGGCTAACCCCTTCTTGCCACACCACATAACTCAAGCGCAACTCCCGATTTTCGTACAAGCGCGGTATCCCCGCCACTCCAAACCAATCCGGACGCTTATATCGTCTGGTCTGGTTCTCATCGTAATAAACATTGAGATCCATCGCCGAAAAAACCTGTTCTGGGTCATAATTGCCCGGCCGAAACGTCAGACGCAGTAATTCAGCTTGTAGGGGGTGGAATTGGTCGGGCAAACCCGGTTCTCCTACTTCTTCACTGGGTAGATCGTACATCGTGGGCAGGGTTTTCTGCCTTGGGGTGAGATTAACCATAGCACAGGAGTTAGGACATTTCTCCCATCCTAGCCTCTAATCGTCAAGATTCAACCACAGGAATCGGCAAACAAGGTTATCATAAAGGCAAAACGTGAAGTTTTGTAACTAAACTGAGCAAGAATCTTGAAACCCCAAAGCAGCCTAATCCTAGAAACCACTTGGCACCCCCTCAGTCCCCTGTGGCAAGGGGGGGCGGAAGTCATTCAACAAGGACTTCCCCATAATCGACTCGCCCCCGCGTGGCAGATTTTACTCTTGGGTGATGGTTCACCTACCCGCCACCTCACCCTACTGACTCGGGAGAAAATCGAAGTCGATGTGATTGATATGTCCCTCATTGGCATGGACAATGACAACGCTCCGCTCCTAATTGAGGCGGTACCTGGCCCCCGCTTACGGCGACAAGTTTGGTTACGCACGGCCTCTGGTCAACGTTTGGCCTATGCGACCTCTTGGTGGGATGGTAGCCAAGTGGATGATTACCTCCAAAACCGCGCTCTCCCTATTTGGGATAATCTCTCACACCTCCATAGTGAGTTATATCGAGATATTCAAGGGGTTTACTTTGGGCATTCTGAACCTTTAGAAGAGGCTTTTGAGGAGAAAGGCCCATTTTGGGGTCGTCATTACCTGTTTTGGCACAGTGGACAACCCCTCACGCTGATTTATGAGGTCTTTTCCCCCTATTTACGGAAATACCTAGGGAAAAGTCACTGAAAATTCCCTGCTTTATCTGCAATGTCGGGTGAAGACCCTCGGTTTTACATTTTGAAAAGGGGACTAAGTACGGTAGGGCATACCGGAACTCACGCTTGGGGAGAGATTCCCTCTGGCTTGGTTGGATACGTCCTGCCAAGTTAAGGAAACTCGTTGAACCAAGAATCCCTCGCTTTTAGCGATGGGAGTGTCAAACCTATGGGGTTGTTTAAGATTGATTCTTTGTGCCTTGCTGCTTTGTCCTAGAAGACTCTCCTTTAGATTGAGAAAAAATACAATAGTCATCCCATTGACCATCCTCATCTGTGTTAGCAGATTGATTGTTGGAGGATCGTCGGATTAACTCATACTTAACATCTTTATCGGCATAAATCGCAAACGTAATATTGAAAATCTCAAAGAACTGTACAGCCCATTGACACTCTTCCTCGGGAAACTGCATATAGTAACGAATGAGACAAGCAATCTGATGATCTAAGTGCATTCGTGCGGAAGGACAGATCAGAATTAACTTTAATAAAACAATCACTAAGGTAAGGGGACGCCCTTGGGAAAGGAAACGGGCAAACAGTTCTGATGGTACATTTTGATCGGTTGTGGTTAAATCATCAACGAGACGATTACAAGTTCTCAAAAGGAGTGAGTCATTGAGAATTTCTTCTTCATAGTCTGGATAGATGTTATCAATATACTCACTGACTTTGTGTTGGAATGAGCCAAGTTCAGGTTTTTTTTCATTCCCTTGATAGTCAGCATAACCCGTTAAATAGTTTTTTAAGGCTTCTTTAAATTCTTGGTAGTACAATCCCTCAACTTGTTTGGTAAAAATATGCGCTAAGTTGCTGTAGCTAAATTTCCCTCGTTTAGCGACAATTTTCTTAATTAGGCGGACGGCTTCTTCTCCTAAGCCTGTGGGATTATCGGGTAGGTCTTGACGACCAACCTCAGACTGGGAAAGGGCTGTATACATTGCGAGATCAAATTTGAACTGTTGTTTCAGTTCATGGGAAAGTTGTCTAGCGGCTTCTCGCTGTTCAGGTGAGTTTTGTGTGTTTATGTATTGGGGAACCAGTAAATAAGAGGTGTAACGTTTACTCCAGTGTAAACTTTTGCTCTCAATTCTAGCTTTGCGGAGAGGACGATTTTGTTCATCAGCGTGTTTTTGTAAAAGGGATTCGTGATGATGCTTTAATTGGGGATCAACTTTGGCAATAAAGAGTTGTAAGTCTTGGTAATCTTGACCATTTTTAAACTCTTGAACCCAAGAATTGAGCCGCCGGGTAATTTTGGCAGAGGGGGAGTTGTAGCGATGAGTTAAACGGGAGGTGCGACTTTGTGCTTCTTCAAAGTTGGTAAATTCAAAGACATCAATGAGGTCTTGAATTGCCTCAAAACTACGATTGGATTCCCAATTATTAATTAAAATATAACAACAACGTTTGAAGGTATTTAAAAACTCTGATTTGTTGTCATGGGAAATTAAGGCTGTTACCGCACGAAAGACTTGAATATTGCTGGGGGAGGATTCATATTCAAAAAAGATGCGGCAAAATTCCTGTAGGGCATCGGCCGGGGGAAAATGCCGTACTAAGTCTAAGAAAAACCGAAAGATGGTTTCCTGAAGTTCTTCTGTATCTTGGGGTGACTCCAAAGCAGTTTGATGCTCCCTCGATAGGTTTACTGCCTGTTTCATAAACATATTACGGCCCATACTACTCATTCGGAAAATCCTAGGTTGAGTCCAGCTAGCTGGAACGGGCTACAGCCTCGAATGTTCTGATTCTACTCTACAAAAACACAAGAGGAACTATCTTTTACGGACGAGGAGTCGGAAATAATTGTCAATGGGTCATTAAAAATCCCTTTTACCGTTAGATAAAAGGGACTTTATGCTTTTGGCTCACCGGAACGCCGTTTTACCCCAGTTTTTGACCTGGATAAACCAGGTGGGTACCTTTGGTTCTACTTTAGGTTTCCGAGTACCTAAGCTCGGTCTACCGCCGCAAACGCATTGATTCCCGTATCATTCAAGCATAGATCAACAAACTGAATGGGCAGTCACCAACGTTTCAGCAAACGCTTCTTTTTATCTTACTCAATTTTTGATTTGGCGGCAAGGGAGGAGGATAGTGAAGTTCTCCCCCGCTAACCCTACGGGTATAACGGGCGACCCCTGCTGACTTTAGATTGGGGGAAATTATGGCTTTAGGAGGCTGAGGAGTTTCTCGATGCTGGCGTTGGGTTCTAGGAAGGAAAAGAGGTGTTTGTAGCGTAGGATGCCTTGGCTGTCGATGATGAACTGGGCGGGAAGGGGTGCGCCTAGGGCTTGACCGACTTGGTAACTGCGGAAGACGTCGCAACTGGGGTTACTGAGGAGGGGCATTTTTAGGTTGAGATCCTGAACAACTTTTTGGCTTTGTCGATTATCGGTGCTGGTAATCATGAGGATTTCGGTGCCTTGGGCGGTGAATTGTTCGTAGGTTTCGTTGAGGGCTTTGATGTGGGGATAACAGAGGGGACAGTATTGTTTTTCGGTAAAGATGCGGGTAAAGGCGAGGATGACGGTTTGTTTGTTTTTGTAGTCGGAGAGTCTTAGGGTGGTTTTGTTGCGGACATCGGGGAGCAAAAAGTCGGGGGGTTGGCGGCCGATGAGGAGGGGACTGGTGGCGGGGATGGGTAGGAAGTTGGAGAAGAAGCGGGGGTTGAGTAGACCTCGGAAGTCGGTGGATGTGAGCATAGAGTGGTTAATAGGATGGGGGCAATGGGCTGTTCATCCTTTTTATTGTAGTTGAACTGCCCCCACTGGACTCAAGTGGGGGTGGGGGTATTTTTGGGATATTTTGGGTAGATTTTCGGCTCTGGTTTTTAGATGGCGGAAAAATAGACTTTGGATTTTTTGGGGTCGGAGACGATGGTTTTGTCTCCTTCTTGCCATCCGGCTGGACATACTTCGTCTGAGTGGGTTTGGACGTATTGAATGGCTTTGAGGGTGCGGAGGGTTTCGTCTACGCTGCGACCGAAGGAGAGGTTGTTGATGGTGGAGTGTTGGATGATGCCGTCTTTGTCGAGGATGAAGAGGCCGCGCATGGCTACGCCAGCATCGGGGTCTAGGACGTTGTAGGCGGTGCTGATGTCTTTTTTGATGTCGGAGATCAGGGGATAGGTGATGTTGCCGATGCCGCCTTGATTGCGTTCGGTTTGCATCCAGGCGAGGTGGGAGAAGGCACTATCGACGGATACGCCGAGAATTTGGGTTTTCAGGGTGGTGAATTCGCTGGCGCGATCGCTAAAGGCTGTAATTTCGGTGGGACAAACGAAGGTGAAGTTAAGGGGGTAGAAGAATAGAACGACGTATTTACCCCGGTAGTCGGAGAGTTTAATGGTTTTAAATTCTTGGTCGATGACGGCTGTTGCGCTAAATTCTGGGGCGAGTTGTCCGACTCGTAAACATCCTTCCATTGCTCTGGTTCTCCTAGTAATCCACGATGGCCGATGGGGCTGAGGGGGGAAGTTTGGGGCTAAGGTTGACTCAACCGAAGACTGGTTTTAAGACTATCATAATGGCGTTATTCACTGTATTGCAAGGCGGCAAGGGCGATCGCACGGGGGAAGATGAGATGCTCTTGCACTTGAATCCGAGCGTGAAGGGTTTCGGATGTGTCGTCGGGGAGGATGGGAACGGCGGCTTGCATGAGAATGGGACCGCTATCGACTTCTTCTTTGGCGATGTGGACGGTGCAGCCTGTTACTTTCACTCCGGCGGCTAGGGCTTGTTCTACACCATCTACGCCGGGAAAACTGGGGAGTAGGCTGGGGTGAATGTTGAGGACGCGATCGCAATAGGCATCCAATAATACGGGGGTGACAATGCGCATCCACCCGGCCATAATCACCCATTCCACGTCATGCTGTTTAAAGGTATTGACAATCTCGTGATCGAGGGCTTCTCGACTGCGGAAATGGCGGTGATTGAGCAGAATGGCCGGTATACCTAAACGCTCGGCTCTTTCTCGGGCTTTGGCTTTGGGTTTGTTGTAGATCAGGACTTGGATTTGGGCGTTAAGTTGACCTTGGGCGATGGAATGGGCGATCGCCTCAAAATTACTCCCACTGCCCGAGGCCAGAACTCCCAACTTGAGGGTTTCCGGTAGTCGTAAGTCTTCCGGGATTAGGGGAGGAGAGATAAAACTCGGCGTTTGCTCCATCATAAAAAAAGCTCGGGTCTATAACGACAGGACAACTCAATGGCAAGCAGCCTATGACAAGGGCTAGCTAGACTAGGATAAGCCTTTAAGGACAATTTCAGCCCTTCTCACGGCATTTTTTTATTTTTCCAAGTGCAGAGAACCCCCGCCCAACGGTTCAACTGTTCGCTGTAAAACACTTTCATCAAAAGATGAGCGATTAATCTTTTATGTATTAACTTTAGTAAACGAAAACAAGCTCAAACTAAACAAAATGGTTTTTTTTCCCTTGTTTGATGAACTTTAGTAACAAAAACTTGTGTTTTTCTCAGAACCTCCCTACAGTAGAAATTGAAGCAATTAAAGCTTCCCTGGCAGATAAAACAGCCAAGCCCAATAGTCTAGAAAAAATCCATAGGCTATTGACGTTAAGCAAGTTACATCGAATACGCATAGACAATACGCATAGAGAGGTAAAAAGCGCTGTTTAAAATCATATCTGTCTCGTTGAACGGTAAAAGCGGTAACTCAGAAGAAAGCTTTGATTTCCCCACCTAGCAGAAGGGAGCAATGGGCTAGATTCGTAAACTTGGATTTATGAAATCTGTACCCACTCCATTCAGTCACTAAAGATGAGGAGAAAGGTTGAGCAAGTCTATGTAGTTACCGCTTTTGCTTGGAATTTTTTGGGGTTATGTCTGGGTAAAGCATCATAGTTAAGTTAGTTTTAAAATAAATTTTTAGGGTTCATCCGGTCTGATTTTTTTAGTTAACTTTAGTAACAAACCCTTGTTTTTTCCAGTTAACTCTCCTACATTAGTAATTGAAGCTAATCAAGCTTCCCTGGCAGATAAAACAGCCAAGTTCGAGTCCAAATAGCATAGAGAGGTAAAAAAGCTGTTACCCTTCATATCTGTCTCGACGAACGCAAGGGCAGCAACTGATTCAGAACGCGATAACATCCTCTAATTAGCCCGCAGAGAGTGTGAAGCCTGTACTCCTAAGTGCGGTTAGCCTCTAGCCAGTCTCAACGACACGAGGAA
Source organism: Spirulina subsalsa FACHB-351 (assembly GCF_026130165.1). Taxonomy (GTDB): domain Bacteria; phylum Cyanobacteriota; class Cyanobacteriia; order Cyanobacteriales; family Spirulinaceae; genus Spirulina_A; species Spirulina_A subsalsa_A. Next base: position 8,554 of record NZ_JAIHOM010000015.1, on the reverse strand, counting down.
GTTCAACGCAAGTCTAATCCAGTTGCTGCTTTTGCTATGTTTATTTTCGATTTCTTGTCGGGCAATATCTAACCCTCTCCCCTGCTCCCCGACTCCCCGAGTTATTCAGCAAGCCCTAACAAGATGTCTAGGGCCTTTTGTAGAATCAGGAAAGCCTCATAGTGATGTGGGGAAGCCCGCGCTGTACCGTTGCAGTCAGCGTCGGGAGGGTGTAACGAATGGACAGGATTCAACTTTGGGAGTCGGTCACTCTAATGGTGAGGATTCTAAGCGATTTTTTCTTGACTCCAACAATAGGGAAATAATCACCCAGCCCACAATCCCCACTAATACTACAATGCCAAAATCAGCCACCCAGGACACCATTTGAGTGAGGGGAACTACTCGACCAATAAAAAAGGATAATGTCACCATGACGGAAGCCCAAAGGGCTGCCCCGCCGGAGTTATACAATAAAAACTGAGGATAGGGCATCTGGGCAATGCCTGCCATCGGTCCGGCGAAAATCCGCAACAGTGCCACAAAGCGTCCGAAAAAAACAGCCCGTCCGGCATTCTGACTAAACTGGGCTTTAGCTTTCTCTAATTGGTGTTCTGAGATGCGAAATAAACGACCAAGACGTTTTAAGAGAGGCCACCCGCCAAATTTGCCAATCCAGTAGCCAAAATTATCGCCTACAATTGCACCGCCCATTGCACTGGCTAATACCCACCAATAATTGAGTTCACCACTGCCCGCTAAAAAACCACCAACAAGGGTAATGGTTTCACCGGGTAGGGGAATGCCTGTATTTTCTAGGGCAATGCCACCAAATACTGCCCAATAACCGTAGTGATCTGCAATCTCTTGGATGTTTTCCAGTGATAATAATTCAAACGACATCCAGTATTCGCCTTTACAAAAATTTACTTCTATTGCTTATCTTGACGCAAATTCGCTCAAAGTGTCAATCGTTCAAGGCACGTCTGGCTTTGCCGATATATTTGGCGGCGAGAATCCCCCCAATCAAGCCAAATAAATGGCCTTGCCAAGATACTCCGGGTTGAGTGGGTAAAACCCCCCAAATTACGCCCCCGTAAAGGGAAAAAACGACAATAGAGAGCAAAATAGACATAAAGTTGCGCTCATAATAGCCTCGGAAAAGGAGAAAGCCTAAGTAACCGTAAATTAAAATACTGGCCCCGATATGGAAGGAACAGGGCATTCCGAAGACCCAAGTGCCTAAGCCACCGACGACCATAGTAAAGGCGGTAACAATCCAAAAATCGCGGGTTTCTTGTAACATGACTAACCATCCTAGGACGATAAAGGGGATGGTGTTGGCGATTAAGTGAGGGAATCCTCCGTGAATAAAGGGAGCCAATAAAACGCCCCGTAATCCGATGAGATTATGGGGAATAATGCCGAAACGAATGAGGTTACAACTGCCGATGAGTCTTGTTGCACAGCGTCCTACTGCACCCGTATTGCCGACGAGACAACTGAGGCCTGAGACGTTGATGATCTCGATAGCCCAGAAGATGATGACAAAGGTGGCTAAAATGCCGATTTGTTGTTTAACGATACTGCTAATGGAGGGTTCTTCAGGATGAGTCATGATGATGGTTAGCTCGAAAAGATAGGGTATCTTTTCCAAGATAACAATTGTTTTTTGGGTTGTTTTTTACTTTCCTGATGTGGAGGGGGTGGTGCTTTTGGCTTCGATGTCTTGGAGGGTGGTGAGGAGGAGACGTTTGGCTTGTAGGCGCCAGCCCCATTTTTGGACGCTGTAGGCGATCGCAACGCCGCCCACGGTGGCGATAAAATCAAAGGGCTGAGAGAGGGAAATCCCTAACAATAAGCCCAATCCAGCTACACCCCAAAAGGGGAGGGCGATGGTTTGCCGTTCTTTTTCTACCCAAGCTGCGCTCCCTTTTTGGGGAAGTTCTTGCTCCAGTCGAGCTTGAATCTCCCGTTGTTGGGCAAAGGGAATGGTAAGGGCAATTTTGCGCCGCAGTTTCTCGATTTTCCGGGCATCGGTGCTGTATTGGGTCAGTTCATCTTCGGCCATTGCCAGTAACTGTTCGTATTGCGCCATTGTGCTGTGTCTCTAAAAATTACAATTCTCACTTGGGTGAGTTGTAGCACGATTTGCTGAATCAGAGTGATTTCAACAGGAGCTAAGAATGTTGGAACTCCCCGGCAACCAAGGCGTGGGGAGCTTGGCTCATCAACTTGGAAAACACTAATCTGAACCGTGATGATTGTTAAATCCGGCGATCGCACTCATCCCCTCAGAACTCCCCTCACGGTTTAAAAACTCGTACTGAGACACCATTAAAGGAATCCCCGCCCGATCTAATTCCTGTTTAATCCGTCGTCGAAACTCCCGGGCCACATTCCACTGTTGCAGGGGTTCAGTGCGCATCCACACCCGAATAATCATGCCCTGAATCGTGAACTCATCCAGCCCTAAAATTAACGGATCCGAGAGAATACAGCTTTGCCAGTCTGGATCATTACGCATCCCCCAACTGGTTTGTTTCACAATCTCTAGGGCTTGGTCAACATTAGCACTATAGGCCACCGGGATTTTAATATCCGCTTGGGAATGACGACTAGAGAGATTAGAAACAATGCGGATTTCACTATTAGGAATCGTAATCAAGCGCTGTTCCGTATCTCGGAGTTGAGTAATGCGCAGGGTGATTTTTTCCACCATACCCGCCACAGATCCCACCCCAATCACATCCCCCACAGCGTACTGATCTTCAACCAAAATTAGAAACCCGTTGATAGCGTCTTTAATTAAGTTTTGGGAAGCCAAAGAAATGGCAACCCCGATCAACCCAGCCCCAGCAACCAGTGGACCAATATTTACCCCTAATTGAATCAAAATGGCGAAAATGCCGATAATACTCACCACAATGGTCGTAATCCCCTTGGTTACGCCGGAAATGGTGGAAACACGCTGATTCATCCGTTGATCTCGTCGGGGGATTAATTGAGCGCTAATGACAAAGGTTTCAATAAAGCGGTCAATGAGAATATAGGCCAAACGAATGGCAACATAGGTCAACAGGATAATCAGACTGACGAAGAAATAAATCCGCAGTTGGCTAGTCAGCCAGACCTGAACCCCACGAGTATAGGGGAAGAGGGAAAGCAACAATAGTCCAGAAACCCCCCACAGGAGAACTTGAGCGAGTCGTCCGAGAATTTTCTGCACGGCCTTCAGGTTGTCCTGTCGTTGCCGAGTGAGTTGGGTGGTGATGGGGGTATCAGCGTTAGGCTGTTGAATCGGACGTAAATGGGGCAGGCGTTGATTGAGATGATGGACGGCAAAACTGAGGGCAACTGTCAGACCCAGGATGGCGAAAGCGCGCCAGAGTTGTTGTTGTAAGGACTGGGCTTCTCGTTCTCGTCTGGCACGAGGAAGGGCATCAAGCAGGGCGCTCCGAATGGTTTCGGCATAGGATAGGGGGTCACTATATTGCTGTCTGGCATCTTGGGGCAGAATTTTAGCTAGTTCCTGGTTGTTAACCTCAATAATGATGGTTTGGGATTCGTAGGGAACGTTGAGGGAGTCTGAGGTGTCTTGTTGAGGGCGAATGGCGATTTGTAGCTGGGGGTCGTTTTGACTGAGATAGTCTTCTAAAATGAGGCGCAGGTTGTGTTGAATGGCGCGCTGACGTTGGGCGAGGGGGGTGCTACCCTCGGCAATTTGAAAGAGGGGACGACCGTCGAGGCGAATCCAAGCCAAGCGGACAGTTTCCTCGTCACTGATTTGGGTGAAAACTTCGGGAAATTGAGTCGTTAGGCGTTCTAGGGGGAGTTGGGCGATCGCACTGGGCATTCCCACCCCAGTCAACACCAAGGTGAGAGTAAAGAGCAAGAGGAAAAAGCTTCCTTTCAAGCGTCGAAGGATCACCGGGAAACGAAAACGTTGGAAAATCTGCATAATTCCTCAGACGATAACAGGTTTACCCCCCCCATACAGGGGGCTGTTAGACCTCGAAGGTCACAGGTTTTTTTGACTAAACGTGAACTACCCCACCCTGCCGTTGGCGAGGATGGGGCTTCCTGATTCAACGGGAACTGCATCTAACAAAACCGATGTTTTGCCAGGTTGTCTTACACTCCCTCCCCAGGCAGTATCGCTGGTTCCCAACGACAATATCCGCAAGGCTTCATTTCTGATATTTTGGGCCGCATTGATATCTCGATCGTGGCAAGTCCCACAATGTTGACATTGCCATTGACGCATATCTAACGGCAAACTCTCTACTCGGTTGAGGCAAAGGTGACAGGTTTTAGAGGAGGCAAAGAAACGGTCAACCTCAATATAGGTTTTTCCTTCCCACTCCGCTTTATATTTAAGCATTGTGGTGAACATTCCCCAGCCCACATCACTAATTGCCTTGGCTAGTTTGTGGTTTCTTACCATCCCTTTCACATTCAGATTCTCTACAGCAATAACTTGGTTTTCGTTGACTATCTTGCGGGATAGTTTGTGTAGAAAGTCTTCACGGCAACGGGCCGTCTTGCTATAAACCTTAGCTACTTTTTGTTTCGCTTTAGTTCTATTCTGACTCCCCTTTTGCTTCCGGGATAGTTTTTGTTGTTGGCGTTTAAGGTTACGGTGATGTTTGGCGAAATGACGGGGATTATCATACTTTGACCCATCACTGGTAATGGCGAAATGAGTCAATCCAACGTCAATGCCAACCGCTTTACCTTCGGTAGACTGACTGGGAGTTTCTTGCCCATCATCCACCAATACCGAAGCATAGTATTTGCCATCAGAATTCTGGGAGACAGTGACAGTTTTGATTGTCCCTTCAAATTCTCGATGACGATGGCAGTAGACTAGCCCAATCTTCCCCGGTAGTTTGATATAGTCTCCCTCAAACTTAACGTTGGCGGGATAACTTAAGGACTGCCGACCATGCTTTGACTTGAAACGGGGCAATTGCGCCCGCTTCTCAAAGAAGTTTTTGTAGGCAGTGGAAAGATTGAGAGCAACAACTTGCAAGGACTGGGAATAGGCATCCGTTAGCCAAGGGTATTCCTTTTTTAACCCTGGTAACAGACTCTGGATATATCTACGAGATAATCCTTTGCCTGTCTTGAGATAGGTTTCTTGGCATAGGTTGAGTGCAAAATTCCAATACCAACGACAGCATCCAAAGGCCTTGGCGAGAGAGGCTTTTTGGTCGTCGGTCGGGTAGATGCGATACTTGTATGCCTTATACATTATGGTTATTTGCTGTTGCCGATCACATTGTAGCTGCTCATCCGAGGATTCGCGATCGCTCAGTTGGTTTATTGGTTGCTATTCATCCCCTCTCCCTGCAAGCGAGGAAGGGGAATTCCGCAACATTTTGTTAAACATCTGTTACAGTATGACATAAACTAAAATTTGGCATCAGGCTTGCCGGGAAAACAGCCCACAAGCCCATCAGGGTGATTTACAAAACAATAAAATGGTCAATCAGCAATTTAAGTATCTTGTTTCGTTGGTGTAATTCTGCAAAAAATCACTATGTCTTATTGGGTTTGGTTAGCACGGATGGCTTTGTTTGGGTTATTGGGAATTGGCGGCACATGGTTTATGGTGCGTTCTGTTCCCCTCGACTCGGCTACAACTTCCCCAGCTGGGAGTGCGATCGCCATCAATCCAGAATACTTCCTCCCATCAGGCTACGACCCCAGCCAAAGCTATCAGCCCACCGCTAACATTCCAGCTTTACCGACCCTCCCCATGAGTCGTCTGGATTCTCTGCGCCCTCCAGAAGACTACGAAGCCCTAGAAACAGAAGGGGAGGAAACCCCCACCAACTCCCCCACCCCCCAAAACTCCAATCGACCCACGAGCAACACCCCACCCCCCCCCACGGCTGACCAACAAGCCGCCTATCGTCAAGGGGGAGAGGATCTCGAAAGTAACCCGAACTTTGATATCAACGACAGCGTAACCCGCCATTCCCGCCTCTTTGCTACCCCCATTTCCTTGGGGATGTTGGCCATTGGGGTGGCCGAGGGCAACTATCGCGTTTTCGCCGAACAAGGCACCCTCTATGTGGAGCAAACGCCCAACTATTTTGGCCATGTAGACCCCGGCAATCTCTCCTGGGGCCAGCGTGTCACCAATTTCGGCCCCTGTAGTGATCAAGGACGCAGTGGCGGGGATATTAGTCTAGCGGAAAAAATGTGTTTAGCCCGTTCCCTTGAACGACTACCCACCAACTTAACCGATTTAAACGCCGCCGGGATTAATCCCGATCAAGATATTGAGGCCTTACTCAATACAGCCGATTTGTATAATCAAGCCAGTCCCATTCACTCCCGTTTATTCCCCTATGCCTTGGCCATTGCCTATCGGGCCGGACTTCAGGGGACAGAAGCTATGGCCTGGGCGCGCACGGCTTCTTTTTATGTCAACGGCAATCAACAACTCGACTTACAACGGGGCCGCAATGTCGCCAGTGGACTCCTCGGCATCTGTTCCCGAGAAGGCCGGGCTGTGACGGAGTGGGAATGTGTCCATATGGATCAAATGCGACGAACAAAAGCTATTCGTCGGGTGTTGGATCTCTATGCTCAAGTCTATCAGTCTAATTAAGTGATAAATCTCTTTGCCTGCCCTAATTTTGCTTTACATTAGACGGCTCAAAAAGGCGTTAGTTTTGGTTTGGAATAGTAGCCCAAGCTGGACAATCATTAGCGCGCTATTGGTGGTTTTACAAGGGCTGTTACCTTTACTGGCTCTCTACCTCAGCAAACTGATTATTGATCAAGTCGTCCTGAGTTTACAGTCCTCTCAAGTCGGGAATTTTTACCCGGTTTTTATTTTAATTTGCCTAGCATCATTTGTTAGTTTTGTCAATAGTATTTTACTGGCTAGTAGCCATTATTTAAACGAATTACACCAGCAGAAAATTGTGGATTATGTACAGAACAAAATCCATGATAAGTCGATTACTGTGGATTTGCAATATTACGAAAATCCTCAATATTACGATATTCTCCACCTCACCCAACAAGAAGCGCCCTATCGTCCGGGCATTATTTTTACTAGCTTAATTACACTGTTGCAAAGCAATTTATCGCTGATTGGACTCTCTAGTTTATTATTGTTGGTCAACTGGCAAATCACACTGTTATTAGTAGGGGTGAGTCTTCCATTATTAATCATTCGCTTGAAGTTTGCCCAAAAACTTTATCAAAAGTGGAAGAAATGGCTACCCCAAGAGAGAATAGCGGTTTATTTTCATTCTATCCTCATTGAGGAAAACTATGCCAAAGAATTAAGGTTATTTAATTTGGGGCGATATTTTAAACAAAAATATCAAGGGATTCGCCAAGATATTTTTCAACAAAAACGCAGGATTTTACTCCAGCGTTCTCTGGCGGAAAGTATGAGTCAAAGTCTGATTACAATCTTATTATTTGTTCTGCTCACTTATTTAGTTTATCAAACCTATAATAATCAGCTAACTGTCGGGAGTTTGGTGTTATATTACCAAGCTTTTCAACGGGGTCAACAGGTTTTACAGGATGCTGTGCGTAGTTTAGGCACATTGTATGAGAATAGCTTATTTTTAGAGCAGTTTTATGATTTTTTGAACTTGCCCAATAGGGTGATCAATCCCCCTAATCCTCAAGTTTTGCCCATCCCCTTACAACGAGGGATTACGTTAGAAAATGTACAGTTTCACTATCCCCATAGTTCCCGCCCGGTTTTAGAGAATGTGAGTTTACAGATTAAACCGGGTGAAACTATTGCCTTAGTGGGGGAAAATGGGGCCGGAAAAACTACCTTAGTTAAGTTGTTGTGCCGCTTATACGATCCCAAGGGAGGGAGGATTTTATGGGATGGGGTAGATTTACGAGCGGTGAATTATTGGGATTTACGACAACAAATTAGTGTGGTATTTCAAGATTTTGGGCGATATCATTTAACGGTGCGGGAAAATATCCAACTGGGGAATTGGGATAGTCTTCCCTCTGAGGGAGAGATAGAACAGGTGGCCCAAGCGACGGGGATTGAGGAGGCGATCGCACAACTCCCCCAAAAATACGACACCATCCTAGGCACCCAATTCGCCGAAGGCAATGAGTTAAGTGTAGGGGAATGGCAAAAAATTGCGATCGCCCGTTGTTTTCTGCGTCCTGCCTCTCTCCTCATCTTAGACGAACCCACCAGCGCCCTCGATCCCCAAGCTGAAGCAGAAGTATTACAGCAATTTCATCACCTCACCCAAAACACCACCGCGCTGTTAATTAGTCATCGTCTATCCACCGTTAAACTCGCCGATCGGATTGTCGTCTTAGAAGGGGGGAGAATTAGCGAAATTGGCACCCATGACCAACTAATCGCCCACAATGGCACCTATGCCCGTCTTTTCCACACTCAAGCCCAGTTATATAACCTAGGCTGAGGAAATTGACGTTCTCCCCCGCCTGAAGGCAGGGGGATTCATCGTTCTACGAGTCTCCGTTAGCTGACAGGATTTCTCCAACCAACCAAGAGGGAATCTCTCCCGATGCGTGAATTCGGGCGCGCCCCACC
>NZ_JAIHOM010000192.1 GCF_026130165.1 Spirulina subsalsa FACHB-351 | reverse complement strand
AGCACAAATTGTCATGCTAAGAGTGATCCCTGAGCCTTAGCTAAAGAGTCGTGCTTCGCTGTTTCTATACGGGTCGGGTTTCATCCCGTCGGTAAAACCGAGGGTCTTCACCCGACATTGCAGATAAACTCAGCTAGAATGCCTGACCACAATACTATAGCTTGAGTTACCTTGATGTTAAGTCATCTTTCCGTACAATTGCTATAGTGGTTAAATTGAACTGTTAAACGGGTGATGGGTGTGATGGGCAACCGGAAAATCTTAATTATTGATGACGAAGAAGATATAAGGGAAGTCGCGAAACTTAGCTTAGAAATCGGTCAAGACTGGGATGTTGTGGCCGCATCATCGGGGTCTGAAGGATTGGCTTTGTGTAAGACTTTGTGTTCAGGTACAGATGAACAACCACCGGACGCGATTCTTTTGGATGTGATGATGCCAGACATGGATGGTCCGACAACGTGGCATAAATTACAGGAAGATCCCCTTACGGCTAAAATCCCGGTGATTTTCCTCACGGCTAAGGTTCAAGCGGCCGAACAGCGTTATTATGCTCAGTTGGGGGTGAATGCCGTTTTAACCAAGCCTTTTGATCCTGTCACCTTGGGGGATTTTATTGCTAAGGTTCTGAATTGGTAAGTTAGGGCAACCTCACTCTTTATTTTCACGTTTTAACACCTGCTTGAGATAAACTCCGGTGTGGGAGTGGGGATGTTGAGCAACGGTTTCTGGGGTACCAACGGCGACAATTTCACCACCGCGATCGCCTCCCTCTGGTCCAAGGTCTATAATCCAATCGGCACACCGGATCACGTCTAAATTATGTTCAATCACTAACACCGAATTCCCCTTATCCACAAGGCGCTGTAAAACATTTAATAAATGGTGGACATCATAAAACGATAACCCGGTGGTCGGTTCATCAATGAGATATAGGGTTTTCCCCGTCGCCCGTCGAGACAATTCTGAGGCCAGTTTCACCCGTTGCGCTTCTCCCCCGGAAAGGGTGGGGGCGGGTTGACCCAATTTAATATAACCTAACCCCACATCGACTAAGGTCTGGAGACGGGGGGCGGCTTTGGGGATGTTCTCAAACACGCCTAACGCCTCTTCTACGGTCATATTGAGGACATCGGCAATGGAAAAGCCTTTATACTTGACTTGGAGGGTTTCCCGGTTATAACGGGCCCCTTTGCAGACTTCACACTGAACATACACATCGGGCAAAAAGTTCATTTCAATCACGTTCACCCCTTGACCGGAACAAGCTTCACAGCGTCCTCCTTTGACGTTGAAGGAGAAGCGCCCTTGTTTATACCCTCGCGCTTTGGCCTCGATGGTTTCGGCAAATACGGCCCGAATGACATCAAATACCCCGGTATAGGTGGCGGGATTGGAACGGGGGGTGCGTCCGATGGGGGATTGATCAATGACAATCACTTTATCAATGGCGTTTAAACCTTGGAGTTCTCCGAGGTGTTCGGGGAAGGGGATTTTTTTGGTGAGATGGTGTTGTAGTGAGGGATAGAGGAGTTCGTTGATCAGGGTGGATTTGCCGGATCCGGATACTCCGGTGACACAGACTAGGACACCGAGGGGAATTTCTACGGTGATGTGTTTGAGGTTGTTACGGGAACAGTCTTGGAGGGTCAGCGATCGCCCGTTTCCTTTCCGTCGTTCTGGGGGAGTGGCGATCGCCCTTCGACCGGACAAATAGGCTCCCGTTAGCGATGCTTCCGTGGTTAACAGGGTTTCTAAATCTCCCTGACAGACAATTTCCCCCCCGTGAACTCCCGCTTTGGGCCCAATATCCACCAGATAATCGGCAGCCCGGATGGTGTCCTCGTCATGTTCCACCACAATTAGGGTATTGCCCAAATCTCGCAGTTTTTGCAGCGTTAGGAGTAAGCGCCCGTTATCCCGTTGGTGGAGTCCGATACTGGGTTCATCTAACACATACAACACTCCGGTTAAACCGGCCCCGATTTGGGTGGCCAGACGGATGCGTTGGGCTTCTCCCCCAGATAAGGTCATGGCGGCTCGGTCTAGAGTAAGGTAGTCTAAGCCCACATCTAAGAGGAATTGCAGACGGGCTTTAATTTCCTTGAGGGCTAGTTCCCCGATTAAGGCCTGTCGGGGGGTTAAATCCATCTGATTCACCCGTTCCAAGGCATCCCGCACTGACACACTGGTTAACTCGTCAATGTGATATTTTCCTAAACGGACGGCTAAGGATTCGGGTTTTAGGCGCTTGCCGTGACAGACTTCGCAGGTTTGAAAGACAATATACTGCTCTAGTTTTTGTTTGTAGGTTTCTGAGTTGGTTTCGGCATAGTTGCGTTCTAACATGGCGAGAATGCCCGCAAACTTGCGATAATAGCCTTTTCCTTGGTAGGTGTCGGCTTGGATTAAGATGGGGTCTTCACAGCCGTAGAATAGGATATGCTCTTGTTCTGGGGTGAGTTTTTCCCAAGGGGTTTGGATGGTAAAGTCGAAGGTTTCCCCTAAACTAAAGAGTAGCGAGAGATAGTAGGCGTTATCTTTATCTGACCAAGGGGCGATCGCACTATATAAGGGCTGAGTGGGGTCAGGAATGACTAAATCCGGTGAGAAGGTGCGTAAACTGCCGATACCGTGACAATGGGGACAAGCACCGTAGGGGGAGTTAAAGGAGAATAAACGGGGGGAGAGTTCATCCATCACGGCCCCATGTTCGGGACAGGCAAAGTTTTCACTAAAGACTAATTCCTTGGGGGGTATTTCCTCGGTTTCATCGGGTTGAATGGCAATAATAGCCGTGCCTTCAGAGCGTTTTAAACAGGTACTGAGGGAGTCTGCTAAACGTTCTTCGATCCCCGGTTTTTTGATTAACCGATCAATGACAATTTCGATATCGTGGCTGTGGTTTTTGTTCAGTTCAATGGCATCACTGAGTTCTCGCACTTCCCCATTGATGCGCACTCGCACAAACCCTTCCGAGCTTAACCCCGAGAGTAACTTTTTGTGGGTGCCCTTTTTCCCCCGCACCACGGGGGCGAGAACGTGGAACTTGGTGCGATCTGGGAGTTCCATAATGCGATCGCACATTTCATCAATGGTCTGGGGGGCAATATTGCGATCGCAGTGGGGACAATGGGGTTCTCCAGCCCGCCCAAATAATAACCGCAAATAGTCATAAATTTCCGTCACCGTTCCCACCGTAGAGCGAGGATTATGGGAGGTTGATTTTTGATCAATGGAAATGGCCGGACTTAACCCCTCAATGGCATCCACATCCGGTTTATCTAACTGGCCTAAAAACTGCCGCGCATAGGCACTGAGAGACTCCACATAACGCCGTTGTCCCTCGGCAAAAATGGTATCAAACGCCAAGGACGATTTCCCCGATCCCGATACTCCTGTAAACACAATCAGGCGATCGCGGGGTAAATCCAGATCCACATTCTTGAGATTGTGTTGTCTAGCCCCTCGGATACAGATTAAATTGCGATCGCGTAGATTGGAGGATTTCCCATTAATATCAGGTAACTTATCGGACAGGTTCATCGTGTGGGCCATGAGGAAGTTTGTAACATTCAGTTAACAATTGTATCGCGATGGCGGATTTTCTTCCCGGTCATACCCCAACAGCATTAGGGAATAGGGAGCAGGGGAGCGGGGGAGCAGGGGAGCAGGGGGGCAGGGGAGCAGGGGGAGTCGGGAATAATTATCAATTCTCAATTCTCAATTCTCAATTCTCAATTCCCATATTTGAAATCCAACATGAATGAGCAAGAGAAGAGCATCCAAGGACAAAAGACAGAACAACAGGGCTACAGAGAAACCACCGGAGGGTTAAACTTAGAAATGGTAGTCATTGGGGCCGGAGAATTTATTATGGGATCCCCCGAGGACGAACCCGAACGATACAGCACCGAAAGCCCCCAACATCGGGTCATCCTACCGGAATTTTTCATGAGTCAGACCCCCATCACCCAAGAACAATGGCGCATTGTCGCCCAACTGCCCCCAGTGGTGCGTTCCCTTCCTCAGAATCCCTCTCACTTCAAAGGTCCAAACAACCCCGTAGAACAAGTGAGTTGGGAAGATTGTCTAGAATTCTGTTTGCGCCTCAATCAAGCCAGTGGTCAATTCTACCGCCTTCCGAGTGAGGCCGAATGGGAATATGCCTGTCGTGCTGGAACCACCACACCCTACTCCTTTGGGCTGACTCTCTCCCCCCAAGTGGCCAACTGTCGCCACTATGACGGGGATAATCGAGGGAAAACGGGGCGAAAAACAATCCCAGTCGGTAGTTTAAACGCCCCCAATGCTTGGGGAATTCATGATATGCACGGCAATGTATGGGAGTGGTGTTTAGATGATTGGCATGACCATTATGAAGGCGCGCCAAGGGATGGAAGGGCTTGGCTCAACCATCATTCTAAGGCTCAAAATCAGAGGGATGGATTAAGAAAATTATTGGAGGACAACCGATCCGCTAAAAAGCTGCTGCGTGGAGGTTCTTGGCTCAATCTACCAGAATATTGTCGTTCGGCTTGTCGTGATAGTTGTCCCCCCTCTCTCAAGTCTGATTACATGGGTTTTCGCCTAGTTCAAAAGAACCTAACGCTCTATTGAAACCCTCAAATCTAGCTTGAAGCTTAGGGCAGAGCGTTCCCCCAATCCCCCATTAAAATAAAATCAGTCCTGATTTACTACAGAACGATGGTTCAAACCCCCATCCCCTCTAACCTGCTTTATCCCGACTCCGACGGTAAACCGATGGCTGAGAATACCCTCCAGTATCGCTGGATTGTGCGTTTAGTCTCCAATCTCAAGGAATTACTCAAGGATGAAATTGCCTTTGTCGCGGGAGATTTGCTCTGGTATCCTGTGCCTGTCCAGCGCCCCCCTGCTCCCCGTCAAGCGCCGGATGCTATGGTAGTCTTAGGTCGTCCCGATGGCGACCGAGGGAGTTATAAACAATGGGAAGAGGACGATATTTCCCCCCAAGTCGTCTTTGAAATTCTCTCCCCCAGTAATACGACGACAGAAATGGCCGCGAAACAACGGTTTTATGAAAAGTACGGGGTGCTGGAGATGTATTTTTATAACCCCGAGTCCTATGATTTTTGGGGGTTTGAACGGGAGACAATTGAGGAAAGTTTTCGCTTAATCACGCCCCTCCATTTGCCTTGGACTTCCCCTCTATTGAATATTCGCTTTGAACTGTCGGGGGAGGGGTTAGTGATTTATCATCCGACTGGAGAACCGTTTAAGGAGCCGGGTGAGTTGTTTGCAGAACGGAATCTGGCACAACAGGAGCGGGATTTGTTTCAAGAACAACGCGATCGCGCCTTTGCTAAACTACAAGAACTCGGCATTGATCCAGAAACCCTCTAATCTAGGTTTAAGGTTACGGTAGAGCGTTCCCCCAATCCCCCATTAAAATAAAATCAGTCCTGATTTACTACAGAACGATGGTTCAAACCCCCATCCCCTCTAACCTGCTTTATCCCGACTCCGACGGTAAACCGATGGCTGAGAATA
>NZ_JAIHOM010000014.1 GCF_026130165.1 Spirulina subsalsa FACHB-351 | reverse complement strand
TGAAACTTCCCAAAATTGGGGAAGTAAAAATGAGAATGTCTAGACCTGTTCCTGATGGGTTTCTCTTGAAACAAATCAGAGTGGTTAAACGGGCATCAGGGTATTTTGTGCAGCTAATTTATCAGTTAGCGGTCAATATTCCTGCAAGCCCGATCCATGGACATCCTCTAGGGGTAGATATTGGACTGGATTCATACCTAGCGACTTCAGACGGGGAATTAGTCAAAAGACCTCGGTTTTTTAATCAACTTCATGGCCAGCTTAAATCGCTGCAAAGAAGGTTAAAAAACAAGAAAAAGGGGTCTAATTTCTCAAGGTAGATAAAGACTATAGTAGCCAAATGTGTCCGAATTGTAATACACATACAGGGAAAAAGAATCTATCAAATAGGGTTCATAATTGTCCTAATTGTGGATATAAAACCAATAGGGATGTGGCGGCCAGTCAAGTTATAAGAAATCGTGGATTAATCGCGGTCGGACAGCCCGTGATTCAAAATGCTTTCGGAGACGTTCTGTCGGGGTCAATTTCTGATTGGCTAGACAAGAGTCTATGAGGAAAGAATCCACTCGCCTTTAGGCAGTGGAGTGTCAATAGCCAAAACTGTTCTAATTGTGGAGAAGACGAGAGGAGCTTAACGGTGGGAGTAGTCAAAATCTTAGCTATCCCCTGCGATAAGAACCCATTTACTATGACCATCGCCAAATCTTCCCCCCTCGGTCTTACTCGCCTTCCTGACCATACCCAACTCCCCGACTTCGACGGTACTGATGAACTTTCGATAACTCTGAAGCCCAAAGACAATCGATTATAATGGGGGTTTGTTGGTAAATTGCTTAAGGGTAAGACATTGATTCAGGCGGAAACCTTAGAACTGTTGGAATGGTCGCGTTTATGCCAACATTTGGCGACGTTTGCGGCTACAAAATTAGGTGCGATCGCCGCTCGTCATTTACAGTTGCCCTCCAATCGGGCCGAGACTGTGGCACTCTTGGAACAGACCAAAGAGGCCTATCTGTTGGAAAGTCGCACCACCACGGGGTTATCCTTTGAAGGGATTCAGGATATTGGGGACTCCTTAGAACGAGCGGAACGGCAAGGGATTTTAAGCGGTAAAGCATTACTCGATATTGCCACTACTTTAGCCGGAATGCGGCGTTTGCGGCGGATGCTGGATGAACAGGAGGAAGTCCCCACCCTACAGAGTCTCGTGTCGGAAATTCGCACCTATCCAGAATTAGAACAGCACATCCACCACTGTATTGATGAGCGGGGGGAGGTGGCGGATCGCGCCAGTGCTAAATTAGCAGACCTACGGCAACAGTTAAAGACCGTGCGCGATCGCATTTATCACAGCCTGAACAAAATCATCCAACGGCAGACCACCAGCTTACAACAGATGGTGATTACCCAACGGGGCGATCGCTTCGTCTTAGCCGTCAAAGCCTCTCATAAAGACACCATTCCGGGCATTGTTCATGATACCTCTAGCACCGGAGTCACCTTCTACATTGAACCCTACGCCATTGTGGAAACGGGGAACAAACTGCGCCAACTGCAACGGCAAGAACAACGGGAACAAGAAGCCATCTTACAAGCCTTAACCTTAAACGTGGCCGAAGTGCAGGCCGACTTAGAACATTTACTCGCCACCGCCACCAAACTGGATCTCGCCACCGCCAAAGCCCGCTATAGTCTCTGGTTAGAAGGCAATCCTCCCCGCTTCATTGAGTCAGGGGAAGGGATCACCCTGCGACAACTGCGCCATCCCCTGCTGGTGTGGCAACACAAACACGAACAGGGGAGCGCCGTGATTCCCATTGATGTGCAAGTGAATCCCAAAACGCGAGTCGTGGCCATTACCGGCCCCAACACCGGGGGAAAAACCGTCACGCTCAAAACCATTGGACTCGCGGCACTGATGGCTAAAGTTGGCTTATTTCTCCCCGCCCGTGAACCTGTCGAATTACCTTGGTTTGAGCATATTTTAGCCGATATTGGGGACGAACAATCCTTAGAGCAGAGTTTGTCCACCTTTTCCGGTCATATTCGCCGGATTAGTCGGATTTTAGACGCGATTCAAACCCCAGAAGCAACCATTACCCCTGATTTAATCCTCTTAGATGAAGTCGGAGCCGGAACCGATCCGGCAGAAGGGAGTGCCTTGGCGATCGCACTGTTACAATACCTCGCCGCTCACGTCCATCTCACCATCGCCACCACCCACTACGGAGAACTCAAAGCCCTCAAATACCAAGACGAGCGTTTTGAAAATGCCTCCGTTGAGTTCGACGAAGCCAGTTTATCCCCCACCTATCGCCTCCTGTGGGGCATCCCCGGCCGCTCTAACGCCCTCTCCATTGCCCAACGTCTAGGATTACCTCCAGCCATTTTAAGCCTTGCCCAAGAGCGTGTAGGAGGCCTCTCCCAAGACGTAAATGAAGTGATTGCCGGGTTAGAAGCCCAACGGAAACGACAGGAAGATAAAGCCGATGCCGCCGCCCAATTATTAGCCGAAGCCGAACGATTTTATCAGGAAGTATCCCAACGCGCCCAATCCTTACAGGAACGGGAACAAGCCCTAAAACAATCTCAGGAACAGGCCGTTCAAACTGCGATCGCCCAAGCCAAAGCCGAAATCGCCCAAGTCATCCGAGAACTGCAACAACAGCCCAAAACCGGACAAAACGCCCAAAAAGCCACCCAAGCCCTCCAGCACGTCGCCCAGCGTCATTTACCCGCCCCTCGGGCCAAAAAGAAACCCAGCTACCTACCCAAAATTGGCGAACGGGTGCGAGTCCCTCGTTTAGGGCAAACCGCCGAAGTCTTGAGCCTCAGCGACAATCAAGAGGAACTATCCGTGCGCTTTGGTTTAATGAAAATGACCATCCCCATCACCGATATTGAGTCCCTCGATGGGAAAAAAGTAGAACTCCCCCCCAAAGAACCCCGCAAAACCCCCACGGTTTCGATTACGCCCCCAGCGAAACCCCCCGTCGCCATTCGCACCTCTAGCAATACCCTAGATATTCGCGGGAAACGAGTTCATCAAGTCGAATCCGATTTAGAACAGGCCATTAATAAGGCGACTCAAAGCGGCATTTTATGGGTTATTCACGGCAAAGGAACCGGGAAATTACGGGAAGGAGTCCATGAGTGGCTCACTCGCCATCCCCAAGTAGAGCGCTTTGAACTCGCCCCCCAAAATGAAGGGGGTTCCGGTGTAACCATTGCCTATTTGATATGACAAGGCGACCCTCAATCTTGACAAGTTAAGCCTTTTCTCCTCATTCCCGACTCCCGACTCCCCGAGTTATTCAGCAAGCCCTAGGTAATAGGGAAAATGCAGTTGTGTCCGAAATTGGCCAAAATAGCGACGCATTCCCCTACCTCGCCCCAGGCAGGTAGGGTGAGCTTCATTACTGCATCAATGTGGATATCACAGCACTGGGGTTGAGTGCTTTTCCAAAACCCCCCTTAAATTTGTTAGGATAAAACGCAAGTCTGGGGCAGCCCAGAGGAAGCCCCGCACCCTACCGCCTAGGCGGTTTCTGTCGGGAGTGTGTCACAAGGCGGGAAAGTTCAGCAGAAATGCTGATGGATTCCCGGAACTCTATCGGGGGGATGAGGGTCAAAGGATACACAAAGGACAAACAAATAAGGTATTTTGGAGACAAATTCCACTCCCTTGGGTTGTGAGTCTAAACAATCTCGCTTTTAGATTTGCCCTAAAACGAGGGTTTCCTAGAGTGGAGTCCAAAATTATCCCAGTTTGCTGCGGTTGTCTTTGTGAGGCGTTCTGCCGTGAGGATGCCGTTTAATATTTAGGACAATGTATTTTGAGGTAGGTTATGATGAAGTCACTTTTACGTCGGTTTGCTATGTTGGGAATTGCTGGTGCTGCAATGGCAGGAACTGTATTGGGTGGAGCGCTTGAAGTGTTAGCTTTAACGGAACAAGAAATTGTGGAACGCTTACAAAATGTCCCTGTCTTTACTATTGCAGACCGCGAAGGGAAACCGTTAGTGGCTCAAGTTGATGCAGATAACCCCAGTGCGGGGAGTGTGGCGGGTGTGTTCATTAGCCCCCAAGATGCAGAACGTTTTGTACAAAACCTCAAACGCGATAATCCTGCTTTAGGAAATCAAGTACAGGTGGTTGTGGTGTCGTTGGCTGAGATTTACCAGTTAGATCGTCAAGCAAGCCAAAATACTCAAGCCAATTTTGGCTTTACCTATGTTCCCACTGAGCAACAGGTACAACAAGCTCGCCAACTGAGTCAAGATTTCCAAGGAACTCCCTTATTTGTGGCACGGGGTGGCCCGGAACAGGGTTATTTAACATTGCAACAAGGGGATGAACAGGTGATTCCGTTCTTCTTTGATAAGCAACAGTTGCAACAAATGATTGAGCGCTTTAAAGAACAAGAACCTAGTCTTGCTTCTACGGTGTCTATTCAAGCTGTGCCTTTAGAAGGTGTGATTCAAGCGATGGAAACGAGCAACAATGCTGGGTTAAATCAAATCGTTTTGGTGCCTTCTCAGTCGGCGATTCAATACATCCAATCTCGTCAACCTCGCTAGAAGCTGAGGGTTGAGAAAAGACCCCAGAGAAGATCAATAAAGATTAGGTCTGTGGATTTGTCCATCAGGCCTTTTCTCTGTGTATGGGGTGGTGAAACAGCCTCTTCCTCCAATTTTCACATATTAAGTGGGGTCTTTGGGTCTTTTATCATCTCCCAGTAACGGTGTTGAGGGCAAATTCTCGCTCAATTTGCCAATGGTGTCCTTGATGCCGTAACAGCGTTAACTGATTTACGGTGAACTCTGCGTGAAATTCTCGCGTTTCAAATTCTGACCAAGCCGCCTTGAAATTATCCCGCGTTAAATCTCGAAAGGCTAAGGTCAGATGAGGATTAAAAAAACGGTTTTTTTGTGGAGTAACTAACCCTAATTCCTGCATCAAAACAGCCCCTAATGTTTGTTCAATCTCCATTAATTCCGGCGTTTTCCGGGGACGCAAAAAAATCACCCGAGGCTTAAATGCCCCAAAACCATCAAGAACAATTGGGATTGGCTTTTGATTGAGGGCAAACTGCTCCAGAATCTGAGTTAATTCTGCCAAGCGAGTCTCTGACCACAAAAAGGGCGGGTACAGGGTAATATGAGGCGGTGCATTAAATGCTTTTCGGCTGTCATACACCCGGGCAAAATATTCTTTTAACTCATTGGCCTGTTGTTGCACTTCCACAGGGGGTAACAAGGCGAGAAAATAACGAAACACCACAAAAGTCTCTCCTTTGACGGGCAAGATAACGGACTTAAGATAGTCTTATTATGCCGTGAGGGGAGGGGGAGCGGGGGAGTAGGGAATTGATAATTGATAATTGACAATTGACAATTATTTCCGACTCCTGACTCCCGACTCCCGAGATGAGAAACCGGGTTTTTGCTAGGGTGTATCGAGAAAACTAGACATTGAACGCAACCCGGTTTCTGACTAGAGTGAGTCAATGACATTACCCTCAACTCCCGACACCCGACTCCCCCTCTCCCCCAGAGGAACTTTTATTTTCGGCACAGTTTTCCTTCATCTTTCCCTCATTTTCCCTCAGTTTAATGTTCCTAGAACTAGGGAACTATTGAGACTCATGTTAAATGGAAAAAACAAAATTAAACGTCAAAAATTTAAACGTCAAGCTTTAGCGGATTCTTGTCCTCCAGCTTGGTTTAAACCTTCTACTTGGCAGTGCTTTACAATTTTGGCATTTTGTGCTTTTATAGGCAGTTATATTTTAGAAGCAGTTGCGGTTTCAAGTTTCACATTGGGAATGGTTTTAGTGGCCAATCCCGCTTTAGCCCAAGATGTTACCGGAAATACTATGAATCCTCAAGGGTGGTTATTGAATGCCTTACAATGGATTGACGGTTTAGGGGCTGTTGGTGCGATCGCCTTTATGTTCCTTTATATTGTGGCAACTGTCGCCTTTTTGCCGGGTTCTATTCTCACCCTCGGCGCTGGAATTGTGTTTGGTGTGGCCTTGGGGTCTGTTTATGTGTTCATTGGGGCCACATTAGGAGCAACTGGGGCGTTTTTAGTGGGTCGGTATCTTGCTAGGGGCTGGGTGGCGGCGAAAATTGCCGAGAATAGCAAGTTTCAAGCCATTGATGAGGCCGTAGGTCAAGCAGGATTTAAAATTGTTTTATTAACCCGACTTTCTCCGATTTTTCCCTTTAATTTATTAAACTATGCTTATGGGATTACAGGAGTATCTTTAAAGGATTATGTTCTCGCTTCAGTGGGCATGATTCCGGGAACTATTATGTATGTTTATATTGGCTCTTTAGCCGGGAATTTAGCCCGGATTGGGGCGGAAAGTCCCAGTGCTAATCCGGTGGCCGAGTGGGGGATTAGAATACTGGGTTTTGCCGCCACGGTTGCCGTGACGGTTTATGTGACGAAAATCGCCAAAAAAGCGTTAAATGAAGCCGTAGTTAAAGAGTAATTTTGGGTTCAAACTTCCGATTGATACTCCATAATTCTGGCATAATCTCCAAGGGCATAACAGGCCGTTCTAAGACTACCTAAAGCTTGACGTTCTACCCGGTGATCTTTGAGAATACGAGCCACCTTTAAACGGTGTTCATAACAGCGAATCGCTTTTTGATAATCCCCTTGAGCATCATAGGCCACGCCCAAACTGCCGAGGGCTTGTTCTTGGGAACGGTGATCTCCCAAGTGACGGGCAATGTGGAGGCGTTGTTCACTATAGGCGATCGCCCGTTGATAGTCACCAATGGTATAAGAGGCATTGGCTAAATTACGCAAAATTTGCACAGCCGTCCGTTCATCCTTCATTTCTTGGGCGAGTTGAAAGCGCTCTTCATAGTAGCGAATTGCCCCCCGATAATTGCCCAAAGAATAACAAGCATTGCCTAAATTACGCAAAATTTGGGCAATAATATTGCGATCTTCCAACTTTTGGGCAATTTCCAGAGCCTCCTGTTGGCACTCAATGGCCTTCTGCATTTGTCCCTGTGCTTTGTAGGCCAGACCGAGGTTATTGTAGGCGGCCATTTGACCGGACAAATCCTCCAATTCTTGAAAAACCTTAAGACTTTGGGTTTGGAATGCGATCGCCTCATCCGGATGGTGACAATGGCGGTAAGCATTGCCCATCAAACTCAACGCTTGTCCCAGCAGGCGACACCGTGGCCTCGGAGTCAAGAGATCACAACAAGACTCCGCCCAACTTAACGTCAGTTCATAGTTGCCCCGTCCATATTCCACCAAACCAATATAATACAGAGCTTTCGCCTCTTGTTCCGGGTTGCCCACCCCGCGATAGTGCTGAACCGACTCTTGCAAAGCATAAAGCGCTATCTCTAACTCACCCTGTTGAAGTGCCTGCATTCCTTGTTCCAACAGATCCTCTGCTTGTTCTTCATTGGCAAAAGGCAAATCTGGATGAGTCTCAGACTCCACCCCAATAGTCTGATTGGGATTTAAATATTTCTTAATCGGTTGTTCTGATTTAGTCAATGTCCCCGCCCCCTCAGTCCCGCTCTTCTTAAAGCCTAGCTGAATTCTGGGGCAATAGGAAAGAGAGAAAGTGCTGGATGAGGAAGTTGACACCCCCCGGCTTTTTCTCTTATCGACTCGAACGCCTCCACTCATTGAGATCCCGTTCAACCGCGTATCTAAACTCAATGGGGATAAGGGTAACTTCTAACTCTTCGGGAGTCTCTGAGGGGGGGTTAATTTGAGCATAAACCCACTTTTGATCAAAGTTAGGTCTGCCGAGAATCAGAGTATGATCCTCCCCAGCCACCTTTAAAGTCAAAGTCGCAAAAGGCTCTTCTAAGCCATAGGTGTCCTTCTCCTCTGCCGCAATCAGAAACATCCGATCCCGCTCCTTTTCCACCAACAAATTGGTTAAAAAGGCGATCGCCGCATCATTGGCGATTTCCTCTTGCGGTTTCACCATCCGCCAATTATAAGTTTCCGCCTCGACCCGTTCAAACTGTAGCGTTCGACCCTCTTTTTCAATGGTAATCTCTTGAATATCCTGCTCCTTCAAGTCAATCACCTTCCGTTGTCGTGCTACTACCTCAGTTTGATAAGACCTAACAATCATTTCATAGAAATAGACTCCTCCCCCCAACACAAGGGCAGCCATCAAGAGTCCCCAAGTGGTGCGTTGCAATTTCATCAAAAGTTTCCTTAAATTTAGAAGAATGGGAGTGGAACAGTAGGATCTTCAGTTCCAACCTCCCAACATCTGGGGCATGAATGGCAAGGGCTGCCCAAGTCCTCAGACTCGATCACTAGACCCAACGTCCGACTAAAACCCGCACAGTCCCATCTTCTAAAGTTTCTTGCTCCTCCACCTGAAATCCTTGTTCCTGCACTGTAGCTAACAGGGTTTTGTGGGCATATTTTTGATTCACCTGATTGAGGAACTCTTGCTGATTAACCTGACTTCCCCAAAAATCCGCAATCAGTTCATAATTTTCCCCATTGCGTCGGAAACCCAAGTCATAGCGATTGCTCTGACGAATAACATAATCCGCTTGGGTCGTCATGCCCTTATATCCGCGTACTTCCGCGTTTTGTTCAACCTGATAGCCAAGTTCTTGCAAAACCTCTTGCAGCACCTCGCCATTCTTGATTTGAACCTTAATAGTGGTGAAATGAGACATTGTTCTTTTATGCCTTATATGGTTCGACTGTGACTTTGACTATAGCTCAAAATCTAGGGTTTTTTCATTCACCATCAGGCGATAACTCCCAGACTCCAACCCCTCATTTAGGGGGATGTCCTTCTCAAACGGCACCACCACCGCCGGACACATTACATCCGGAGGCAACAGTCGATAAAGTTGTACCGTGATTTGGGACCCTTCCCGTTCTTGTTCAACTTGTAAGGGTAAATCACAGCCATCAGGCAAGATGCCCGTCACTTTTAAGGTCACTTGTTGGGAATCCCCTTGCTCCACTTCCACCATCACCTCTTCCACCATAGCCAGAGAAGGCTGAGGTTCTGCAACATCATCCGGTAAAGGTAGGGTGATGTCCCCCGAGGGAGTCTCGCAACCCAGCAGGGGGAGGACAAGCAAGAATAATAATAAGGCGAGAGAATGAATAGAAGTCATCATAGGAGTATGTCCGATAAGTTGGCGCATTTATCTCTAGTGTAGTGTTGTTACCGTGGGATTCCCATCATTTGGACAAGAGTGTTGGCGTTAGCCTGACCGAGGAAACAAGTCGGTAATCAGGAATCACTGAAGCTTGCCTATTCCCTATCTCCTATTCCCTCGGATATGCTATGGTAACAGCGTTGCTCTACATTTTGATCCGAAGCCATTCCTATGTCGAATCGTCCCGCATTAGAGTTCCACAATCCCTATCCTGATGCAGTTAATCTAGAACTCCTCCCCCTAGCCACCACAGGGGAATCATTTGGCGAGGGAGAGTTAGGGGTGAAACTCACCTTTGGACAACAGTGGACAGAGTTACTGAACGGTCGGGTCAGATTTGGCATCAAAGGGGGGATCTTAACCCTAGAGTGTGCTAGAGAAGCCTCTCAGAATGAGAATCCCGCCTTTCTCTCTCTCCAACACAACACGGAGACACGACCTCTTGCTCTATCCCTCAGCTTAGTCCCAAATAGTGCTTTACCCCAGTGGCTTTGTTTCAGTGAACCCCGTTATGCCATTCTACAAGGCACCAGCCAGCCCTATCCCCTCGGCATCTTTGCCCCCAATACCCCCCCAGTTGTCACGCTCCGCTTCACCCCCTCCCCGAGCCACATCGTCCTTACCGATGCGGAAAACCTCTGGCGACACGATATTAGCCCGAACAAACACGCCATTTTAGAGCGGGTGCTGGCTCGTTTTTTAGCGAAACACTGGGTTAATCCCCCCACTCCCGAAGCGGTGGGCAAGTTAGATCATGATCGCCAAGCCATTTTAAATGCTAACACCGATCACATTTTGCAATTAGCGGAGTTAGTGGAACTCAATCCCTTAACGGATTTTGCTGGGGGGAACTTCTTGGCAACCCAACTCAATGGTGTAGATTTAAGTGGGGCGCAATTAGCTGGGATTAACTTACGAGGGGCTGAGTTAAATGATATTGACATGAGCGAGGCCGACTTACGGGGCGCTAATTTAAGCGGGGCTGATTTAAGTGGAGCCTATTTAAGTGATAGTGACTTGACGGGTGCTGACTTACACCGAGCTAGTTTAGCCTTGGCCAATTTGGTGGGGGCTAATTTCACTCAAGCCAATCTAGCCGAGGCGAATGTTAGTAATACTACGTGGCACAGCGCGATTTTAAAAGCGGCTCAAGTTAGCCACCTCGTTGGGCTAACGGAGGAAATGCGGCAGTATTTTATCGAGCAGGGCGCTGTGTTGAATTAGGGTGTAGTTCACTAGGCATTTTGGCTTTAGCTTCTCTGCTGATATTTTTTGAAGTTTTCCGCTTGCCCAAAAATTTCTTTGTAGACTTCATCTTTCAAGACGATTTAGGCGATCGCCTTGATGCTCCATGTCGGTAGGGAGTTCGGTTTGGATCAGTACAGGTGCGCTTCTTTAGCTAAGGCTCAGGGATCACTCTTAGCATGACAATTTGTGCTGTATATGTTAGCATACATCTAGTTGTTTGAGGTCGATAAACAAGGTGTGAAGGGCAAAAAAGGCTATCCTATCCCCTTCCAGATCCGGTGTTCCCTGTTCCCTAGACCCACGAGTAGAGTTATTTAGCAAGTCCTAGGTCGCATACTAGGGGACTCATACGCCCAAGGTCAGGAGTTCAAATCTGCCCCGAGCCATTGATGTAGCATCAGCAATTTTTACTAGGCTTTAAACACAATAATGGGATCTACACGGGTGACTTTTTGAATGGCAAAAAGAGCAGACCCAACACACATGACTAAGGTAATTCCCAAAACGACAATCGCTGTAGAGGGGGTAATTAAAATCATTATTCCTTGACTGGCCATTGTCCATTTTCCTAATCCTAAACAGAGGAGAATTCCGGGAATATATCCCAAAACGGCCATATAAACGGCTTGTTCAATAATCACCCCATATAACATTCGATTTGAGGCGCCCATTGCTTTTAATGTGCCGAATTCTTTTAAATGATCGGCGACGGAGGAATAGAGAATCTGACCGACAATGACTATGCCCACAATGACCCCGACTGTTGCCCCTAAACCGAGAATAAAACCGATCCCTGTGCGCTTTTGCCAATAGGTTCGAGTGGCTTGGGAAATTTCTTCTTTTGTCCAAGCTTTGGTATTAGGAAAGGCGGCCTCTAAACGGGCTTGTAATTCTTCAATATCTTGACCGGGTTCGGCTTGAATCAAGATATATTGAATGGGGTCGGCGGAACTCATGGGTTCTGGTGTGGGGACTCCCTCAAGGGGTTGGTCTTGTTTTTCATATAAGGTGGTGCATTGGATGGTGCCGTCGGGCTGCATTCGACAGTCTACACTGGAAGAGAATCCAGCACTGGCGAAGGCTTTGGCGGTTTCGAGGGAGGAAAAAATATAGGTGGCGGAGGTGATGGATTGGGAGTCGGAGGTAATGCCGACAATGGTAGCAGGGAGATTGCCGATAAAACCGCGATCGCCAATTCCTCGGACGGATAAACTGTTCAAACTCCCTTGATCCACTAGCACATTGTAGGGTGTGTTTAAGTCTGCGAGTTGACCGGATTGTAACTGACCGGGACGAAATAGCACCCCATTGGGGTCAAAGCCATATAACCGTAGGGGGGTGAGTTCCCCCCCCGGAATCTGCCAGCGTCCCAGTCCGGTCATTAAGGGTTCCGCCCGCGCTACTCCGGGGATTTGATTGGCTTGGTTCACCTGTTCTAAAAGAAGGGGCAGGGTGAGTTCCATGTGAACTAATTCATCGGAGGTGATCCAAATATCGGCGGGGGATGCGTCAATGAGGAGGGCGGTGGACCGAGTGAAACCGTTTAAGAGTCCGGTTTGAATGGTGACAAGACTGACAGCAAACATGATGCCTGCTTGGGCTACGAGAAAACGGGGCAGGTCTTCAAATAGGTTTTTGCGGGCGATAGATACCATGAATCAGGGAATGGGGAATGGGGAATAATTAACAATTATCAATTATTAATTCTCAATCTACACGGGTTTAGCTTGGGAATCCCGCACTCTATTGTTGACAATAAGCGTCGGGAGGATGTTATGGTACTTTTTCTTCAATGACTAATGCTTGATAAAAAAAGGCTTTATCTTGTTGAAAGAGGGTGTTAGCTAAGTCGCTCAGAGGGCGCAAATCAGCCGCTAGGCTATCCGGACGGCAACGGGGGACGAAAAGATTCCAATATAATAAACGACTGCCGGGGGGACTCTGTTGGATGATTTGTTGGAGTAGTTTTTGACTGTTGTCTGGGGACATATACTCAAAAATATTGCTCAAATTGTAGCGGTTAATGGACAGATGGGGATTTTGACTTAAAAAGTCTTCTAGGGCTGAGTTGTGCCATTCGAGACGGTTGAGATGGTCGCGAATGGGGTCAAAGTTTTCCGGGCGGAGGGCAAAGGGGAGGGCTTGGGGGTGGTATCCGGTGAGAATCCATTGTAGATAGGGGTTTTCGGCTGGATTTAGCTGGGTGAGGGCGTACTCGGTGCGTTGTAGGAGGTGTTGACTGATTGCGCCTTCTCCGTAGCGGAAAAATTGGGGATCTCGCCCCCAACGACCTAAGAGGGGACGGGAGAAAAATAGCCGGAAGAGTAAGCGCCATCGCCAATGATTCCAGTGGGTTTGATAAAAGGCTTCCCGGACGGACTGGGGGTGGTTTTGGAGGAAATGTTCTCGGGTGGTGCGATCGCCAATTAAAGGCAATACATACTTTCTGAATGTTGTCAAGTATCGTTCAAATTTACCTACACGGGCGAAACCTTGTGCGATCGCCCTCTCCTGACCATCCCAAAACTGGCGGACTGCCTCATCTAACAGCCCCCGACAGCGCCCATAGAAAGCCCGACGTTCCCCCCCCGTCGCCAATTTTGACCCCAGAAACGCCAATAACTCCCCATGACTCAACACCCGAAAAGCCGCCACCCGCAAAGCTAAACAAGCAATTTGGGCTGGATTAAAATCCACTGCAATCACCCGTTTCGGAGAACAGGCTAACAGCGCTAAAGTATTATCACCCGCCGATCCAATCGATAAACAAACATCATCCGGTTGGATCGCCAATCCCTGCAATAAAACATCCGCATCCTCCCAACATTGGGCATAGCGAATCCGAGAAAAATCAGCCAACTTAACAATTTCACTAGGCATCCCCAGAATTAACCTGAAAAGCCGATAAATCCAAACGATCAAAACCCCGTAAAAACTCAAATAAAGATCCCGCAATTTTATTCACACCTCCCTTAACATTCGACTCAATATTTAAAGGAATCACCGGATCATGCAGAGACAAACGCAACAAAAACCAGCCCCTTTCCTGCTCCCCCTGACAATTCACCCGCACCCCTTCATAATTACGCGGCACAATCCCCCAACTCGGTTGTTCCCCAGCAAACTTTTCCAACGCCTTAATCACCTCATTCCCATACTCCTTAAAATCTTCCCCGGCAATCTTAATCCGTAACTCCTCACTTTCTACCGGTTCCTCCAACCGGGCAATTAAATCCCCCAAACATCTCCCCTCCCCTTTAGCCTTAGCCAACTCCACCAACAACTTAGTAATTAAATAAGCCCCATCATCGAGAAAATAATTTTCTCGCATCGCCCCATGTCCTGACGTTTCAATAGCTAACCAACAGTCCTGTCCTTCCTCATTTAAACGAATCGCCTCATTAATCACATTTTTATAGCCCCGTTTAAAGCGATGATGAACCCCCTTTAACTCCTGCTCAATAAACTTAGATAACCCCTCAGACGTAATCGAATCTGTGACAATCGTTGACCCCGGATGTTCCCTTAAAACAATAGCCGAAATCAAAGCAATCAAACGATTACGGTTCAACTCCTGACCCATTTCATCAACCGCCGCCCCCCGATCAACATCCGTATCAAAAATAATACCCAAATCGGCTTTATGGCTTAAAACAGCTTGACAAATTGCCGCCATTGCCTCCTTATTTTCAGGATTCGGCACATGATTTGGAAACATCCCATCCGGGTCTAAAAATTGACTCCCTGTTGTATCTGCGCCCAAGGGTTTAAGCACCTGATCCACATAAAAGCCCCCAGCCCCATTCCCGGCATCAACAATAATTTTTAATCCCTCTAACGGCCGTTCAAACCTGTCAGGATCATTCACTCCTTCCCGTACTTTTTGGACCAAACTCGCCGCATAAACCGCCATAAAATCTCGTTTTTCTATGACCCCTCTCTCCACATTTGGGGGGAAATTTTGACCTTCAGAAAACCCTAAAATTGCCCTAATATCTTGCTTTTCAAGTCCACCTTTTGCTGTAAAAAACTTAAAACCATTGCGATTAAATGGTAAATGACTTGCCGTTAACATAATAGCCCCATCACAGGCAAAATCTGGCGTAACGGTACTCATAAACATAGCTGGAGTTGAAGCCATTCCAAAATCATACACCCGGCAACCCAAGGCTTGAATCCCCCTGACTGTTGCCTCCATTAATTCAATCCCCGACAACCGACTATCTCGCCCTACCCCTACTGTTAATTCTGGCGCAGGTTTGACGAGTTTTTCACTCAACCACTGGACAAAAGCTTGCCCCAAAAGTGTCGCCACCTCCGGGGTTAAATTAACCGCTTCATCTGGCACTCCTTCCAAAGCAACCCCACGAATATCTGAGCCATTTTGTAGCTTTTTCCAGTTAAAAGTAGCTGGGATAGTGATCATAGTCTTAATCGGTACAACTCCACGAACATTATAGAACACCTCAGCAAAACATCCCCGGGTCACAAGATACTCGGAGAAGATCGCCTAAAATTGCAAAATAACTTTACAAAATTGATGAATTTCTGGGATTTTGGGACAATAGAAGTATTGGTCAACCTTAGCGATACAAACCATGATGGATGTAAATACTTTGTTACAAAAATATGCGGCCGGGGCGAGAGATTTTCGGGATTTGGATCTGTTTCGCTGCGACTTAGAGGGCGTGAATTTGAGCGGTGCGAGTTTATTTCGCTGTAACTTATTTAGTTGTAATCTCTATCGGGCGAATTTGTTAGGGACTAATCTCTTCCGAGCCAATTTGATTAATGCTAATCTTTGTAATGCTAATTTAAGCGGGGCAGATTTAAGTGAAGCGGAGTTAATTGGGGCGAATTTAAGTGGGGCAGATTTAAGTGGGGCAGATTTAAGTGGGGCGGATTTAAGTGGGGCGGATTTAAGTCATGCCACCTTAAGTTATGTGGATTTAAGTAATGCGACGTTGAAGCGAGCAAAATTAGTCGATACGGCTTTGAATCATGCCAAATTAATCAAGACGAATGCCCAAGGTGTGACTTGGGTAGATGTGGAGGTAGAAAAAGCGGAGTTTAGTTGTGTGGAAGGATTATCTTCTGAATTGGTGACGTTATTGACGAGTCAAGGAGCTATCTTTGTGACGAGTCAATCTAGCCCACAATATCAAGCGGTGGAATTGTAGACCTTGGCTCATTTGGCTTAAATCTAGCTCATTTCTGGGGAACAAGTCTAGCTCAGTGATGACTAGGTTTCTTGGGACTTCGGCTCAAACTTGTCGAGCCAGAAACCTAGATGCTGTGA
Source organism: Spirulina subsalsa FACHB-351 (assembly GCF_026130165.1). Lineage (GTDB taxonomy): Bacteria > Cyanobacteriota > Cyanobacteriia > Cyanobacteriales > Spirulinaceae > Spirulina_A > Spirulina_A subsalsa_A. The sequence continues at coordinate 44,346 of NZ_JAIHOM010000014.1, read as the reverse complement.
CTTGGAGAGGAGAAGGGGAAGCTTTTGCTTTCCCAGGGCAAAGCTGAGGGAAAAAACCGGATTTTTCTGGTAATTTTAACAAAATGTTGCGGAATTCCCCTTCCTCGCTTGCAGGGTGGGGTAGTTCACAGCCCCCTATCAAACCCCTACAGAGTGCCGAATCCTTTCTTTTTCTTCTTTTTACCGGCCTTTTTCTTGCTACCTCCACTGTAGCCTCGGAAACCGGGCTGAGGTGCGCCCCCCCCGCCGAAGGGGTTGCCCATCCCGGGCATTCCGGGCATTCCGGGCATTCCGGGCATTCCGCCTCCCATGCCCATTTGTTTCATCATGGCGCGCATCCGGGTGAAGTCGGCAATCAATTTAGATACTTCGGCCTCACTGTGACCAGACCCTTGGGCAATGCGACGGCGACGACTGGGGGATTTCGCTAATAAATCCGGGTTGCCTCGTTCCTCTTTGGTCATGGAGTTAATCATGGCCTCGGTCTGTTTCAGTTGAGTTTCGCCTTTTTGCAATACATCGCCGCTAATTTTGTTCATGCCGGGGATTAATTTCATGACCCCGGCTAAAGACCCCATATTTTTCAAGAGGCGCATTTGTTTGAGGAAGTCGTTAAAGTCAAAGCGGGCTTCGAGGATTTTCTCCTGCATTGCCATGGCATCGGAAAGATCAATTTCCTCTTGGGCTTTTTCGACTAAGGTCACGACATCGCCCATGTTGAGGATGCGGGAGGCCATGCGGTCGGGATAAAAGGGTTGTAGGGCTTCGACTTTTTCCCCGACCCCGATAAATTTAATCGGTTGGCCGGAGATGCAGCGCACGGAGAGGGCAGCCCCCCCACGACTATCGCCGTCCATTTTGGTCACGATGGCTCCGGTGATGCCGATTTCTTCGTGGAAGGTGCGGGTGAGGGTGGCGGCCTCTTGTCCGGTCATGGCATCGACAACCAGTAGGGTGTCGTGGGGTTGTACGGTGGCTTTAATTTGGGCTAATTCGGCCATCATTTCCGGGTCGATTTGTAAGCGTCCGGCTGTGTCGATGATGACGGTATCTACGCCCATTTCTCGGGCTTTGGCAACGCCTTGTTTGGCAATTTCAACGGGGTTTACGTCTTTGCCGAGTTCAAAAACGGGGACATCAATTTGCTGACCGAGGGTGATGAGTTGGTCAATGGCGGCGGGGCGGTAAATATCGGTGGCGACCATTAAACAGCTACGTTTTTCTTTGCGCAGATAGAGGGCGAGTTTGGCGGTGGCGGTGGTTTTCCCGGTGCCTTGTAGCCCTGCCATGAGGATGACGGTGGGGGGGGTGTCGGCTTGGGCGAGGGGGGCGTTGCTTTCGCCCATGACGTTTACTAATTCGTCGTAAACGATTTTGACAAATTGTTGGTCGGGGCGCACTCCGGAGATGACTTCGGCTCCGAGGGCTTGTTTTTCGACTTCGCTGATAAAGGTTTTAACGACTTGCAGGTTGACATCGGCTTCAAGTAGGGCGCGCCGGACTTCCTTGAGGGCTTCTTTGATATTGGTTTCGGAGATTTTATCCTGACCGCGTAATTTTTTCCAAGCGTCTTCTAAGCGTTCTGCTAGAGCATCAAACATAATTTTTTATTCCTGCGTTCTTAAACCAGCGCCGACAATCCTTGATGTTTACCGTTTAGGTTTCTCCTGATTTTAGCATTATGTAGGGTCTGCTGAAAAAGCCCAACGCTAGACTCAACAAGGGAATTGATAATTGACAATTGATAATTGATAATTATTGCCGACTCCCCTGCTCCCCAAGTTATTCAGCAAGCCCTATGTATGGGTGTCCTCTTTTTGGGTTTAAGATGGGAGGGGAGGTTTTTTGGTTACATTTGCTCCTATGGTTCATGGTCAACCCCAACAACCGAGAGATTTTGATGTGGTGATGGGATTCCACCAATCTGTTACCCCGGAGACGGCGTTAGTTTTGGGGGGTCTGGAGGGGGTGAGAAAGCGGGCGAGTAGTCCGGTGGTGGAATCTCGCAAAATGGCGTTGCAAGAGGCTTTAAAGTACGAAAAAGGGGGCTTAGAGTTAATTATTACGGCACTCTATGATGAGTCGGAGCAGGTGCAACGGGTGGCCTATCAGTTATTGCGACATCGAGGGGAGGAGGATGTACGGCGGGCGTTAAGGGCTTATTTGCCCTATCATCTGTTTGAGGAACAGGGGGGAATGCGGGTGGGACGGGGGGCGACGGTGGATGGGTTGGGACGGGCGATCGCACACCGGAAAGGAAAAACCCTAGAAGTCTTGGACATCGCCACGGGTGAGGTTTTATCTTCCCTCCCCCGACAGCGTAATGAAACTCTTTTTCTCTGTTCTCCTGACTGTTTGATTCGGGTGATTCAACAGAAAAATGCTCGGATTGAAGTGTGGGAGGAGGGGGAGTTAAAATGGGAGTTTTCGGGTCATCAAGGCCGTATTGAGGCGATCGCCTTTTCCCCGGAACAACAAGTATTAGCAACGGGAGGCAGTGATGCGGTGCTGCGTCTGTGGAGTCTCAAAACTGGGAAATTAGTGGGGACACTGGGGAAACATTTAGTCCTTGGCGCTCATAGCGATCGCATTTTGGCGTTACAATTTAGTGCCACAGGCAACACCCTAGTCAGCAGCAGTCAAGATGGAACCCTAAAACTCTGGGACTTGCGCACCCGGGACCGACCTCGTACCCTACACACTTATACTCTTCATTTTGCCCTCAGTCCCGATGAATTAACCCTCGTCACGACTGACTGGGCAGGGCATCTCTCGTTGTGGGACTTATCCCTGCAAAAAGTTCGGCGAGTCATTATGGTTCCTCAAACCCACTGTCTTAGGTTTACGCCCTATGGTCGTATTTTAATCACAGCTGGAGGCGATCGCATGATTTATTTTTGGAATCCCTACACCACAGAATTAATCCATTCCCTCTCCGGTCATCATCAAGAGATTACCGCCCTTGCCCTCACAGAAAATGGTCAAAACTTAATCAGTTTAGGTCGAGATAATGAGTTAAAAATTTGGGGTGTTCCTTAAGGAGCATCTATGGTTAATGAACGCCATTTCTACATGGGGTCTGCTGAATAAGGTGCTAATATCGAGAATATGGGGGTGTAGAGTGTAACGGATCAGAGCGATCGCAATCATCAGGGGGTACTAGCTGTTGCTGAAAGCGTGAATGAGCCGCTGGTGCTGCCTGTAGTTGTTTTGCCTGACAGTTCTGAAGTTTACTGTCTATCCTTTCAAATTCAGATTTGCGGCATTCGGTGCGGGTTCATTGGGTTCATGGCTGTAAAAATAGAAGCGGTAAGGAGCGACTCGTAGAACTGTTGGCATACTCTAAAATTATACTCAAGTTCCTCAGTCTAGCAATTGATTTAATTGACATAGCGAACCTATCTGAGTCGTGCAAAAAAGGCTCGCCTGGAATCGACATAGAACAATAGCCCAGAGTTCACGTCTCATTAGGACTAGCTATAGTATCGAGAACACCTTGTACTTGACCGCTTCTTGGGTTGTGGTTACAATGTAATTACATCCTGCTTTTAAGGCCATCCCAGCATGAGCAAAGTGATTAGAACCCGAATCGTTAAAATTGGCAATTCCCAAGGGGTGCGTATTCCTAAACTGCTGTTAGAGCAAAGCGGTATTCAGACAGAGGTTGAAATTGAAGTGGAGAGCGATCATCTGACGATTCGCACCGCACGACCGTTACGAACAGGCTGGGAGCAAGCCTTTGCAGCAATGGCGAAAGAACAAGATGATGTTCTTCTTGATCAAGTTAACAGTACCGATTGGGAGCAAAGTGAATGGGAGTGGTAGCCAAGCGCTTTGATGTTTTTTTTGTTAATCTTGATCCCACAATTGGCAGTGAAATTCAGAAAACACGACCCTGTGTGATTATATCACCCGATGAAATGAACCGTTATATTGCCACGGTGATTATTGCACCAATGACGACGAAAGGGAAAGCCTACCCGACTCGGATTGCCTGTCAGTTTCAGGGTAAGGAGGGGCAAATTGTTCTGGATCAAATCCGCACCATTGATAAAACTCGATTGGTCAAAAAACTGGGTCAAATTAGTCCAGATGAGCAAAGCCGAGTTCTCGACACCTTGGCGGAGATGTTTGCCGAGTGAGCTAATCGAGGGGGTATCCGCTCATCATCACCTCAACCCCAAGCCAGGGCGATCGCTCATTACCGAGACGATAAACGATGTTTTAGTGATTATTTCTTGATTCCTCCAACCATAATGCCATGACAACCTCAATACCAACTTCTGCCGATGCTCTGATTGCCGCCCTCCATGAACCGGGACGGGAAAACCTCCTTGATTTGGTCCGAAACCCCTTGCGTTTGACATCGAACATCCGGTAATTGTGGATAATAATTTTTATATTTGGCAACAGTATGCAGTGCGGGCATGACCAACTTTGGTAATTATCGATCCTCAAGGATATGTTATTGGCCAAGTTTCTGGAGAGGTGCGTCAAGATGAGCATCAACTACGAATCGCTTCTCAAAATTGCATTGAGTTTTGGAATGTTGCAACTCGCCCTCTTGAGAGAAATGGATTTGGATTAACTCCTCCTGAAACTGAACGGTTGTTGCAACTCATTGAGCATCTTTTTCCAATATTGCCTCGCTATACAGTCAACCAATCAATCCAACAGCACAGAATCATCTAGTGTCTCAATGAGTAAAGTCATTCGTTCCTGACCTTGGTTCAAAAAATCTTCACATTTTTTGAGGTGCTGCACCGCTTCCTCAAACTGCTCAAAAATATCTTCAAGTGGTAAATGACCAGATTCAATATTTTGAATAATGGCCTCTAGTTCCTGAACCGTTGTTTCGTAGTTCCACTCAGACATAATGTTTCTCACGTTCCAACAATAGTGTTACGGGTCCATCATTTTCAATATTCACCTGCATCATAGCCCCAAATTGACCTGTTTCTACCCTTAACCCACTGGCTTTTAAACGTTCTACAAATTGGTTATACAGAGCTTCAGCTTGGTCTGGGGGAGCCGAATTACTAAAGGAAGGACGACGACCTTTCCGACAGTCCCCATAGAGCGTAAACTGACTAATGACTAATAACTCTCCGCCGATTTCTTGCACAGACTTATCCCACCGTCCGCCTTCTGTATCAGCGAAAAGTCGTAAATCTAAGCATTTTCTCGCCATCCAGTCCAATTCTTCCGGGGTATCGGTTGGGGCAATGGCTACTAAAAGATTTAAGCCCCGGTCAATTTGCCCCACAATTTTCTGGTTAACTAAGACGGAAGAAGACCGGACTTTTTGAATTACAACACGCATTAGGTTTCTGCATATCCCTGTAAGGATTCTGGTTCAAATTGTCGCAAGATAGGAGTAGCTTGATTTTTCAATTGTTCCGATCCTCTGACCACGACAATATACTTGCCTGCATTGAGTCGATTGCGGTAGGGTAAAGCATCCCCACTCGACGAAGCGGCACCAATGCCACCCCCCACAAAAAAGCTCCCCATACCCCCCCCAATGGCTCCAAAAAGACCGCCAATCAGGTGATTTCCCAAAGCTCCTGCCCAAGGGAAGAGATTAAACTCGGTGAGGAGATTAAAGGTAAATCCCGCAATGAAGCCAAAGGGGACGAGCCAAAAAGCCATAAACAGGGCTTGTTTGCGTCCTTGGACAGCAGGATCAATTAAACCAAATTCATCGGCACTCTTGTAGCCACGCCCTAGAATTGAGATTTGCTGGGGAGGGATTTCGGCTTTTTCCAAGGCTGTATAAGCTTCTTCGGCTTTAATTCGGTCGGGGAAGACAGCAAAAAGATAGTTCATTTTAACTCATTACTAAAACTCAAGGCTCAAGATTCCATTGTCAATGACTGATGGTTCATGGTGCTAGACCGGGGTGGACTTGATCTTAAAGCAAATGGCTAGGGAAACCAAGACGAAAAACTGAAAATCTTTCCAATGATTCCATCCATGTTGCCCCATTTCCCCTTAAAATGCCTATGCGCTGTATGAACTAGATTAGCTACTATGTCCAAAGTCCTTGTTTCTGACCCCATTGATCAAGCGGGGATTGAGATTTTATCTCAAGTGGCTCAGGTCGATGTTAAAACGGGTCTGAGTCCAGAAGAATTAATACAAGTTATTCCTGAGTATGATGCCCTAATGATCCGTTCCGGTACAAGGGTCACGCAGGAAGTGATTGAGGCGGGAACTCAGTTAAAGATTGTCGGTCGGGCGGGTGTTGGTGTGGATAATGTGGACATTCCGGCTGCCACTCGTCGAGGTGTGGTGGTGGTGAATTCTCCCGAGGGAAACACCACGGCGGCGGCGGAACACGCTTTGACTATGATGTTATCCCTTTCTCGCTATGTTCCCGAGGCCAATCTCTCGGTGAAGGCGGGCAAGTGGGACCGCAAGAGTTTTATCGGGGCGGAAGTTTATAAGAAAACCTTGGGCGTGGTGGGCTTAGGGAAAATTGGCTCCCATGTGGCGACAGTGGCGAAGGCTTTGGGGATGAAGTTGTTGGCCTATGATCCGTTTATTTCGGCGGACCGGGCGGAACAGTTGGGCTGCCGTTTGGTGGATTTAGATATTTTGTTCCAAGAGGCGGATTATATTACCCTCCATGTGCCGAAAACGCCGGAGACGACCAATTTAATTGGGGAGGAGGCGATCGCAAAAATGAAACCCACCGCCCGCATTATCAACTGTTCCCGAGGGGGCATTGTCGATGAGGATGTGTTAGCAAAGGCTTTAAAAGAGGGGCGGATTGCTGGGGCAGCTTTGGATGTGTTCAATGAAGAACCCCTTGGGGAGTCCAAGTTACGGGAGTTGGGGAAAGAGGTCATCCTCACCCCCCATTTAGGGGCCTCTACGGCAGAAGCTCAGGTCAATGTGGCGATTGATGTGGCCGAGCAAATTCGCGATGTTCTGCTAGGTTTACCAGCCCGTTCGGCGGTGAATATTCCGGGGCTGAATCCCGATGTGATGGAGCAGTTAAAGCCCTATTTACAACTGGCGGAAACCCTCGGGACTCTAGTGGGACAATTGGCCGGCGGACGGGTGGATTTATTCAATGTCCGTCTACAAGGGGATTTAGCTACGGCTCAAAGTCAGCCCATTGTGATTGCTTCTTTGAAAGGGTTATTATCTAAGGCCTTACGCGAACGGGTGAACTATGTTAATGCTAGTTTAGAGGCAAAGGAACGGGGCATCCGAGTGATTGAAACAAAAGATGCGTCGGCATCGGATTACTCGGGGTCGTTGTATTTGGAAGCGCGAGGCTCTTTGGGACAACATTCGGTGACGGGAGCTCTCTTGTCCGATGGTGAAATCCGGGTGACGAATTTGGACGGTTTCCCCATTAACTTGCCTCCTAGCCCTTATATGTTATTCACTCTACACCGGGATATGCCGGGGATTATTGGTCGTTTGGGGTCGCTGCTAGGTGAATTTAATGTCAATATTGCCAGTATGCAGGTGGGGCGTAAGATTGTCCGAGGGGATGCGGTAATGGCTTTGAGTTTGGATGATCCTTTACCCGAGGGGATTATTGGCGAAATTCAACGCATTCCGGGGATTACTGACGCTTATACTGTTGCCCTTTAAGGGGATGTTCCTTTTAATTTAGTACAGAAGGGGCGATCGCCGATTTCCGGAATTGGCGATCGCTCATCGGCCCTCATTCCTCAAAACGCATGGCTAACAACTGGTGGGAAATCAAAATTCTCTGCGACCCAATTCTAGAAGATACGATCTTCTGGCGACTGGAGCAATTTGGTTGTCGTGGCATGGCCGGGGAACAACGGGGCTATTCTTGGTTAATTACCACCTATTTAGACCAAGAATCAGCCCAGTTATTAGATTTAGCCGCCCTCTCCTTGTTGTTGCGACAGGATGCTCTGACCTTAGAACTGCCTGCACCCATCACGAAATGGAGTTTGATTGATGAGGAAGATTGGTCGAGTAGCTGGAAACAGTATTGGCAACCCCAAGAAATTGGCGATCGCTTTTTAATTTATCCGGCCTGGTTGACCCCTCCCCCAGATACTGACCGAGTGATTATCCGTTTAGATCCCGGTGCGGCCTTTGGCACCGGCACCCACCCCACCACCCAACTCTGTCTAGAATCACTAGAAATCCGCATTACAGCAGATAAACCCCGTCAGGCGCTGGCAGATATTGGCTGTGGTTCCGGGATTTTGTCCATCGGGGCGGTTCTGCTCGGTGCCCAACAGGTTTATAGTGTCGATACCGACCCCCTAGCTGTTCGTGCGGCTAAAAGCAACCGCGATTTAAACAGTATTAACTCAAATCAACTCAGCATTCACAAGGGGAGTGTTGATCTTATTCCTCAACTTATCCTAGAACCCCTAGATGGCATTCTCTGCAACATTTTAGCCGAGGTGATTCTAGAACTCATTCCTCAGATGACGGACTTAGTAAAACCAAAAGGATGGGGGATTTTTAGTGGCATTTTATTAGAACAAGCTAAACCCATTGCGGATACTTTGGAAGCTCATGGTTGGATTGTGGCCACCCTTTGGAAGCGGGGAGAATGGTGTTGTTTTAATGTGCGACGACCTTGACCGAAAATAATGGGATACAAGCCCCGTCCTTCAGGACGGCTTTTTATTACCCATTTTTCAACTATTCTCCTTCTGATATAGCGAGAGATGCTTGTTACTGTTTACCATTGACTCGTGCTTCATGCCAGATCGTTACACCCCCTCGCAAGACAATTAGGGAAATAATCAATCCCACAATCAAATCTGGGAAACGGGAATCCAAAACGGCCACCAATAAACCCGCTACAATTACCCCCACATTCGCAATCACATCATTCTGGGTAAAAATCCAACTGGCTCGCATATGAATTTCCCCTTGGCGATGTTTGGAGATTAAATATAAACAGTAACTATTTCCTAGCAACGCTAAACCCGCAATTCCCATCATCCAAACCGACTCAGGAGAACTGCCTGTAATAAACCGTTGCCAAACATCAACTAGAACTAAAACCGCTAAGGTGATTTGAAAAACGCCACTCCAGGAAGCAGCACGGTTTTTGTGCTGACGGGATTTGCCTACCGCATAAAGGGATAAAGCATAGACTGTCATATCTGCTAACATATCCAAGGAATCGGCGATTAAAGCGGTAGATTCGGCGAAAATCCCCGTGAAGACTTCAATCACAAACAAACTTCCATTAATGAGCAACAAAACCCACAGGGTTTTCCGTTCTTGCTTATTTTCGGCTTCAATGTGACATCCACAATCTGACATAGCATTTTAGGGGGATTATTTTTTTTCGCGGTTTAAACAAAACGAAAAGCCCATGACTAGAGCATAGTCTAATCATGGGCAACTCACACATCAATTCTATTTAGGCGCTCAGATACTCTTTCACTTTAGCCCGACGTTTTCGTAAGTGATTTAAGGCTTGGTGTTCGAGTTGGCGCACTCGTTCCCGACTCAGGTTTAACCGTTCCCCAACTTTGGCTAAGGACATCCCTTTACCATCATCTAAACCAAAGCGCAGACTAATCACCTTACGCTGTTGGGGGGTTAATTCGGCCATCAAATTCTGCAAGTCTTGGCGCAAAGACTCTTGAGTGATGAATAAGTCGGGAGAAATCCCGTCATCTTCGAGTAAGTCACAGAGTTCGGTGTCTTGGTTATCTCCCACTCGCGCATCTAAGGAAACAGGCTGACGGGCAACGCTCAGATATTCCCGGATTTGAGAAGGTTCAACGCCCAATTCTTGAGCAATTTCGCCTGCTGTGGCACTGCGTCCCAATTGTTGGGAGAGTTCCCGTTGAATTTTCTTGATTTTGTTCAGTTTTTCGGTGATATGAATGGGTAAACGAATGGCGCGAGCTTGTTGGGCGATCGCACGAGTGATGGCCTGACGAATCCACCAGTAAGCATAGGTGGAGAATTTATAGCCTTTCATGGGATCGAATTTCTCCACTCCCCGTTCTAAGCCTAAAGTCCCTTCCTGAATCAGATCCAAGAACTCCATATTGCGCTTTTGGTATTTTTTCGCGATCGCCACCACTAAGCGCAAATTCGCCTCAATCATTTTCCGTTTCGCCCGTTTCCCTTGGCGCAACAGTTGCCCTAATTCACTTTCACTCATCTTGAGATGTGCCGCCCATTCTGCCCGAGTCGGTTCCCGTCGCAAGCAATCTTGCAGCGCACTGTATTCCTCCAGCAGAACCATCATTTTTTGAACCTGTTTTCCATAAATAATCTCCTGTTCATGGGTGAGCAGGGGTACCCGCCCAATTTCTTGGAGATAAGTCCGCACCATATCTCCAGAAATCTTAGTGTGAGTCGCTTTGGTGTCAATGTTGGCAGTAGGCATCGTGTGGTAATGACTCCTTAAAAGTCGCAACAGGTTTTTCTCTGAGGTTTATCCTCTCTATGCAGTAAAAAGGCGTGCATCTGTCCAATCACTCCCCCCCTTTCCCCCTTGCGGGAGATGGAGTGAATCAGTCTCGATTTTCTGTGGTTTCCGTTTTCTCCTCCCCTCTGCTTGTTCTTCTATCGTTTTCATCGTCTACCCATCTGAGTTATCAGGAAACTTCTGGTAAATCGAAGTCGTTATGACTTTACCTTAATCTTATAATAACCAACCTTTAGACGTTCGTAAAGGCAAAAAGGTTCATCAAATCTTAAAGATTGTGAGAATGACGAGAGGTGGTCATAATCTCCCCACACAATAGGGGCGGATTTCCGAACAGATTGGAGAACTAAACTGAACAGACCAGAGGTCTTTTACTGGGGTATCCCTGATCACAACCTAGGAGAAGTCAACAGAGAAAACACCATTGCAATGGGGGAATTTGCTGAGGGTGTTTTCCTGATGATTGACTCTCCCTTGTGGAGTTCTCTTACCTTCTTACTATAGTTAGGATTCCCTTAAAACTACTTCCCCCAATCGGGTGATTCAAAAAATTGAACCCTTGATGAACCTAAGCTGGGGAAGCACCTGACTTAGAATGGAGGGGAATCTCAATGATAAATTCTGCCCCTTGATGGGGTTGAGAAATGCAGCAGAGTGTACCTTGATGCTTTTCGGTAATAATTTGATAGCTAATGGCTAATCCCATCCCGGTTCCTTTGCCCACAGGTTTAGTTGTGAAAAAAGGATCAAAGAGTTTGCTTTGAACCGATTCAGGAATTCCCATGCCATTATCTTTGATGCGAATGCGAACCATCTGCTCCACTAATTCGGTTTCGATGAGAATGGTACTGGGATTTTCCCGAATTTCCCGAAATGTGCGAGTGTGATTATATTCTTCAATGGCATCAATGCTATTTGCCAACAAATTCATAAAAACCTGATTGAGTTGGCTGGGGTAACATTCAACCGGGGGAATTTTACCGTATTTTTTAATCACATGGATACTGGGCGCATCGGTCTTAGCCTTGAGACGATTACTGAGGATTAGAAGGGTGCTATCGATCCCTTCATGAATATCCACAGGTTTCACGTCTGCTTCATCTAACCGGGAGAAATTACGCAGAGATTGGACAATTTCACGGATGCGCTCAGCTCCAAGGTGCATGGAAGATAACAGTTTCGGTAAATCCTCAATCAAAAAGTCTAGATCGAGGTTTTCTGACTCTTCTTGAATCTCTTCATGGGGTTCAGGATAGTGTTTATGGTAGAGTTCAACCAAATCAATCAAGCCCTTACTATAAGCTTCCGCGTGGGCTAAATTGCCATAGATAAAATTCACAGGATTGTTAATTTCGTGAGCAATTCCCGCCACCATTTGCCCCAAACTAGACATCTTTTCACTTTGAATCAACTGGGTTTGAACCTGCCTTAATTGACGTAGGGCAGCATAGAGTTCTTGATTCAATTGTGCCAGTTCATCCGCTTTACGAATGACAATACTAATAATATTTTTGCGCAAATCTAAAGCGGCTTCAATTTGATAGGCATACCAAGGCAAACAAGTCAGTTGAACTTCTTCTTTCCACAGTTCAAAGGAACGACGCGGACATAATGAAACATTCCCCTCGTCGGTTTGATAGGTGCTATCATTGAGGTTGCCTGCCCAGTCTACGGTTTGAAGGACTTCGGGGCGGAACCAGAGGATATATTTTTGTTGAGATTGGGAAATGGCGATCGCCAATAAACCACTGGCAATGTCTTTATACTGGATAGCTGAAGGATATTCAAGAGCCAGAGAGTCAGTGCAGTAGAGTTTATCCCGGAAGTGACCCTCTTCCAACCATTGCAAGAGGGCTATAATGGCTTTATGACTAGGGGTTTTGCCGATGGTCGTGATTTTATCACCTAAAGAAATCGCTACCCCAGTGGCAGAGACTAAATCTAGTAGTTGTTGGGAATCTTCTACTAAACCATCCACAAAACTATCCGCTTGGGTCATTTGGGTGAGTAATTGCCCTTGAATGTCTTGGATGACTAAACGAGCATCATAACTCTCATAGCTTTCTTTGGAGGATAATTCTGCTGATAGAGCTTGTCCAAAAAACTCACAAGCAGCCCGCACTTCATAGGGAAAATATTGAGGGGTATAATGATGACCGGCAATCAGTCCCCAGAGTTCTCCATGTCGCAGGATCGGCACGACTAAGGAAGCACTCACCCCCATATTTTGTAGGTATTGCAAATGACAAGTAGAAGCACTGCGTAAAACCGATTGACCTAAATCGAGGGGTTTTTCTGTGAGAGGATTATCTAAGGGAACGAGGGGAACGGGTTGATAATAAACATTAGGAATCAGACGCACTCGGTTTTTAGAAAATAGTTTTCTGGCTATGGCGGGAATATCACTAGCGGGATAGCTTAAGCCGACAAATGTCTCTAAATCTTCCCGTCTATCTTCCGCAATGACTAAACCATGTCCTTGGCGTTGAAACTGATAAATCATCACCCGATCCATCTGGGAAATTTCGCGAAACTTCTGAGCGGCTACTTCACAAAGATGTAGCATACTTTCTGTTTTTTGTAGTTCAACAACTGTGTTTTGAATCAGTTGATAAAAATCCAAAAAACTGAAGTGATGAACGCTGGTGTTTTCTTCCAGTTCTAAAATCAGAACCCCATCTGTTCGATTGACAATCCCATCAAAACATCGGTAACATTCATCCCCTTGGAAAGATAACTTAATGGGGTTCATACCGACCAGATTGGGCGATTGTAGAACTCGTTTTAATTTTTTAATTTGGGAGGGTTCAAAAACCGCCGATAGATTTTTAGAAATTAAGGATTGAGGGGAAAGTCCCAGAATCACGTCGCTATTGGCACTAACTTGGAGAATCTTTAAGTCCGGTTCTTGTAAAACCAGTAAAACACCGTGAGGCTGAATACATCCGGGAGTGTTGATGGATTCTTGTTCATCTTTTGAGAGAGAATTGAGTAATTTTTGAACGGGAGTTGGCATAGGAAGTAAGAATTAGATGAGAAACGGTTGCCTGTAAGATAGATTAAAGAGAGTCGAAATTATCTCATCAATTAGGATTGAAGAGATCAGCGAAAAAAATCGTCTTGAGATTAAGCGTCCATCATTGCTACAGAACGTGCTAGAAAGAATCTAAACTACAATTCTGTCGTACCATAAGTTGATTGGTTTAAGGTCAGATTGCTTTAAGGCAAGACTAGGATAGGATATACTTTTACGATACCGCATTTCTCTAGCTGTTTATTCCCCTTTGTGACATAAGTTCCTATGACACAACCCATTCCTCCGATTACTTTACCTCCCGTAGAAGATGCCCAACAAGAAGGAAAATGGTTACAATCAGCCTTGCAGCAGTGGCTAGATCACGAGTTTATCCCTGAACTGGTGAATAGGAAAATAGCAGAACGTGCTGCTCAGATTTTCATGCGTCAACGCCTAGAAGGGGAGAATGATCTAGGCTCCCTGGTTATCGCTATTGTAACGGAAATGCAGGCTTTTGATTTTAGCAAAAGTTTTTACAGTGAGTTTGCGATCGCCAATGCGGTGAGTGATCTTCTCTTAGATAGTCTCGGCATTGATCGCTGTTGTGGCAACGGGTAAAATTCCCCCAAAGCAAAAGGGGCGAGGTTTTTCGTTAAACCTTGCCCCTTCTTGCTTCTTAGGAATCCCTTACCAACTCGACTTAACCACACCGGGGAGCAATCCCTCATGGGCCCATTCCCGGAAAACGTGGCGAGAGAGTCCAAAATCACGATAATATCCTCTAGGACGACCTGTTACCCAGCAACGATTCCGTACCCGCACTTTGGCGCTGTTGCGGGGTAAACGCTGTAATTCGCGGTGGAGTTCCAGTTTTTGCGCGGGGGAGGTACAAGTTCTAAACTCTTCTTTTAATGCTTCCCGTTTCGCTGCATATTTTTCTACTAAACGTTGGCGCTTTTTCTCGCGCTCCATCATAGATTTTTTTGCCATACCAGCTTTAAGCCTGTTAATTTAGACAGCGTTTTTCATTCTACCATGAATACAGGCTTGAATCCCAGCAAAAATTAGGTAAGGGTCGCCGATCAGAGAAAAGGGGCTTTCGGGATAGCGCGATCGCCAATAGGCCAGAAAACGCGCCTGATCTCCCCCTGTCACCACCATAGCACTCTTGGGAAACCGTGCCCCCCAGTCCGAGAGAAAATCCTGTACCCCCGCCAAAACCGTGTACAAAATTCCACTGGCGATCGCCTCATTCGTATCATGACACCAGCGTTCAGGCAGAGCCAGAGGGAGGGAGAGATAGGGCAGAGCAGCCGTATTACGGTAAAGGGATTGAAACTGAGTCCCCAAACCCGGCAGGATAGACCCTCCCGCCAATTGGTAGCCATTTCCCCCCCGAACTGCCCCCGTGAACGTCAACGCCGTTCCCCCATCAATCACCAAACAGGGCGCACCATAGGTTCTCAGCGCCCCATAGAGCGCCAACGCCCGATCAATGCCCATCGTGGGATATAGCCCTTGGATGGGCAAATCCGCCAAGGTGAGGATCTCAGTGTGGGGATACAGTTCCCAGAATTCCGTTTGTTGCGGCACCACCGAAGCCAGATAAAGGGGCAGGGAAAGGGACAAAAACGAGGTAATAGCCTCCGGTAACTCCTCCAAACCCCCCCGTAAATGGGCAGCATGAGCCACCCATTCAATCTTATCCCCACGCAACCCCGCAAAATGTAGACGAGAATTGCCAATCGAAAGCGCTAACGCCTCCAGTTCCATAGTCATCTTCCCCTAAAGAAAATATTCCGTCCGTAAACGGACACCATTGCGAAACACCTCCACCCGTTCCCCCCGCACCACATAGGAAAAACTGCCATTTTGGGCGCGATATCCTCCAGCCACCGGGAAAGCAGGCAAACGCACCACACTTTGAGCCTCTAATTTTGACCGCCCAATATAATACAATTGTCCGCCTTGACGACAAACTTGGACGTAGAAATTAGTTGTTTCCCGGTCTAACAACGCCTCATCACAGGTCAGAGTGGATGCCGTCCGTTGGTTAGATTCCGGGCGACTCGCCCCTTGTCCCATTACCCCCAGATTCGGTTCTGCGGCCTGAGACTCCGTGGTAGGAATGCGCCCCCCCACCAAGGGCGGCAACTGATACATTGGATTGACCGCTTGACGACTCTGAGACGGATAAAACTCAAAATGGAGATGCGGGCCGCTACTGTTGCCTGTACTGCCCATTTCCGCAATCAGTTGTCCTTGTTGGACAGATTGCCCTTGACGCACCAGTAAACGGCGATTGTGACCATAGACCGTCCGGGATTCATCCGGATGTTGTAACGTTACCGCATACCCCAAACCCCAATCATCCCAACCTGCCGTGACCACGACCCCCTCTTTAACCGCCACAATGGGGGTTCCGGGAGCGCCTGCAATATCAATCCCGGTGTGGTAAGTGTGAAATCCTTGGGAAATAATCCCCGTCGTCGGCCAGACCAAACCATTGCCCATCTGACGGGCGACTTGGGCCGGTTGACCCGAAGATGGGGGTCTAACCACCGTCGGATCATCGGTCGCGCTGGAAGTTGTGGCAAAGAGAACCGATAAACTCAGGGTGAAGAATAAGCCAATTCTGCGCCAGTTTTTTGCGAAATCTTGTTTTCTTTTCATAAACCCATTCAAAAATTACAACCCCCAATAGGGTTGATCTGCTAAAATTCAGCCTAAATTTTGCTTTCACCCATGATGGGGGGTTTTCAGGAGAATCTTAGTGCAGTACAAGAAGCAACAACGGAGTTGAGAGTTCCCCACCCCAAGTCACGCTTTGACACTCTCAGGTCTAAAGACACTGAGATTCTGCGGACAGAGTAGATTTTGGTATTGTCCAAAGTCTGACTCTCGCTACGGTCGTCAAACACCGTCTACCCAGTTGGCTAAGGTCTAAGCCTAGCTTTCTGGCTACTTTTCTGAGGATATTTGCCGCCCCATTCAAATCTGCATTGACAACAAAACCATTAGCTGAACGATATAGCCCACGTTGAACACGCTTTCCCGATGCTTTCCACCCTGACGGTTGTTCACCGTATTGGGGTAGGGAGTCTCCATCTAAGTAGCTGGCTTTTGAAGTGTAGCTTTCTTCAGTTTCTTGGTATCTGATACCGTGTAATTCACAAAGCTGTTTCAGCCTGTCTTTAAGTTTGCCTAATGGCATTTGAACAAACTTTTGATTGTTTAAATTACCCAGATCAGCATTAGCTTTAAATCGATCGTTCCAACCGATTACCAATGTACCAATCCCATATTTTAGGCTGTGGTCAATAATCAGTTTTGCCGCTTTATTTGTACCATCACGTATTTGATGGTTACGCTTACGGGTTACACGGTCTAACCAGCTATCCCAATAATCTTCTGGTTTACCTTCCTTCCGGGTTGATACTTTCTTATTCCAGAGCTGATTCAAGGCCTTCATTGCACGAGAATCAATCAAGAAAGAATGACCCAAAGTATCAACACAAGCGGCCAGATTATCGGCAGTGCCAAGGTCAATGGATAACGCTTGATTAATGTCTAAGTCATGGCTTTCTTGGTCAATATTATAAGATAACTCAAGGTAAAAAGCCCCATTTTTGGGAAGAATGGTAAACTCTTTAACCCTTGAATAATCAAAATTAGAAGGCATTGGTAATTTCAAATCCGACAGACCAAACCAACGTCTAACTGTTAAACCCAAAGAAAATCGCAATTGTCCATCAATAAGCTTAGGCTTTTGACCTCCACTATTGGGGTAAGCCACTTTAAATAACTTAGTACCTTGAAGATAATCAGGTAGTTTAGGCTTAAAATGTAACTGCTCTTTAAGGTATTTCTCCCTGAGTTTTTTAAAAGACTTAAAAGCCTCCAGTACAGACAATAGTGTTTGTTGCGCTGGTGTGGATGGTAAAGACCGAGCAACCATTGATTTAGAAACCGAGGGTTCATAAGCTAAATCAAACTTACCTGTTAAAATCTTGCTAGTCTTAAAAAATATTTGGCGAGCGAAATAAACACCCGTGTTGTAAAGCTTGCCTGATTGCTCACACAAATACCTTAAAATCGCTTCTGTTTCTTGGTCAGGGTGCAACAATATTTGTTGAACACCGATCAATTTTTTGGATGTAGGCATATCCTTTTTAGTTGACTGAATTTAGACTATCAGTTAAATTAGTAGTTGTCAAAAGGACGTAGTAGTAACTATCTCAGAAAAGAATTTCCAGAACTCAAAAAGTTACCTACGTTATGGACTAACAGTTACTTGGTCAGTACAGCGGGTAATGTCAGCAGTGCAGTCATCAAACGATATATTGAAGACCCGCATCATGCTAAAAATTAAAAAGACCACGTCGAATAAATTCGACGAGTCGATTCCCTCTCAGGGCTAAAGCCGCTGAGTTTCCCGCTTACCGCCATATTTTCTATGATCAACCATCCAGTGGAACATTTCGAGTCAAGAGGGAAAAACCATGACAGTCCAACGAATTGGGATAATTGGCGGCGGTCAACTCGCTTGGATGATGGCCGCGGCCGCGCAAAAATTAGGACTGCAATTAATCATACAAACACCTAGCCCGGATGATCCGGCCGTGAGCATTGCCGATCAGGTTATTTATGCTCCCATTGCAGACGCAGCAGCGACGGCTAAATTAGCCCAATGCTGTGATGTGATTACCTTTGAAAACGAATTTATCGACCTAGATGCACTTAGACCCCTTGAAGAGGCGGGGGTGTGTTTTCGGCCGCGTTTGGATGCTCTAGCTCCCCTGTTGGATAAATATACTCAACACCAATCCCTTGAACAGATGGGGCTTCCAGTCCCAGATTATCAATTATTAGAACCAGATGGGACTATTCCGCCCTGTGATTTTCCCGTTGTCCTGAAGGCGAGACGACATGGCTATGATGGTCAGGGGACTTTTATTCTCAAAAGTCGGGAGGCACTGATTGAACTCTGGGAGCGTCTAGGACGGCCTTCGATTCTCTTGGAGTCTTTTATCCCCTTTGAGCGAGAACTGGCGGTGATGGCGGCGAGAAGCCTAACGGGGGAGGTGGTGGTTTATCCGGTGGTGGAAACTCAACAGATTAATCAAGTTTGTCGTCGGGTGATGGCTCCGGCGGTTTTGGCTCCGGCGTTAGAAGCGGAGATTATTCACGCGGCCACGACGTTGTTAAATAGTCTTGAGGTGGTGGGGATTTTTGGCATTGAGTTTTTTTTAACTCAAGATCAACGGGTGTTAGTGAATGAAATTGCACCCCGTACCCACAATTCTGGTCATTACACTTTAGATGCTTGTGAAGTGTCTCAGTTTGAAATGCAGTTGCGGGCTGTGGCTGGTTTACCGTTGCCTGTGCCGCAGTTGAAGACGGGGGGGGTGGTGATGGTGAATTTATTGGGCTATGAGACGGCTTACCATGATTATCAAGAGAAGCGGGCGCGTTTGAGTGAAATTCCGGGGGCTACTTTGCATTGGTATGGAAAGGCGGAGTCGCGTCCGGGTCGGAAACTGGCTCATATCACGGTTTTGAGTGAGGAGCCTTTGGATGAGGCGGGGGGGTTGGCGATCGCACAGCCCATTGAGCAGCTTTGGTATCCTTCTTGAACAAATCAGTACAAATTCCTAGGTGATGCAAGTAATTCCGTCCCAGCGTGGTATATATGTAAAGGTTTATTAACTGCCTTTAATATTTTACGGAGACGGAAAAAAATTCATGACCGCCACGACGGAAAAGTTTATCCAGACATTGGTTTCCCCCAAACTCGCCACGCTGCAACTCAAAGATGTTTTAAAAACCCTACCCCGCCAATGCTTTGAGAAAAATCGCCGTAAAGCTTGGACTTCTGTAGTAATCAGCCTTTGTGCGGTTCTCATCGGGTATCTCGGTATTATTGCCCTGCCTTGGTACTGTTTACCCCTGACTTGGATTTGGACCGGAACCGCCCTGACGGGATGGTTTGTCATCGGTCATGATTGTGGTCATCGTTCTTTTGCTAAACGTCGCTGGGTGAATGATTTAGTGGGTCACATTTTCATGATGCCCCTCATTTACCCCTTCCACAGTTGGCGGATTCTGCACAACCAACACCACGCCCACACCAACAAACTAGAGTTAGATAACGCTTGGGAACCGTGGACTGAGAGCGATTATCAAGCCAAACCTTGGTTAATTCGCGTCTTTTACCAAGCTATCCGAGGGCGTTTGTGGTGGATTGGGTCTATTGCCCATTGGGGGTTAATGCACTTTAAATTAGATAACTTTCAAGCCCGAGATCAGGGGAAAGTGAAACTGTCCATTGGGGTGGTGATTCTATTTGCGGCGATCGCCTTTCCCCTCCTCCTCGCCACCACCGGACTCTGGGGCTTCGTGAAACTCTGGCTGATGCCCTGGTTAGTCTATCACTTCTGGATGAGTACCTTTACCATCGTCCATCACACCATCCCCGAAATTCACTTTAAATCCCCCCAAGACTGGCACGAAGTAGAGGCCCAACTCGCCGGAACCGTCCATTGTACCTATCCCCGTTGGGTGGAAATTCTCTGTCACGACATCAATGTTCATGTTCCCCATCATCTTTCTGTTGCCATCCCCTCCTACAATCTACGACTAGCTCACGAGAGTCTGATCACCCAGTGGGGCAGCGCCATCAAAACCCGCCAATTTTCTTGGGACTTAATGAACCAAATCACCACCCAATGTCACTTATACGACCCAGAACAAGGGTATCGTCCTTTTAAGATCAAGTGAAAGTTAAGATCAAGTGAAGGTTCTGCTGTCAATTATCAATTGTCAATTATCAATTATCAATTCCCTGCTCCCCCTCTCCCGACTAGCAGAAAGGGAGGAAAATTAATTTTCCTCCCTTTGCCTTGTCTAAACATCGTAACTTTTAGCAGAGACAAGCTTTTAAGGGGCTGATTTTGCCGTCAGTAACATTTGGGTTTGAGAAGCGCCCAGTTTTCGCAATTGACGAGACATTTCTGCATTTACAGTAACAATCACTAAGGTTTGACTAATGACGTTTAACAAAAGGTGAGTAAAAGCGAGAGGTCTGTCAGATACTATGGTAGGGGATACAATCGACCACAATAGTAACCCCTCGTTGGGATAATGAAGACCAAAGAGGAACGAGAGTAAAATGGGGGTTAAAAGCATCCCACAGAATGTCCCTAATGCCCAAGCGCTACGACGGGGAGATTTCATGAGTAAAATCCACTGAATCACACTGGCATACATTAAAATCACTGTACTGGTGATTAAACTAGCTTGCAAGATGTTTAGGGTCAGATGGGGGAAGAATGGCACCAGACCGAGGTGTAAAATGGAGAAGATGATCAACAAATTAAGTGCGATCGCAAGAGTGGCCGGACTCTTTTCTCCCCACACCAAATCCCGCAACAATCCCCGTTTTTCCTTGGGTTGTTGATGACGGTAGCGCACCCAGTCTTGTAAAGTTTGCCGATGAGGGGTTAAAACCGCCATCAATAGATAACTAAACAGCGCGATTAAGAAGCAAAACGCCCCCACATTTTTGGGCAAATGATCATTCATTGTTCCCCAAGCAGGTTGTTGGGTAGTAAATCCTAATAATACAAGACTTAGCCCACCAGAAAACCAGTAACTTTTAGCCTTGCTTAAAAGGGTTGTATTGGGCTGATGAAAACGTCGGATTAAGGCTTGCCACAGCCAATAAATTCCTAACAAATAATTGACGGAGATAAAAGCATAGGTCATGCCGTAAGACTGCCCAAGGGAGAACCCAAACCACTTTAGGGTGAAGTCATTAATATTCAAATAGCCAATAGTGCCTAAACTATGAGGGGTTTGACTGACTAAAAAGGGCAATATACGCTGGGGCAATAAGATAGTGAACCAGTCTAGGGCATTGTGAATAACGACATCAGATGAGTTATTTAAGCCTAGACTAAATAGGGTAAAACCAGCAAAGATAATGGCTAGTAATCCACTGGCTAACCAGGTTTGCGTTCCTCCCCATCCATTGGTGACAAAACCCACTAATAAAGCCGCACTGTAGATAAATAAACAACTCAGGGCGACTAACAGATAAAAGCTTAAAATCAGGTTTAAAGGAATATGAGCCGCTAATCCTGTCCAGAGATGAAAGGGTAGAGCAGCAAGGACAGCCAAGAATAATAAGGAGGGAACACCCGCTAATTTCCCTCCGATAATTTTCCAGCTAGTTTGAGGGCTGAGACGGATAAATTCTAAGGTGCCTCGGTTGCTTTCTTTGGAGATATCTTCAATTAGGAAATAAGTCCCGAGTATCCATAAAATGGCGATTACTCCAATGGCAATGGTCACAAAACAATCTAGCCATAAGAGTTCATAGTTTATGGACTCAGTTAAAACTCGACTCCCCGCATCTTGAAGACATTTATTGTCAAAATCAATGGGATGTAAACAAT
Source organism: Spirulina subsalsa FACHB-351 (assembly GCF_026130165.1). Classification (GTDB taxonomy): domain Bacteria; phylum Cyanobacteriota; class Cyanobacteriia; order Cyanobacteriales; family Spirulinaceae; genus Spirulina_A; species Spirulina_A subsalsa_A. The sequence goes on along the minus strand of NZ_JAIHOM010000014.1, from coordinate 22,457 downwards.
AACGACTGGTATATTGTTTAATGAAGGGAATCTGACTCCAGAAAAAAACGAGGGTAATCAGTTGAGTCACCGCAGAAATTCCGAGGGTGACGATTACATTGCGAGATTTCCAACGACCTTTAAATTCCCGAAATATTTGGGGATTCCATTCCCCTATTCTGTTTAGAATATTAAGCGGCATAGTGTAAATTAACCTCCAATTGGGTTAGGTTTTGGACTAAGTTTAGATGCACTTAGGTTTGAAAAAATACTAAGGAATAAACGTTCAGGAATAAACGTTAATGATGGGGGGAGATCACCCATGAGACTAGAGGAAAAAAGGGCGATGCTTACACTATTCTGTTCAAGGATTGTCCCAACTGGAAAGGTCTAACGGGCAAATATTTTATGCTCCCTAGACTATTCATCGTGAACTTGGGCTAACTGAACCGTCGATGAATTAACCGTTGATGACGTGGGGGACGAGAAAAAGTGTCTGGTTTGTTGACATCCCTTCACTAGAGTAGCGAACTGCTCCCGGTTTTGGGAAATTTCCCCTAGGAGGCCTGTTTATGTCCCATTTTTAAGAAAATACTTTCTAAATCTTCTTGACTTAATGTAAATTCTGTGATAGCAATACCAGACTGAACGAGGGTACGGAGGAGGGTGGCGCTGTTTTCTGGGGTGCCACAGAAGTGGAGGCGAAAGTGTCCGTTTTCTGGGAGGGCTTCCCAACTGGACACCCAAGGACAGTTATTGAGTTCGGCCTTGAGGATGTCGAGGTTGTTGAGGGCTTTTAGGGTGATATAGGGACTGGCGAGACGTTGGTAGAGGTCTTGGAGGGAGGTGCTTTCAATGAGAAACCCTAGTTCCATAATGCCAACGGAACTACAGAGTTCGGCGAGGTCGCTGAGAACATGGGAGGAGATGAGGATGGTCATGCCTGCTTCTTGCAGGATTTTGATGATTTCGCGGAATTGCATCCGGGCGATGGGGTCTAGGCCGGAGACGGGTTCATCTAGGAAGAGTAGGATGGGTTCGTGGATGATGGTGCGGGCTAAACTGAGGCGTTGTTTCATGCCTCGGGAGAGGGTGGTGATGGGGCTGTGGCGTTTTTCGGCGAGTTGAATGAGTTCGAGGATTTCATAGATGCGTTCACGACGACGGGGGTTTTTTAAACCATAGAGACGGGCGAAATAATCGAGGTAGTCCCAGACGTTGAGATCATCGTAGAGGGGGTAATCGTCGGGGAGGTAGCCTAGACGTTGCTTGAGTTTGGGGTTGCTGTCGTCTCGGAGCAGGCGATCGCCAAATAAATAAATTTCTCCGGCTGTGGGTTCTTCGACGGCGGTTAACATTCGGATGAGGGTGGTTTTTCCCGCTCCGTTGGGGCCGATTAAACCATAAACTTCTCCGGCTTCTACGCGCAAATCTAGGTCGTTAATGGCAATCTGGCGATCAAATTGCTTGGTTAGTCCGTGGGTTGCGATCGCCAATTCTCGGTTTAGAGTCGTTTCCGGTTGCATCATAGGTCAGATCAGATCCGTTACACTTTAGACCGTTCTTCAGATTCTAGTCTAGAAATTTCGGATCATTTTGAGGCTTCAAGTCTCCCCCCTCCCGCAGCTATGGGAAACCAAAAAACCCAACCTAAAGTCAGCAGGGGTCGCCCGTTATACCCGTAGGGTTAGCGGGGGAGAACTTCACAAAAAAGGAAGCTTAGGAAATTTTCCTAAGCTTCCTTTCTGAGTACCCCCAAGGGAATTCGAATCCCTGTCGCCTCCGTGAAAGGGAGGTGTCCTAGGCCTCTAGACGATGGGGGCTTGTTTTTTCGGACATTTCTAAATATAGCGAACTGGTCAGGATATGTCAACCGTTTTCCTCAAATTTTTTGGCAACTTGCTCAGTGAGAATTGAGAATTGATTCGGAGGCCTAGGAAAACATTGCTGAGAATGCCCCATCCGGCAAGAGTGGGGTCGTGCGAACTACCCCACCCTGCCGTTGGCGAGGATTCGCGATCGCTCAGTTGGTTTATTGGTTGCTATTCATCCCCTCCCTGCAAGGGAGGAAGTGGGGAATTCCGCAACATTTTGTTAAAAGCCTGTCCGTAACTGAGCTAAACGCTGTTGAGCTTGGGGATCGAGGGAATGGAATAAAAAACGACCCTGATGCTTTTTCTGGGGTCGGTGTTGGCGGCGGTGCTGGTGATGAGATTGTTCTAGATTGTTCACCAGTTGCAAGGCGGACATCCATTCGGCACCGTAGCCGATGGCGGTCTGTTGTTGAGCGCGGTCTGATGTGGCGACTATAAGCCGACGCTGAAAGCCTTCTAGGGTATGTCTAAAGGTGGCGCAGGTTCTTTCTATATAAGTGTCTGCGGTTTGCTCAAAGTTGGTGTAATAAACGGATAAATGGTCGGTGTGGGGTTCTCGGTAGGCGGGGGTGCGTTGGAGATGGGCGTCAAACACGACTTGCACTTCTAGGCCTTGGAAGGCGCTGTAATTAATCAGGGCTTCAATGAGGTGTTGACGGGAGGCTTCGAGGCTGTCGCGATCGCGCACTTCTTTTAATGTGGGCCAAGCACCGATGATGTTATAGCCATCAACCAGGAGAAAAGCCCGAGTAGTAGAGGGTTTCATAGTTCAAGTGTATGGTCAGTAACAAAAAATTAGCAATCATAGTCTTCATATGGCTTGACTAATCTTAACAGTAAATTTAGTTTTGTTCACATTTCCTCACATTAAGGGAGCGGTCAGCTAATGCTGCATTAATCGCTGTTTGAGGCGTTCTGGTTCTCCTTGATCGACAATTCTGCCCCCTTCTAATAAAACCGCCCCGTCGCAATAGTCCAGTTCATTTAAACGATGAGTCACCCAGAGGGCTGTAATGCCTCGACTTTTAACTAAGTTTCTCACTTGGGCGACTAATTCAATTTGGGTGTCGGGATCTAAGAGGGCGGTGGGTTCATCTAAGATCAAGACTTCACTATGACGGGCTAAGGCTCCGGCGATCGCAATGCGTTGTTTTTGCCCCCCACTGAGGGCATAGATGGGGCGGCGCTGGAATTCCAACAAGTTCACCGCTTGCAAAGCCTCCCGCACCCGTTCCATCACGGCCTCATCGGATAACTGTTCCGCCACTAAACCAAAGGCCACATCAGCCCCAACGGTGGGCATCACTAACTGATGATCAGGGTTTTGGAAAACAAAGCCCACAGGTTGTAGAATATCGATTTCTCCGCCTTGGGGAGTCAATAAACCCGCTAAAAGTTTGAGTAACGTAGATTTGCCACTGCCGTTTGTCCCCAACAACATCCAAAATTCTCCCCGAGGAATACTGAGGGAACAAGCATCTAAGACCGTCCCGTTAGGATGCCAACTAAAATTAAGGTCATGAACACGAATGGCGGATTGTTTCATGTTTAAACAGTAAACAGTAAGAGAGGGGGAGCAGGGGAGAGGGGGAGCAGGGGAGCAGGGGAGAGGGGGAGCAGGGAATTGATAATTGACAATTGACAATTATTTCCGACTCCCGACTAGATTGTTTCGTACCTCGCAATGACATTACCCCCGATTCCCGACTCCCGATGCTCTTGACTTCTAACTTTGGGTCTTAACTTGTCAAGATTACCCATTCCCCACCCTCCACCCTTAGGGGGAGAATGGGGCAATATTTACGATCTCGGTGCGGTTCACTCACCGGACACAAAGAATCCTGTAGAACGCCCTGCCATAGCGGCTGATTTTTCCGACACTACGACAGCACTGATTTGATCACTCAGCACGGCTACCTGTTTATCCGGTTGCTTTTCACAGGTCAGTTGAATGAGTTGGGGGGGAGTTTGAGGTAAAGCCTGGACAATTTGCTGATAGAGAGCCTTCGCGTCGGCTTCTTCCTTCCGTTGTACGGATACGGGGATGGGGGAAAATTTTAGAACGAGATCAATTGTGAACATTCAGCTTTTCTCAGTTTTTCACTTAATGATTAGATTATCGGCTACTCCGTCCCCCTTGCATCCGCTTTGGATTCTCAGGGACTTTTAAGCTTTTATTAAAGATTAGGGTAGCCATCTTGAACAGTATCCCTTATTATAGTTAAGTAAAGAAAAGTAAACTTTACTCACAATTCACCCCTTTATCTGCTTAATGTTCTCAGTTTGGGTGAAGGGTAAAGTCGAAAAGCCATATATAACTATTTGGAGATTTACGCACTATGACAATTGCAGTCGGGCGCGTACAGCAGGAACGAGGCTGGTTTGATTCAGTCGATGACTGGCTAAAGCGCGATCGCTTCGTATTTATCGGTTGGTCAGGTTTATTGCTCTTCCCCTGTGCCTACATGGCCTTGGGCGGTTGGCTCACCGGAACCACCTTCGTCACCTCCTGGTACACCCACGGACTCGCCTCCTCCTACCTGGAAGGGGCAAACTTCATCACCGTAGCCGTGTCCTCCCCCGCCGATGCCTTCGGACATTCCCTGCTCTTCCTGTGGGGACCCGAAGCCAACTGGGATTTTACCCGTTGGTGTCAAATTGGCGGACTGTGGCCCTTCGTGGCCTTACATGGCGCATTCGGGCTGATTGGCTTCATGCTACGTCAGTTTGAGATTGCCCGCTTAGTAGGGATTCGTCCTTACAATGCGATCGCCTTCTCCGGTCCGATCTCCGTCTTCGTCAGCGTGTTCTTAATGTACCCCTTGGGACAATCCAGTTGGTTCTTTGCCCCCAGTTTCGGAGTAGCGGGCATCTTCCGTTTCATCCTGTTCCTGCAAGGCTTCCACAACTGGACACTAAACCCCTTCCACATGATGGGGGTAGCCGGAATCCTCGGCGGTGCATTACTCTGTGCCATCCACGGCGCCACCGTAGAAAACACCCTGTTTGAAGACAGCGACCAAGCCAACACCTTCCGCGCCTTCAACCCCACCCAAGCGGAAGAAACCTACAGCATGGTGACAGCTAACCGTTTCTGGAGTCAAATCTTTGGTATTGCCTTCTCCAACAAACGTTGGTTACACTTCTTCATGTTGTTTGTTCCCGTAACAGGTTTGTGGATGAGTTCAGTGGGCATCGTCGGTTTAGCCTTAAACCTGCGCGCCTACGACTTCGTATCCCAAGAAATCCGGGCAGCAGAAGACCCCGAATTTGAAACGTTCTACACCAAGAACATCCTGTTAAACGAAGGTCTGCGAGCTTGGATGGCTCCTCAAGACCAACCCCACGAAAACTTTGAATTCCCCGAAGAAGTTCTACCTCGCGGTAACGCTCTGTAAGGGTTAAGCTTTTTAGCTCACTCCAAAAGACTTCCGGCAACTGTCGGGAGTCTTTTGGCTATTCTCCCCTAGGGTGACATCCTCCCGATGCTCACCCCACGGTTACAGCGCGGGATTTATAGCCCCCCGACCCCCTCAAAAATTAAAAAATTTTTGCCCCCTTTTAATCAGGAAGCCCCATCCTCGCCAACGGCAGGGTGGCGTAGTTCACAAGTTTGTGCTATGGTATTGGGCAAGTCGTTCACGTCGAACCACGACTAAACCATTGAAACGAAGAACCGTCTAGGCAACAAGGAGGTGATGCCCATGAGTGATAGTAGTAAAAGCATGGGTTTCCAAGTTGGTGACAGTCGGCTGTGCGCTGGGGCTGTTCTCTAACAGCTAAGAAAAATTTCCAATCGGGACAAACCCATTGGGGACACAGTACCGAGTACATTTTCTGGGCTGGTAGAGTTCCATCCAGCAGTCAGACTTCAACAACGGAAACCCGCTAGACCGCCCTTACAGGAAAGTTATATTAACTTTTTTGTAAGGGCGGATAGTTTGTGTTTAAAGGGATAGCAATTTCAAAAACACAGGAGATCAACAGATGGCGCAACTCTTAACAGCCAGCGAAATTCAGGAACAACTAGGTCAACTGTCCGGCTGGCAGCAGGACGGGAAAAAAATCTATCAAACCTTTCAATTCAAAGATTTTGTGGCGGCGATCGCCTTTGTCAACCAATTAGTAGACCCAGCCGAGGCCGCCGGACACCACCCGGATCTCGAAATTTCTTACAATAAAGTCACCGTCTCTTTAACCACCCATGATTCAGGAGGCTTAACTAGCAAGGATTTTGCCCTCGCTCAGGAAATTTCCCAAATCATTTAAGTCAATCCCTTTAAGAATCGCTATGATGGGAGGATGAAAGCCCTAAAAGGGCCCGAAATCAGTTGAACGGGAAACCCATTATTTGTTGTCTTGATTGGTTGTCTGGTCAATCTATAATGAAGATAATCGGTAGACCGAGCAATCTGAATAGTGGAAGCTGAGTCAGTATCTAGGACTGTTAGTCTTGATTCTAGTAGTGTATGATAGGCTAAAACACAATCAGGATGTCACTTGTTAGCAAGGTGTGAGGACCAGTAGGACAATGTTTAACAAGCTTTGGAGACTGCAATTGATGAGTCCTGCCCTGATGGGGGCGGCTCTTGTACTTTCTTCTTCGACTGTTGCGATCGCAGCAGGTTCCCCGACTGAAACTAAATCAGTTCCCAGTTCCAGTCAATTTTCTCAATTTTCCGATTCCACTGAATTTTCCACACTCTCTGAGGACTTATTTTCTCAGGAAGTAGCCGAAGGTTTATCTCAAGAACCAGCCAAGAAAGCAACACAGCAGCAACCCGTAGAACTTGCTGCCGCTTCTGTCGCGCCTGAAACCGCCACAGAAATTGATTTCTCAGCCCTATTAGGAACGAACGACACCACAGAAGTTTTAGAGGAACTGGTTCGTTCAGACAACACAACTCCTCCCGTAACCACTGCCGCTAAACCCCTGACTCGTCAGAGTGAAGCCAACTTAAACCAAGTTCGCGTCAACCCAGACAACTTAGAAGAATTAGCGCGCACCGAATCCAGCAACGAACCTTCCGTTGCCGAACTATTAGGTATTCAAGCCGGGCAAAATGCCCAAGTCGCTCAAGCCTTACCCTCCGAAACCAATCCCGCCCTGCTGGATCAACTGAACCGTTATAGCAACGAAGACGTTAACGGTTCAATGGGTCAAGGAGTCCCGGGTGCCGCCCAATTTAGCGACGTTTCCCCCAACGATTGGGCATTCCAAGCCTTAGACGATCTAGTTCGTCGCTATGACTGTTTAAAAGGGTATCCCGACGGAACCTATCGCGGTCAACGTCCCCTCAGTCGTTTTGAATTCGCCGCCGGTTTAAACGCTTGTTTACAACAAATTGAGCGTTTAATTGCCGCTTCTACTGCCGACTTTGTAACCCAAGCCGACCTAGAAACCCTGCAACGCCTCATCCAAGAGTTTGAAGCAGAACTAGCCACCCTCGGAACCCGAGTCGATAGTTTAGAAGGTCGAGTTGCCTTCCTCGAAGATAATCAATTCTCCACCACCACCAAACTGTCTGGGGAAGCCATCATTGCTGTTACCACCAACTTTGGCAGCGATAGCGGTGTGTCCGCCGTAGTGGGGGATCTCGGCAAAGCCGTCCTCGGCAACCGCGTCCGTTTAGACTTAAACACCAGCTTTACAGGTCGAGATCGTTTAGTGACTCGCTTAGAAGCTGGCAACTTAGGCGTGTTTAGACCCGCCAACGTCGCCAACACCCTAACAGGAGCTACCTTAGCCAACTCTGGCAGCTTTGAAGCAGGTCAAACCTTCAATAATCCTCAACTGGGCTTCGGCACGGGAGCGCGTCCTAACAACGTAGATTTAGGTTGGTTAGGATATTACTTCCCCTTTGGCAACTCTCAAGCCTATATCTCCGCCGTCGGTGGGAAATGGAGTGATATTGCCCCCACTTTGAATCCCTACTTTGAAGACTTTGATGGTGGGAAAGGTTCCCTGTCCAGCTTTGCCCAACGCAACCCCATCTACCGCATTGGTGGTGGAGCAGGGGCAGCCCTGAGCTTTGGTTTCAGCCCTCTAGAAAACGTTCTCGGACCCAGTACCGTAACCATTGGCTACATGGCTGGGAATCCCGGCACTCCCCAAGCAGGCGCCGGACTAGTGGATGGAGATTACGCCATCCTGGGCCAAATCAATGCCAACATCAGCGATACCATCGCCTTGGGCTTAACCTACGTTCACGGTTATCACGCCACCAACAGCCCCATCTTCGCTGAAGGTCGCGCCCGCAATACCCAAACCGGAACCGTGGGTAGCTTTATTGCCAATAACCCCTCTGCCTTACTAGATGGTGGTCCAGTGCCTACTGTCACCAACTCCTACGGGGCAGAATTAGCCTTCCGTTTAGGGAATAGCCTGTCCTTGAGTGGTTTTGTGACTCGCACCGATTTCCGCCTGTTGGGTCGCGGTGATGGGGATATCTGGACCTATGGTGCTGGACTTGCCGTTCCTGATTTAGGGCGTCCTGGCAGCGTTTTCGGAATCTTCGGTGGGGTTCAACCGACCTTACGCAGCATTGAAGCGGCCGGAGTCAATGGCAATCTGGTGACTCGTGACACCTCTTGGACCATTGAAGGGTTCTACAAATTCCAGTTGACTGACAACATCAGTATTACCCCCGGTGTGCTTTGGATTACCGATCCTAACCAACGGAAAGGCAATGACTCGGCGATTATCGGGACACTCAGAACGACCTTCTCCTTCTAAAGAAAGTTAGGTTCAGGATGGTTAGACTCTGAAAAATTGGGCTAACTTTACCCTGAGTTGTTCAGATTACAACAGGAGAAACCCCACTCAGAGCGAGTGGGGTTTCTTGTCGTTTTGTGAACGAATCCTGCAAACCCGACCGGAGAATGGGAGTATACTGGAAATAATGCTCTATTCCCAAGGGATTAAAACCATTGTGGAACTTTCTTGCCGCACCGAATACGCTCTCTTGGCCTTGTTGGAATTAACACGCCACTATCCCCAAGGAGAACCATTACAAATCAAACAGATTGCTGCCCAACAAAATATCCCAGATCGCTATTTAGAACAGCTTTTGGCTATTTTACGACGGGGGGGATTTGTGCAAAGTCAACGGGGAGCAAAGGGGGGGTATCTGTTGGCACAGGATCCTTGGAAAATCACCCTGTTAGATATTATTAACTGTTTGGAGGGGGATAGTCGCATGAAACCGGAAGGACTCCCTCAAACGGTGGAGGCGATGGTTGTGGAGGAAGTTTGGCGAGAGATGTATGATCAAATGCAGAGACTGTTACAGAGTTATACGTTGCAAGATTTATTGGAAAAACGGGATGCTCGTCAAGAAAAAGTAGATATTATGTATTACATATGAACTGGGCGAGGGATTTGGGTTGCTAGGGGAAAAGAATTTTAACAAAATGTTGCGGAATTCCCCTTCCTCCCTTGCAGGGAGGGGATGAATAGCAACCAATAAACCAACTGAGCGATCGCGAATCCTCGGATGATCAGGTACAATGTGATCGGCGGTTTATGGCAAGACTGCCCGTTGCCGTGAGGACTTTCTACAAAAACTATCCCGCAAGATAGTCAACGAAAACCAAGTTATTGCTGTAGAGAATCTGAAGGTAAAAGGGATGTTACGAAACCACAAGCTAGCCAAGCACAAAATATCAGAAATGAAGCCTTGCGGATCTTGTCGTTGGGAACCAGCGATAATGCCTGGGGAGGGAGTGTAAGACAACTTGGCAAAACATCGGTTTTGTTAGATGCAGTTCCCGTTGAATCAGGAAGCCCCATCCTCGCCAACGGCAGGGTGGGGTAGTTCGCAATGGGGAATAAGCCTCTATGTTAGGTTGTTATGTCAGATTATAATCCCTATAAGGTGCTAGGTCTTAGTCCCCATGCTAGTCAGGGCGACATTAAACGCGCTTATCGCCGTTTAGTGAAACAATATCACCCCGATAGTCAGCATGAACGGGCAAATCACGAGAAGATTGTCCAGTTAAATGCGGCCTATGAGGTGTTGGGGGATCCTCAACAGCGCTCAGTATATGATCAACAACAAACGGTTGTCCAAAGTCAGCGACAAAGGCGGAGTAAGGCTTCTCAAGAGGAGTATCAGACGACCCAGGAAACCGGGCGCGATCGCGATCTCCATTTTGTCCGTTGGTGTCAAGGAGTCTATCAGCCCGTTAACCTCCTCATTAGCCAGATTTTGAACCCCCTAGAGGCGCAAATTGAGCAATTAGCCGCCGATCCTTTCGATGATGAATTAATGAGCCTGTTTCAGAATTATCTCTACAACTGTCGTCAGGACTTAAATCAAGCCCAGTCCTTGTTCGTCTCCCAACCCAATCCGGCCAAAGTGGCGGGAGTGGCGGCTAATTTATACTATTGTCTCAATCATATTAGTGACGCGCTGGAAGAATTGGAATGGTTTACGTTGAACTACGATGACCATTATTTAGCCACCGGAAAAGAACTCTTTCGTCGGGCCCGACGATTGCGCGAAGAGGCTCAATGTTCTGTGTCCCATTTTTCTTGAGAAATTTTTGCTTTTTCTCAAGGTCTGGAGGGGACGGAATCGGCTAGATTAAGAACAGCACAAGACGAGGAGGTTAATCCAACTGTGGGTAGTGGTTCGATTGTTGAACAACGAGACTATACGTTGATTATCGATAAAAGCGGCAGTATGTCCACCCAAGACCAACCGGGTGGCAAAAGTCGCTGGCAAGCGGTGCAAGAATCGACTCTTGCTTTGGCGAAGCGCTGCGAGGAGTTGGATCCTGACGGGATCACGGTTTATCTATTTTCTGGTCGGTTTAAGCGCTATGACAATGTAACCTCGGATAAAGTCTCTCAGGTGTTTGAAGAACATGAACCGATGGGGAAAACGGATCTGGCCAGTGTTTTGTTTGATGCGTTAGATAATTATTTCCAGCGTAAGGAGGCTGGGGAGGCGAAACCCAATGGGGAGACGATTGTGGTGATCACCGATGGGGAGCCAGATGAGCGGAAACCTGTGATGCGGTTGATTGTGGAAGCGTCGCGCAAAATTGATCGGGATGAAGAATTGGGGATCTCCCTGATTCAGGTGGGACGGGATAAGTTAGCAACTCAGTTTCTAGTGGCTTTAGATAAGCAACTAGAGGATATTGGGGCTAAGTTTGATATTGTCAATACGATTACGATTTATGATATGGAAAGTATGAGCTTAACGGATGTGTTGTTAAAGGCTGTCACCGACTAAGCTAGGCACTTTGGGAGATAGTGTCAAGAGCGGGGTATTAAGCTGGTCTTGGGGGATAATTTTGGCGTTGGAGTTAATGTTGCGATCGCCTCAAGACCATTCTGGGTCAATTGCCGTTGACACGACTGTAAGACTTTGATCTTTCCATCCAAAAACCAGTTCTTTTTAACTAATCAAGGCAAGAATTATCAAAGGAGTGAACCCTTCTTCGTCGCAATAGATGCCATATTTAAGTGTGAAAACTTATTAATTATCAAAATAATTTGAAACCAGCTTATGAAAATTTTGTTGATGGGTTATTACGGACAGAAAAACCTCGGAGATGATTTATTTGTTAAGCAGCTTACTAATTATTTTGATCAGAGATCTGATGTGGGTCAAGTTGATGTGATATGTAAAGCAAACTATTACCCTAAAACCAGCGAAAAGATTAATTTTTGGTCAAGTCAGCAACTCTCTAAGCTAAAACGTCTAGGGTTGATTGTGAAAGCGGATAAGATTTTTTGGGGTGGAGGAACTTTAAATATTGATAGTAAACCTACCAATTTATTGAGGATGCAAAGTATTGCTCAACTCATGGGGAAACAATTTGGATTCTTAGGAATTGGTTTAGAAGGAATAAAGTCAGAAGTACAAGATGCAAGCTACGAATTATTTAAAAAGGCTAACTTACTATATTGTCGAGATTCTTCTTCCTATGAATTGGCTAAAAAATTAAATAAGGATCATGAAAATGTTGGTTTAGGCGGAGATTTAGCCTTTTTAGATTTAAGCATATACCATCCATTTTTAAGTCGGTTTCGCAATTCTGAAATTAAAGAAATATCCTTTTCTGGAATGTTTTGGTGGGGGGATGGTCGAGCGCAATTTTATGGCCGGCAATTAATGCCACTGATCGAAAAATATAATACAGTTATTCATTTACTGCCCTGTCATGTGGGACAGGAAAATAATGATAATCGGTTTCATGAGTTGTTAAGAAAGTATATTCCTGAGAAAAATTGTCTAGTTCATTCATGGAGTAAGACCGAAGAAGTTTTAGAGGTTTTGGGTAAAATGGACTTCCATTTTGGAAATCGGTTACACTCAATCATTATGGCTGATATTTTAGGTATTCCTAATATTGGAATTGGTGAAAAAAAATCTAAGATTGGCAACTATATTGAGAAAACTGGCGTATTATACGAGGAAAGAAGAGTTGCTTTTATGGAGGAAATTTCTTTAGGAAGAATTGAAAAAATTTTTAGGGAGTATAAAAGACCTGAAGATTTTATTAATAATGAATCTGAACAGGCTCAAAAATGTTTGGAGCAAATTCGCTAAGGAGAAGATTAATCTGGAGGTTAATCTAATGTTGGGGAGTAGTTCAATCTATACTCATGTCAGGGGGGAAGGTTTCCCTGTGTTATGTATACATGGCCATCCGGGATCAGGAGGGGCTATGTCGGTTTTTACGGATTCCCTCTCCCAACAGTGTTTAACTTTGGCTCCGGATTTGCGGGGCTATGGTCGGAGTCGCACCGGAATCCCTTTCACCTTGTCCCAACATTTGCAGGATTTGGAGGCACTACTGGATCAGAGACAGATTGAACGCTGTCTGCTGTTGGGCTGGTCTTTGGGGGGGATTTTGGCGTTGGAATTAATGTTGCGATCGCCTCAACGCTATTCTGGGTTAATTCTCATCGGCACCGCTGCCCGTCCCCGAGGTCGTCATCCTAAAACCACCCCCTTTGAATTATTGGCGACAGGCATCGCCGGACTGCTAAATACTTGGCGACCGGGCTGGTCTTGGAATATTGAACAATGGGGCAAACGCTCCCTCTTTCGTTATTTGCTCCAACAACACACGACCGAAGCTTATGGCTACTTAGCTCGTGAGGGAACCCCCGCGTATTACCAAACCTCTCCTTTGGCTCATCAAGCCCTTCGTCAAGCCCTCCAATCGGGTTATAACCGACTGCCGGATCTCCAGAAGATCACGGTTCCTTGTCTTATGCTCGCCGGGTCAGAGGATGTTCACATTACCCCCGAGTCAAGTCAGGAAACGGCTCTCGCGTTACCAAATTGTGAATGGCACTGTTATCACCACACAGCCCATTTATTCCCTTGGGAAGTTCCCAGCGCTCTACAAACACGCCTTCAGGAGTGGCTAAAGGCTCATCCCGAAGTGACGCAGTAAGGAGATGAATGTCGGGCAGGCTAATACCCACTCACCAGACCCTAACAACAGGGTTTAGACTGCCCTTCATTTCTCCTCCCCTGCGCCCCTAGGATAACTGACCACTAAGAGTGGGGAATCTCTCATGGTCAGGAGTCTCCCCCAACTCATCAAAAACCGTTAAGTCATCCGGTTTCATGCGTTGGATATAAACACTAATGCCTTGCGCTCCCTCGTCTTTGAGGTCGTCAACGTATCCACTACTCATTTCTTGGGCTTCCTGTTGATTGGCGAACGGGCCAAAATAATAGGTGCAACGGGGGTTTTCGGTTTTCACTTCCACCCACCATGCCCAGCCAAAGAAGTTAAGAATCTGAACCACAGTATCTTTCATGTTCTTCCCCGATTTAGCAGGATTCAACCTGGCATTATAATGCCTTGCTCTTTACAATACTTAACGATGACGGATTTTTCACTCCCTTTATACTCTGGATGCTCATTTTTTTAAAGTCTATTCAGACACAGTTTCCAAATAAACCGCTTCGCTCCAGCGTTGACGATAGACTTCATAGAGGGTCATGGCTGTGGCCACAGAGGCATTAAGACTGGGGGTTTTGCCCGTGGTGGGGATAGATACCAGAACATCACAGTTGCGCTGGGTTAATAAATTCAGACCTTTGCCCTCGGAACCAATGACTAGGGCGATCGCACCCTCAAATTTCACCTTATGGAGGGGGGTTTCCGCCCCGGCTGTTGTGCCGTAAATCCAAAAACCGGCGGCCTTCAATTCTTCCAACGCTCGACTGAGATTGACAACCCGAGCTACGGGAAAATTTTCTAAAGCTCCCGTGGCCGCTTTACTTACGCCAGAGGTGATCCCCACGGCGCGCCGTTGGGGGATCACCAATCCTTGCGATCCCATCGCTTCGGCCGTGCGAATCATCGCCCCTAAATTATGGGGATCCTCGATCCCGTCGGCTACTAAAATCACCGGATGCTCTGTTTTACTTTTCGCCTGGGTGATTAAATCGGCTAATTCCCAGTAAGTATAGGGGGCGACTTGGGCGGCGACTCCTTGATGGTTTGCCCCTTGGGTCATTTGTTCCAGACGACGGGGTGCTACTTCATCCACGACGGTGCCTTTAGCCTTGGCCTGTTCAATCAGGGAGTGAAAATGGGGATCATAGCGCAGACGGGGAATAATCCAGAGGCGATTGAGTTGGCGATCGCTTTCTAAGGCGGCTAACACGGCATGACGACCATAGATCAAATCGGGATTTTCTGGGGTTTCTGATGGGTCTTTGGCTAGGGGATTCCTGTGATAACCCGAGGAAATCATTTTCTTGCGACCGCCTAACTCTTGACTTTCAGGTTGTTCTGAGCGTTTTGTCACCCGATGGGGGGTCCCTTGGCGGTTTGAGGGATTCTGAGCCGAAAATGACTCCTCTCCAAAGGTGCGATCGCGCCGGGCGGGTTTGCCTTTCACCCGAGCGCGAATCCGTTTCCCGGCAGGTTTGCCAACCCCCCGAGTGGGACGGGCCGAAGAAGGTTTAGCGGAAGAACGAGGTAAATCCATAATACAATAGTCCTAGGGTGTACTGAAGAAAAAAACGGGTAGAAGTTAAAGGCAAAACTTAAAAACTCTAATCCAATTGCAACTGCACCAGCAAATCATGAAGGCGCTGGGGATTCGTTAAATACAAATAGCCAACCAAAGTTTCTAAACTGGTCGCTTGTTGGTAAATTTCGGGAGCCAAACGGGGAGGACGGCGATGGGTAGCATTGCGTCCCCGTCTTACCATCGTTAACTCTTCCGGCGTTAATTGGGGCAACAATAATTGTAACTGAGTTGCTTGGCGTTCTGCACGGACTTGAGCCACCACAAGCTGGTGATATTGAGCAATCCGACGGGGGGGAAACAGATAATACTGACGAATATAAAGCTCATAGATGGCATCCCCCAAATAGGCCAAAGCGATGGGAGAGAGACGTTCCACGGGCTGCCCCTCTAGGGAAGAGGTCAGGGCATCCACTTCTCCCCAAGGCTCCCCCAACAGAGAACCGGGATCAGATTGGCTTGAGGGCGAGGGTTGAATCACAAAAAACGACCTTCCCGTAAAACAGGGATTGGAGCAGGGTCGGAGGGGATGGGACAACAAAACCCCGTCCTCCCTCCTGATTTTCGGACGCGATCGCCATAATTGAAGACTTTGACACTCCCACCGTTAAACCCATCGGTTCTAACGGGAGTCCTATGATTGACATTTTACGAGTGACATTTAAAGATAGGCCGGGCGAAACAACTGCTAAAACGCTTTCCTAGCATATTACATCAGAAAGCGTTTAACAGAGCTTGGCCCTCTGAGCCTGACCCCCTAGGAAGCACTTTGAATATTTTCCAGTGCTACCTCAACCGAGGGTTGTAAAGACAGAAACTTTTCTAAGCGAACGAGCTTCACGGTTTGAGTCACACGGGCGTTGGTCACAATTTGAACCTTTCCACCCAAGGTTTGCGCTTGCTTAACTAATTGCACAAGCGCACCTAGACCGGAACTATCGACAAAATCAATTTGTGATAGCACTAGAATGGTGTTTTTGGGGCCATCCTCAATGCAGGCACTTAACACTTTCCGAAAAGTTGGTTCAGAAAAAGCGTCAAGTAGCCCAGTCAGCCGAAATATTTGGCAATCTTTCCTAACTTCTCGCGTGCCCCTTAAGCTTACGGTTAGGTTAAGTGCTTCAGGAATAACTTCCTCCTCACTGTAGCCTTATAGAATCAATGCTCTAGTATATCGGTTATTCGGTCTTTTTGGGTAAAAGAATTGGAAAAGCGGCGATCGCCCCCTGCCCTCAATCAATTCTGCGCCGCCCGATTTTCCGCCATCAGACGAACAAACTTTTCAAACAAATAGTCTGCATCATGGGGACCTGGACTCGCTTCAGGGTGATACTGCACCGAGAAAAAGGGCAATTTCTTATGAGCCAAACCCGCCACCGTCTGATCATTCAAATTAAAGTGGGTAATCTCAATATCCTCCCCTAAAGATTCCGCCGTCACCGCGAAACCATGATTTTGGCTGGTAATTTCCACCTTCTGACTTAAACCACAGGGTTGATTTAACCCCCGATGGCCGAACTTCAACTTAAAGGTTTCCGCCCCCAGCGCCAGCCCTAAAATCTGATGCCCCATACAGATGCCAAACATCGGTTTTTGACTTTCCAAGAGGCTTTTCACCGTTACAATACCTTCCTGAACCGCAGAGGGGTCCCCAGGGCCATTGGAGAGAAAGATACCATCCGGGTTGTACTTGAGAATCTCTTCTGGGGGCGTATTAGCCGGAACCACCGTAATCTGACAGCCATAGCTCGCCAAACGCTTGAGAATATTCCGTTTCACCCCAAAATCCACCGCCACCACCCGTAAAGGTTCACCCGTGATGGCTTCCCCTTCCTTAAACTCCCAGTTTCCCTCAGTCACATCAGACCATTCATAGGGCGTTTTAGTCGTCACCTCTTTGACTAAATTTTGTCCAGCCATAGAAGGAGCGCCTTGAACTTGACGGAGTAACTCATCAGGATCCAGAATTTCGGTTGACAATGCCCCATTCATTGCTCCCACTGTGCGAATTTTTCGAGTGAGGGAACGGGTGTCAATGCCATAAATCCCCGGAATACGATGTTGTTTGAGATAATCCGGTAAAGATTGGGTAGAGCGCCAATTACTGGGACGATAGCAAATATTACGGGCAATCACGGCGCGGATTTGGGGATGGGCAGACTCTTCATCCTCGGCATTCACTCCCGTGTTGCCCAACTCTGGATAAGTAAAGGTGATAATTTGGCCGCAATAGCTGGGGTCGGTCAAAACCTCTTGATACCCGGTCATTCCGGTGTTAAACACAACTTCACCAATCGCTGTGCCAGGCGCACCGAAGGAAAAGCCACGGTAGGAGGTACCATCAGCCAGCACCAGTAGAGCAGGTTGAGCGTGGGAAATGGGCATAGGTCTTTTCAGATGAATCGATAAAAGATGGCTAGTTTTAGCCATCCCCCACTTTACCAGTCCTTTTTTCCAGATCCACTGGAATTAAACAATTGATTCAGAGTTGGGAGGATGTCACGACTCAACTCGTGGTGATGCCAAAATCATTATAGATTCGACCCGAGAGAAAATCACTTACTTTTCAGGAATCGGGGTAAGAAGTGATGTAGATTAACATATCCTTTGACGAAAGTCACTACTGAGGACTTACTTTCTCTTTATACTGAAGGTCAAGGATGTTCTCATGTCCTCACTGTATCCACACAATTTCCCTATATCATTTATAACCGATTTGCTTAAACCAACTCTATCCCGGGGATATGGATCACAGTTTGCATCACAACGCAAAATCTTGACTAGGATTAACTTTAATCAGACCAATCGGATTAATGCTGTTGTTGCCCCCGCTTGTTATTGAGAAATTACCATGCCAACCCCTCCTTTCTCTATCAGCCCCCCGGAAGACAATCTAGAATTGTCTCACACCCTTGATTTTCCCTTTGAGGAGTCCAATGACGCGGCACAAGTCCTGTCGTCAGACTTCATGGAGGAGGATTGGGACGGCTCCGAACCCAATCTAGAAGCTCCGAAACGGTCGGGTCGCTACACTACTGACCTCGTGCGTTTATACTTAACCGAAATTGGCCGCGTCCCGTTATTAAAACGAGATGAGGAGGTTTCTGAGGCGCAAATCATTCAACGCTATGTTGCTTTGTTGAATTTGCGGGCTCAGGGGGCGGCAGCCGCTCGCAGACCAACTTCTGTCATCCTGATTAAAGCCATTTTAGAGGGCGTGGGTTCTCTTGGGGTACAGGAACAGTGGGTACAGGAACAGTGGGTACAGGAACAGTTAGTGGTTGCTCATCTCCTAGCATCCTATCAGAACCGATTGATGGCGCGCTTTATGAATTTGATTGAAGCGCATGATCGTTTAGCGGCACAATTAGGACATCGCCCTTCTTGGGAACGTTGGGCCAAGGAGGTGAATTTGGATGTGGTGGACCTGAAACAGGCACTCTGGAGCGGGAAACTGCACTGGGCAATTTTGGCAGATTTGAATGGTGAGGAGTTGGAGGAAATCCAAAAATCGGGGATTCGCGCTAAGGAACATATGATTAAGGCGAATTTGCGCCTAGTGGTTTCCGTGGCGAAGAAATACCAAAATCGGGGTCTGGAGTTGTTGGATTTAATCCAAGAGGGAACGCTGGGACTCGAACGAGCGGTAGAAAAATTTGACCCCACGAAAGGGTATCGTTTCAGTACCTATGCTTACTGGTGGATTCGTCAGGGGATTACTCGGGCGATCGCCACTCAAAGCCGCACCATTCGCCTCCCAGTCCATATCACCGAGAAGTTAAACAAAATCAAGAAGGCCCAACGCAAGATTTCCCAAGAAAAAGGACGGACTGCCAAAACCGAGGACATCGCCAAGGAACTGGATATGACCCCGGATCAGGTGCGGGAAGTCTTATTACGGGTTCCTCGTTCCGTATCTTTAGAAATTAAAGTCGGTAAGGAAAAAGACACGGAGTTAGGGGATCTCCTAGAAACCGAAGAAGCTTCTCCCGAAGACACCCTAATGCGGGAAGCCTTGGTTAGAGAATTGCAACATATGCTCACGGATTTGACCAGTCGGGAACGGGATGTGATTCAAATGCGGTACGGTTTGAACAACGGACAGCCTTATTCTTTAGCGGAAATCGGGCGAGCGCTGGAGTTATCCCGGGAACGAGTGCGACAAATTGAAGCCAAAGCATTACAAAAACTTCGTCAACCCAAACGGCGTAATCGGGTGCGAGACTATTTAGAGTCTTTAAGTTAGGGGGTTTAAGCTCCTAGCATAAATTTTCACCCGGAAGACACCCCTATAATAGGCGGTGTCTTTCCGTTTTTGGTGGCTCAATGATGACCCCTCCCCCTAACCTAGAAATTGTCCATTTAAGCAAGCATTTTGGTCCGTTAGTGGCTTTAGATCACGTCTCCCTACGCATTAAACCGGGGACGTTTCACGCTTTGCTGGGGGAGAATGGGGCGGGAAAAAGTACGCTGGTGAAATGTGTTATGGGCTACTATCATCCTGACCGAGGGGATATTGTGATTAATGGTCAATCTCGCACCATTGACTCTCCTCGCCGGGCCCATCAGTATGGGGTGGGTATGGTGTATCAACATTTCACCTCGATTCCGGCCATGACGGTGGCGGAAAATTTGGTCTTAGCTCGTTATGATCGCAAAAATTGGCTGAACTGGCCTCAAGAGTATGAAGCCCTGGCGGCGTTTTTGGAGACTACCCCCTTTCGAGTGCCGTTAGATGTTCCTGTGAGCCAGTTGGCGGCAGGAGAGAAGCAAAAATTAGAGATTCTCAAGCAACTGTATTTACAAAGCCGTTTGTTGATTTTAGATGAACCGACTTCTGTTTTGACTCCCCAAGAGGCCGATGAGGTGTTAGGACTGCTCCATCAGGCCGTTGAACGGGGGGAGTTGAGTGTTCTGCTGATTACCCATAAGTTTCGGGAGGTGACAGCGTTTGCGGATGAGGTGACGGTGTTGCGTCGGGGTGCGGTGGCTGGTCAGGGAAAGGTGGCGGATTTGGGGGTGGCGGATTTGGCCGTGATGATGTTGGGGGAGGCGAAACCGCCTAAAGTCTTGAATAAAACGCCTTGGCTGGAAGGGGAGACGATTTTAGAGCTTCAAGACCTCCATGTTTTGAAAGATAATGGGCTGGAGGCGGTGCGGGGGGTGAGTTTAAGGGTGGGACGGGGGGAGATTGTGGCGATCGCGGGAGTCTCGGGGAATGGACAAAAGGAACTGGTGGAAGTCTTGGCGGGTCAGCGTTCTGCTACGGGGGGACGGGTCACAATTCAAGGTCAGGTTTACCATGCCACAAGGCGAGAAATGTTGGACTATGGGGTGGTGGCTTTGCCGGAAGAACCCCTGCGCAATGCTTGTGTTCCCCATTTTTCGGTGGCGGAAAATATGGCTCTGCGCACGTTTGACCGTCCACCCCAAACTCGTTGGGGGGTGTGGTTAATCCTCAAAGCGATGCGGGAGCGGGCCCAGGAGTTAATTCAAGGGTTTAAGGTTAAAACTCCTTCCCCTGAAACGCCTATGGAGCAGTTATCGGGGGGGAATATTCAACGGGCGGTTTTAGCGCGAGAATTATCGTCTCCTCAGATTCAACTGCTGATTGCGGCGAATCCCTGTTTTGGTTTAGATTTTGCGGCGGTAGACTATATTCATGAGCAAATTGTGGCGGCACGAAACCGGGGGGTTGGGGTCTTGTTAGTGAGTGAGGATTTAGATGAGTTGTTAAGCTTGGGCGATCGCATTTTGGTGATTAGTGAAGGGCGTTTAGTCTATGAAAGCCCGATCTCTGAGGCGGATCTCCTGCAAATTGGTCAAGCTATGGCTGGCCATGATCATGTCCACCCACAAGGGCAATAATGAAGAAGTAACCATTGATCCTGAGATAGTCCCTATGGTTTTTATTCTCGCTCAACCCTATCCCTATCCCCTCCCGAAACCCGGTCAATTTGCCCTCGTCATCATTGATATGCAACGGGATTTTCTTGAACAAGGGGGTTTCGGTGAATCTCTGGGCAATGAAGTGAACACCCTACGGGAAATTGTCCCTACTCTCCAGCGTCTGCTAGAGAAGTTTCGCCAAGAACAATGGCCGATTATTTATACTCTAGAATCCCATGCTCCTGACCTCTCTGACTGTCCTCCGAGTAAGTTAATGCGGGGGGAAGGACTACTGAAAATTGGAGATGAGGGGCCAATGGGTAGAATTTTGATTAAAGGAGAACCGGGTAACGCCATTATCCCGGAATTGACCCCTGAACGAGGAGAATTTATCATCCCGAAACCGGGCAAGGGGGCTTTTTATAATACCCCTTTAGAGGACATTTTACAGACCCAAGGTATCACCCATTTAATTGTAACGGGAGTCACTACGGAGGTCTGTGTTCAAAGTACCATGCGGGAAGCCAATGATCGAGGCTATGAATGTTTGTTGGTGGAAGATGCTACAGCTAGTTATTTCCCGGAGTTTAAACAGGCCACTTTAGCGATGATTTCGGCGCAGGGGGGAATTGTGGGGTGGACGGCAACGGCTAATCAAGTGTTAAATGCGTTAGACGGGATTAGGTGAATTCATGGTGCGTGGATTGGTTTCTGGGGCAATTTATCCGTTCCGTGCGATCGCGGTTTTTTGGCAAACGCCTAAACTCCTTGCTTATCTCATCTTGCCCATTTTGGTGAATTTGATCATTGGGGTTGTATTATATCTCAGCTTACTCCTGCCGGGTCTTCGGGGGGTGGAACGGTTGACCTTACAAGTCACTCAAGGGGTGAATAATGCGATCGCCACCTTACCCCCTTGGTTAGGCTTATTAGATAATCTTATCCTCGCCCTAGGTTATGTATTCCAAGGTCTTATATTAATCCTCTTACTCTTAATCACCGGGTTTTTATTGCTACAATTTGGCAGCATTTTAGGCTCACCTTGGTATGGTTTACTCTCAGAAAAACTAGAAGAACAGCGCCTCGGTCAGGCCACCACCATTGATATTGGCATCATCCGGGATATTTGGCGAGCCTTACTCTTTGAACTCAAAAAACTGGTTTTCTGGTTAGGTCTAGCTATTCCCTTACTGATTTTGGGTTTTATTCCGGGAGTTGGCCCCCTTTTTTTAACCATTTGTTGGGTATCCCTCACCGCGTTTATTGCTTGCCTTGACTTCCTCGACGGTCCATCAGAACGTCGTCGCTTTCCCTTTCGGAAAAAAGTCAAAATTGTCTTAATGACCTTACCTGCTAGTGCCAGTTTTAGCCTTGTTTGTTGGGTTTTATGTAGTGTTCCCTTGTTAAACTTACTGACCATTCCCCTCTGTGTCAGTGCTGGAACATTATTCTGGTGTGATCGGGTGTATCCTAAATTGACATCCTCCCCGGCCTAAAGGCACGGGGATTCCCAGTCTGTCCACATTAAGTGGACTCCTGATGGGTAGACAGACAAGCAACCGCCCCCGATTGGGGTCTCACACTGCTTAACGCCTGTCCATTCAGGTCGGCAAGCCCTGCCGCCATAATATTTACACTGGCATTCACATCCCGGTCTTGTTCTGCACCACAGTTGAGGCACAGTACCGACCGCA
>NZ_JAIHOM010000191.1 GCF_026130165.1 Spirulina subsalsa FACHB-351 | reverse complement strand
CCCATTATAACACACTTAATAAAACTGGCAAGGCTCATTAAGTGCTGACGCTTCGCGGGTTACATACTGTTTTTCTTTTCATCCCCGTCCTAAAGTATCGGGGCTTTCAAGAAAACATGATCGGTAACGGTTGTTGGTTAATCCGGTAGCCCAAGGGACGGAGAACGGTGTTAGAGATTAAAACGGCGATCGCTCCCATAAAAGCCTGAGCAAAAGCCCGGAAAATATGTCAGAATAACCTATTGCCGTTCCCTTGGCGGCAACAACACTACATGGTTTTACGAGAAGCACCTATGAACGACCCCAACACCTTTACAGAGCGCTCCCTCCCCGTGATTGATACCTCTTCCTTTCACATTACCCGAGAGGAAGGGCTAATGCTCTATGAGGATATGGTACTCGGTCGCCTGTTTGAAGATAAATGCGCGGAAATGTACTATCGGGGCAAAATGTTTGGTTTTGTCCATCTCTACAATGGTCAAGAAGCGGTTTCGACGGGAGTCATTCGAGCGATGCGCCCCGGAGAGGATTATGTCTGTAGTACCTATCGGGATCATGTCCATGCCTTGAGTGCAGGTGTTCCCGCCCGGCAGGTGATGGCGGAATTATTCGGCAAGGAAACAGGCTGTAGTAAAGGACGTGGCGGTTCCATGCACATGTTTTCAGGGACTCATCGTTTATTAGGGGGCTATGCCTTCGTGGCGGAAGGGATTCCGGTGGCAACGGGGGCCGCGTTCCAATCGAAATATCGCCGGGAAACCATGGGGGATGAGTCGGCGGATCAAGTGACGGCCTGTTTTTTCGGGGATGGAGCCAGTAATAATGGCCAGTTTTTTGAGTGTTTGAATATGGCGGCTTTGTGGAAGTTGCCCATTCTCTATGTGGTGGAAAATAATAAATGGGCGATTGGGATGGCTCATGATCGGGCTACGTCTCAACCAGAAATTTATAAAAAAGCCAGTGTTTTTGGCATGGTGGGGGTAGAAGTGGATGGGATGGATGTTTTAGCTGTGCGGAAGGTGGCTCAAGAGGCCGTGGCACGAGCTAGAGCCGGAGAAGGCCCCACGTTGATTGAGGCGCTCACTTATCGTTTCCGCGGCCACTCTCTCGCTGATCCCGATGAGTTGCGCAGCGCGCCGGAAAAAGATTTCTGGTTGTCTCGGGATCCGATTAAAAAGCTGGCTGGGCAATTGATTGAGCGGAATTTAGCCTCGGAGGAAGATTTAAAAGGGATTGATGACAAGATTCAGGAATTGGTCAATGAGTCGGTTAAGTTCGCGGAAACCAGTCCTGAACCGGATCCTAGTGAGCTTTATCGTTATGTATTTGCTGAGTAACTGGGGATCTCATAGGGGAAAAACCCCTTGATATCTGGAAAGATAACCCTAGGGATCAATTCTTATCCCTAGGGGATCACTGCAAATTTAGGTCAAGCCCAAATCATAGCAAAGACCTCTAGCTTTAGTAATAAAGCTAGAGGTCTTTGGGTTTTTATATTAATCGAGCTTATATATGTTTAGGGTCTTTATATTGGCTGACCCCATTTGAACTGTTTTTATGATCTCAGGGATCGGACTCTTTGGGAAAATTCGTAATATTTTCTTTATTTTCTTGACGTTTCGTGAATCAAGAATAATTTATATTAAGGAAGTTAAACAAATTTGCCCTATTCCTTGACATTTCTTATAATTGGGAAAAGTAACTGCTGTAGTCTATTGCGCCTTAAATCTGAGTGGGGATCGTGGGGATCACTCTAGTGGCGAGGGTATAGCCCCTTGATTGGGACGGCCAACTAGGATTACAGTCCTCTCTCCCGTCCCGGATCTGGAGTCCCTAGTTTGGATCGATTCCCATAGGAAAACAAGCCCTCAAGCGTGAGGGCTTAGGAGCAGTGGGGACTCACTACTCTCAGTGGTTTGACAGACTATTTCTCCAACTCTCTAAGCTTCGTAGAGGGATAGTCTGTCACACTTGAACGGGTTTTGCGAACTCCCCAGAACGTCCTTTAAGGAATTCGTGAGGGGGGATGGAATACTTGACTAAATCGGCTAAGTCTTGTAACTGACTAATGGCTTCTGCTCCTTCGAGCTTCATTAATTCGCGATCATCCCGCATTTCTGTCCAGGTGATCCCATAGTCGGACACCAAAAAGCGGATCAGATGATCTTCTCCTAAACTGACCATGAAAGAAGCGCTGTTCATTTCACTACCGCAGGTGTAACAGGATGCTAAATAGCCTTGATTTTCCAGAACTGTGGCCAGTGCTTGAAGATTCATGACTAAATCCCGAACAAATTGGCGGTGTTGCTGTGCAAGTCGTAAAAACACGGTTTGTCCTCCAAACACCAAGAGTTATTGTATACCTTTTAATACTTTCTTAAGATTTTTTCTCCCTCTTAAGATTTTTTCTCCCTAGGCTGATCGGCACTGGGCGAACCTGTAGCGGTCTGGCTTCTCCACTCGGAAACGGAAGCAAATGGCAGAAATCACGCGCCACACGAAACTATTGGGCGAAAATGCAATTTCCCTGTTGGTGTCGTCAATGTACATTCTCAGTGTACCCTAACTCTTGGACATATTTGTGTTTCTTTGTCAATATTGTGAGAATTTAATAAAAAACTTTAAATTTCTTGGGGAAGGGGTTCAGATTGGGGGGTCAGGCGAGAACTAAGTTATCCCGATGGATGACGGTTTCTGTTCCCATGTAGCCGAGAATTTTGGGGATTTGGTCGGAGCGGAGGCCTTGAATTTGTTGGATTTCGCTGCTGTTGTAGTTCACTAAACCTCGGGCGATTTCGTTTCCGTTGCGATCGCACAACTGAACGGCATCGGACACTTGAAACTCCCCCTCAGTTTGGGTAATTCCGGCGGCGAGTAAGGATTTCCCCCCCTCACAAATCGCCCGCACCGCCCCATCATCTAAATACAATTTGCCCATTGCCACTAAGCCGTAAGCAATCCAGCGTTTGCGTGCGTTTTCCGGTTGGGGTTGGGGTTCAAACTGGGTACCAATCTGCTCCCCTTGGAGAACTTTGGGTAAATAACCGGGTTTTTGCCCGTGGGTAATTACCGTTCTTACCCCGGCACTGGTAGCAATGCGGGCGGCTGCTAATTTGGTCGCCATGCCTCCGGTTCCCCATTGAGATCCCTTATTCCCCGCTTCTACTTGGAGGGTAGCCAGTTGGGAGGCGGAAACTTGAACAATGGGTTGAGCATCGGGTGAGGAACGGGGATCCGCCGAATAGAGCCGATCTACATCAGTGAGCAGAAACAACCAATCGGCCTCGACTAAACTGGCGACGAGGGCGGAGAGGGTGTCATTATCGCCAAATTTCAACTCATCCACGGCGACAGTATCGTTTTCATTGACAATGGGGATCACGCCCAGTTCAAAGAGTTCCTGAAAGGTGTTGTAGGCGTTGACGTAGGAACTGCGCTGCATGAGATCCCGCCGCGTGAGTAAGATTTGAGCAATGGGTTGTTTGAGGTTGCTAAACAGGTCATCATAGATGCGCATTAAGCGCCCTTGTCCGACGGCGGCGATCGCCTGTTTCCTAGCCATAGTCCGAGGGCGTTCCGGCAAGTTGAGACGACGGCACCCAATGCCCACCGCTCCGGAGGAGACTAACACCACGCGATTATGTTGTTCTCGTAACTCTGTGAGGGTTTCCACTAAGCTGGCGATATTGGAGAGAGCTAAACGCCCAGTGTCGGGATGGGTAAGGCTCGATGTACCTATTTTAACAACAAGGGTTTGAGGCATGGGGGGACAGTGGGGTGTGGGGCAAAGCTGATAAGTTAAGGGAACAGGGCATCGGGAATCAGGTTCGTAGTTGCGCTTCAGCGCCAAATTGGGAATCAGGTTTGTAGTTGGGCTTGGGCCCCAAATTGGGAATCAGGTTCGTAGTTGCGCTTGGGCCCCAAATTGGGAATCCGCTTCGTAGTTGCGCTTGGGCCCCAAATCGGGAATCAGGTTTGTAGTTGCGCTTGAGCCCCAAATCGGGAGTCGGGAATAATTATCAATTATCAATTATCAATTGTCAATTATCAATTCCCTGCTCCCTCTCGGACTTATTCCGGTAACTGATACTGATTCACGATACGCTGGGCATATTCAGGGACATGATGGGGGAGTTTTTCCGGGTAATTCCGCTTCACATAGAGATAATTCCGGGTGAAGTGGGAGTCAATGGAAAAACGAGCATATTCTAACCCTTTGGGTCCAATTTTATCGATCACAACCCCCATGAGTTTGGCTGCCCACATGGGGAGCGTCACGCCCTTATCGTAGGCGGGAATGCTCTGTTGTACGGCTTGTTGGCGATCGCCCTTAGAAAACACCGCTTGGGTATCCAGTTGATCCTGCACCAGATTGAGCATTTCTCGCCCCGTCTCATTGCGCACCACAATCCACTGCCAGCCAAAGGGCGCGCCCATATAGCCCACCACTAAATCGGCCAAGGAGTTCACATAATCAAAACAAGTCATACAAGAAGGGGCAAATACATCCTTAAGCTCCTTTGTATTCAAGCCAAAAAATGGCACTAACTCCTCCGATCCGTCCTCATGCTTGAAATGAACACGGAAATCCTGCATAAACTCATAATGCACCACCGTATCCGGCGATTTACTGGTAGTTTCCAGAAATTTCTGCAATCCTGCCCGGCTGACATTATCCACACAGGGCGTTCCTAGAACATAGAGTTTTTCTAACCCCAGTTCCGACTGTACCGCCCGCAGGGCTTGGATTTGACAGCCTACCCCGATCACTAACAATCGCTTCATCCCCGACTGTTCAATCTGTTCTAAAACCGAGAGATTAGGCGACAGGGTGGGTTTATTGACCTTAGCAGCTAAGACTTCCTCTGGGGTGCGGGCAATGACGGGCATGGGACCAAACCGATCATCGGGTTGATTTTGGACACATACCACTCCCTCCACTTGGCCCTGGGTGAGCATTTCACAGGCAATGGTGCTAACAATCCCCGTCCATTGCGCCCCCTCAATGGGTTGTTTTTTGCGGGCGGCCATCATTTCCTGATGTACCCCAAAGTAGAGATCATCGGATTTTTCTAAATTGCGCGATCGCCCGTGAGCTTCTTCCTCCAATTCCGCAATCTGTTGATTGAGGAACGCACAGGCTTCCTTAACGTAATGGATATAGTAAGTATCGCACAGCCCACACTCGCTACAGAGTTCCTTGGCGGGGGGACGGCTCCCCGGTTTCAGGGCTTTGGCTTTTTGGTGTTTTGGGATAAGAGAGGTCATTTAAAAAGAAGGTTTATCAAGAAGGGAAAGAGTGACGGCACAATAAAATCCTGTGCTTTAACAGGAGCGCGCTGTTCTGTTTTCAGCACAGTGTGCCAACAGACGAGGAGTATTTTACCTTAAATGTTGGCTTGAAGGCTCTCGGTTTCACCGATGAGATGAAAAGCCAACCAATATAGAAACAGCGAAGCACAATTAATACTCTGGAGAGTCTTGGCTCGCCACAGATTTTTTAATAAGAACTCTAAATGTTCTTTCTGGAATACTTTTCTCCGATATTTAGTCACCAACACAATATGAACAGTAAGATTAAATGTAGCCCTGCGGGTCTTAGAGTAATTGGCTTCC
>NZ_JAIHOM010000190.1 GCF_026130165.1 Spirulina subsalsa FACHB-351 | reverse complement strand
ATGTGCCAAAAAATTAGCTATGTACACTGGTTTAAAGAGCTAGTCCCACCTGGTTAAATTTACCTCTTGACAGGGTTACTATGTCCATTTTTACCTAGTTCATAAGTACCGATTCAACACTTCTGGCGTAAACCTTAAATTCGACAAATAGCATTTGTGTCTCTTATTGACTCCCATGATAACATAGTTCTCAGAGGATTCTATCAATCAATAATAAGTCGCGCTAGAACAGTGAAGCTCTAATCGAAAATTTCCGGTAGGAGAGACGAGACACAAAGAAGGCAGATGAAATCTAACAATCACAGACTCACAACAGAAAAACAACAACAAAATAATCTACGTCCAAAGTAAAACTTAATCGAAAAAGTGGCATGAAAAATGTGATTATTTTTAGCAGTTTATTACTTCCCCCCTCTCAAACCTTTATTCGCGACCCGGTGGAACAGTTTCAAGAGTTCAAGGGGTATTATGTGGGGTCACGACGGGTAGAAGGTTTAGAATTACCAAGCGATCGAACTTGGGTCGTCAATCAAGGCGGTCCAGTGGGCAAACTACAAGAACAAATCTTTAAACTCACCGGATTTGCACCTCAACTCTATGCCAAAATCCGCGCCCTTGACCCCGTACTCATTCATGCCCAATTTGGACTCAGTGGCACTTTAGCCCTGCCTTGGGCAAAATCGCTCAAAATTCCCCTCATCGTCCATTATCGGGGCGCAGATGCCACAATCAGAGCCGATTCAGCCCGCTATACCTCCCTCAACCACTGGCTCTATTTTCAACGACTACCTCAACTCCAGCAAGACAGTCACCTTTTCCTCACCGTCTGTCGATTTCTCCAGCAAAAATTGTTAGAACAAGGTTTTCCCCCAGAGAAAATCATCACCCACTATCACGGAGTTGACATCCAGAAATTTAGCCCCAATCCTCAGATTTCCCGTCAACCGACAGTTCTTTTTGTAGGTCGTTTAACCGAGAAAAAAGGGGTTAAATTCCTCATACTCGCCATGAGCGAAGTTCAACAGCAATTACCCAACGTAAAATTAGTAATCATTGGGGATGGTCCCCTGAAACAAGACCTAGAAACCCTTGCCCATCAAACCTTAAAACAGTACCAATTTCTAGGTGTTCAACCCCAAACAATAGTCAAAACATGGATGAATCAAGCCCAAATCTTAGCCACTCCTAGCATCACCTCTCCAGAAGGAGATTCAGAAGGACTCCCCAATGTCATTTTAGAAGCCCAAGCTATGGGACTCCCAGTAGTCAGTACCTATCACGCAGGTATTCCTGAAGTAGTTTTTCACGAGAAAACCGGATTTCTCACCCCAGAACAAGACAGTCAGGGACTAGGAGGGTACATTTTAGAACTGTTCAGAAATCCTGAGTTATGGCAACAGTTTAGCCGAGAGGGACGAGAGCAAATGGTAAAGCACTTTGATCGAGCGCAACAAACCCGACGTTTAGAAGAAATTTATCTGAGTGTTGCCAGAAAACCCACTTGATACAAGCAACTACTATGCGTATTTTAATGATTCATAATTTATATCAGATTCGAGGGGGAGAAGATGAATCCTCAGCGGCGGAAGAAAAGTTATTACGTTCTCGGGGAGAAATCGTCGAGTTCTACCAAGAAACCAATGATGAAGAACGAATGAAAACATTCAACTCTTTCCAATTAGCTAGTCGCACAATTTGGTCAGGGGAATCATATAAGATAGTTCGGGATAAAATCCGCCAACACAAGATTGATGTCATTCATGTTCAGAACTTTTTCCCCCTCATTTCTCCATCGGTTTATTATGCGGCTCAAAGGGAAGGAGTCCCCGTTGTCCAAAGTCTGAGAAACTACCGTCTCCTTTGCCCCAACGGGCTATTTTTTCGCCAAGGTCAAGTGTGTGAAGACTGTTTAGGCCAGTTTATTCCCTACCCCGGAATTGTTCATGCGTGCTACCGAGACAATCGTCTTGTTACTGGGGTGACAACAGCAATGATCACGACCCACCGCCTTTTACAGACTTGGCATAAACAGGTCAATCAGTTTATTGCCTTAAGTCAATTTGCGCGAAATAAACTTATTGAGGCAGGTTTACCAGAAGAGAAAATTGTCGTGAAACCAAATTTTGTCAGTCCTGACCCCGGACAAGGCCAAGGCAAGGGGGGTTATGCTCTTTATGTAGGTCGGTTGTCGGTAGAAAAGGGATTAGACGTTTTATTAGAAGCGTGGGAAAAATTAGCCCATCCTGTTCCCTTGAAAATTGTGGGAGAAGGTCCCCTAAAGGATTGGGTAGTCAGAGCCACAGAACGTTTTCCCCATATTGAGTGGTTAGGAAAACAACCCCTAACAGAGGTTTATAAGTTAATGGGAGAGGCTTTGTTTTTAGTTTTTCCCTCGAAATGGTATGAAACCTTTGGTCGAGTAGCGATAGAAGCCTTTGCCAAAGGAACTCCAGTGGTAGCATCGGATATTGGGGCGATCGCCGAATTAGTCCGAGATCAGGTGACAGGTTTAAAATTCCGACCCGGTGATGGGGCAGATTTAGCTAGTCAAGTCGATTATGCGATCGCCCATCCCCAACTCTTGCAACAAATGCGAAACCACGCCAGAGCAGAATTTTTGCAAAAATACACAGCCGAACAAAACTATGAGAAGCTAATGACGATTTATCTGAATGTCGTCAGAAGACCCGCACCCTAAACAACAAACACACCTATCCCTCCCCATGCACAAGGCGATGGGGTTTTTCAGTTAAACTTATGAACCCTCTTAACCAATCTGACAATGCCCAAAATCTAAGCTTAGATTCTCCTTTTAAACCAGAACTATCCATTGTTGTCCCCATTTACAACGAAGTAGAAAGTCTACCCCAACTATTAGAAGCGATCGCCCAAAGTCTCAACAACACCGGATTGACCTACGAACTCATCTGCGTAGACGACGGATCTCAAGACGGTTCTAGTGAATGGCTCAAAACTCAAACCCAAGCATTTCCCCAACTCCGAGCCATCCTCCTCCGTCGAAACTACGGTCAAACCGCCGCCATGTCCGCCGGATTTCATCATGCTCAAGGACGAGTCATTGTCACCCTCGATGGCGACCTCCAAAACGACCCCGCCGATATTCCCCGCCTCCTCGCCAAACTCAACGAAGGCTATGATCTCGTTAGTGGATGGCGTGAAAAACGCCAAGATGCCGCTTTAACCCGCCTACTTCCCTCCAAAATAGCCAACTGGCTCATCGGAAAAATTATCGGCGTTAAACTCCATGATTATGGCTGTTCCCTCAAAGCCTATCGAGCCGAAATCGCCGCCGACCTTAACCTCTACGGAGAACTCCACCGTTTTCTCCCCGCCCTAGCCTTTATCGAAGGCGCTCGCATCACCGAACTTCCCGTTCGCCATCACCCTCGCCAACACGGTCGCAGTAAATACGGTCTAGGACGCACTCTGCGCGTCATGATGGATCTGTTCACCGTCTACTTCATGAAGAAGTTTTTAACCCGTCCTATGCACGTTTTTGGGGTATTAGGGATTGTTTCTAGCCTATTCGGTATCATCCTCGCCAGTTACCTCACCATCCTTAAGCTAGGTTTTGGTCAAGACATTGGCGATCGCCCCCTCCTTATCTTCTCCGTCCTACTTCTACTCACAGGCCTTCAACTCTTCAGCTTTGGACTCCTTGCCGAACTAATGATGCGCACCTATCATGAATCTCAAGATCGCCCCATTTATCGAGTTCGAGAAGTCATTCAGAACAATCTTAACTAGGGCTTGCTGAATAACTCTACTCGTGAAGCTAGGGAACAGGGGGAATCGAAAAAAGGCAGACCTTTTTGATTATTTATCCCTAAAATCTTGCAGTTTCTCACACTTAAAATGACCCAAAGCCGTATTAACATTGCTTAGAGGGATATTCAGCAGACTCTAACTAAAGTTAGGAATATGTCACAACGAAGATCATGAATCCTCGCTTAACTCAACTCCATAAAGTGCAATTAGCAGAAGAAGAGAACAGAGGATATATTCAAACTTCTACCCTTATTCTCCTAGCCTTTGCTAGTGCCTATTTTTCTCGAGTGCTTGACAGCATAGGCTTCCCCTCCTTTATTAACTTTGCCCACTTTGCCACCATCCCCTTAGCTTGTTGGATTGCTCTAACTAAAAGCCGTTCCAAAGATCGCGAACAAACCGCTATTTCTTGGATGCTATTTGCAGGCTTATTTATATTCCTTTGGATCATGTTTGCCAGCGCCCTACTCAACGATGCTGGCATCATTAACGTTATAGTCAATTTCCTCCTCTTTGGAGAACCTTTTGTCCTTGCCCTAACAATGGCTTGTGTTCCCATGAATCCTAAACGAGTTAGTTGGTTCCGAATGTGGGTCATTCGTTTCGGTTTTTGTAATCTCATCTGGGCAACCGCCCAATATATTCTATTTGTGCAATTCAAAATGCACCCAAAATATTGGAATCCCGACTATATTCAAGGAATTTTTTATGAATCCGGAGCAGGTCATGTCGTTGGCTCATCCGTTGCCTTAACCTTTGGTCTATATTATTGGGTCAGCGAAAAAAATGCTCCCCTATGGAAACGACTTCTTCCCTTAACATGGGGATTTTGGCAAATGTTAGTCTCCGACAGTAAACAAGTCATGCTATTTCTCTTTATGGGAGCAGCGTTGTTAATTTTGACAAAATTCACCAGCATCGTTGAAGCCATTCAATGGTTAATCGGAGGATTTTTAGCCGCTTATGGTCTATTATTTTGCGCCCAAAACATTCCCGCTTGTTCCGCTTTCAACACTTGGGCAAGACCAGAAATTTATGGCCCAGATGGAGAAGCGACCCTACTCAAAACAGCTTCAATTCGCATCATTTCTTCTCACATGACCACCCCTTTACATCATTTATTTGGCTTGGGACCAGGACATACCGTAGGACGTTTAGGAGGATGGATGATTAGAGAATATGAACATCTCCTCGGACCATTAGGTGTCACCTCTCACCCCGCAACCTTTGAAACATGGCAAGCCGTCATAAACAGTTGGTTAGGAGATCAATCAAGTATGTTTTCTCCCCTTTGGGGTTGGGCAGGAATTTGGGGAGATACAGGTTGGTTAGGACTTGCTAGTTACTTATTTTTAGGATATATCGTTTGGGCTCACCTTTGTAAAGATGATTTTTGCCGATTCACAATTTTATCAGTTGCCTCCTGTGGCTTTATTTTTTCCCAAATGGAAGAACCGGGATATACCCTCTTTGTCACCATGATTATTATGATTCGTTGGCACGAACATCGAATTCAAAAACTATAGTGTTTGACAGTCATTGAACTCCTCACCGGACTAAAGCCACGGTGATTCCCAAACCTCACCAAAACTAATGGGTCTGAAGCCCCGCCCTTCCAGGGCGGCTTTTCTGCTGGAGTCTATCGCCCCAGTCCTCTCTATCTTTGGTATCCTAGCATCATGAAAAGCCGATATCAGTACAGAATCTATCCCACCCCAGGTCAGCCAACCGAGTTAGCCAAGCTGTTCGGATGTTGTCGTGTGGTGTGGAACGATGCCCTAGCTCTGATGAAGGCGATTCCTCAGGGTGAGAAGTAGCCCAGCAATGCCCAGTTGCAACGCCTGGTCATTACCCAAGCCAAGAAAGACCCATCCCGAAGCTGGCTGTCGGGTGTATCGGTTGTAGCCTTACAGCAATCGGTGATTAACTTGGGGACAGCCTTC
>NZ_JAIHOM010000189.1 GCF_026130165.1 Spirulina subsalsa FACHB-351 | reverse complement strand
CCCATTATAACACACTTAATAAAACTGGCAAGGCTCATTAAGTGTTGACGCTTCGCGGGTTACATACTGTTTTTCTTTTCATCCCCGTCCTAAAGTATCGGGGCTTTCAAGAAAACATGATCGGTAAGTCAGTCTATCATCAGGAAGACCACGGCGAATAAATTCGCCGAGTCGCTTTCCTCTCAGGGCTAAAGCCTCTGAGTTTCCCGCTTACCGCTATATTTTTTATGAATCAGGAGGAGTGGGGAGAATCTAGAGCATTCAAGAGGGCCTGACCCATGATCTCGACAGGGACGGGCTGCTGTAACCACAATTCAAGGGCAGCAGCCCCTTGTTGAATGAGCATTTCTGTGCCGTCAAGGGTCAGGAGGCCGCGCTGTTGGGCTTGTTGGAGGAAGCGGGTGGGACGGGGAGTATAGATGAGGTCGTAGACGATGGCACTGGGGGGGAGGTGGGGCCACCCTTCGGGGGGGAGGGGACTGTCTGCGGTGTGGGGGTGCATCCCGACGGGGGTACTATTAATCAGGAGTTGGGTCTGGGGGAGCAGGGTGGGTAGGTCGTCGTAGGTGTGGATCGTCACGACTGGGGCGAAGGGGGTGTTGTGCCAACTCTGTTGGAAGGTTTCAAGTTTGGTGCGATCGCGCCCCACCACAGCCACCCGTTTACACCCTAATTCTACACAGCCCGCCACTACAGCCCGGGCCGCCCCCCCATTGCCTAAAACCACGGGGTACACCTTCGACCAATCCCGGTCTAAGGATTTTAAGGGCGCCATAAATCCAGTGACATCGGTGTTGGTGCCGTGCCATCCGGTGGGGGTGTGCCAGACGGTGTTCACAGCGCCAATGGCCTGGGCTACGGGGGACACTTGGCTTAATAGGGGGATAATCGCCTGTTTGTGGGGAATCGTCACACTGAAGCCCACCACACCAATGGCCTGAAAGCCCGCTAAGGCCGTCTCTAAGGCTTCTGGGGGGACGGGTAGGGGTAAATAGACATAATTCAGGTTTAAGTGGGCGATCGCAGCGTTGTGCATGGTGGGGGACAGAGAATGCTCTACAGGATGGCCAATCACCCCTAACAAGCGAGTCGTTCCAGTAATGGTCAGCATCGGTTATGACTATGAGTGTTGAATTATCTTACAATAGGTCATGACTCAACCCCTGAACCTCTTCATTAGCAACGACGACGGGATTTTTGCCCCCGGAGTCCGTACCCTCGCCAATACCCTCGCCCAAGTGGGGCATCAAGTGACAGTGGTTTGTCCAGATCGGGAACGATCCGCTACAGGTCACGGTTTAACCATTCATCAGCCCATCCGGGCGAATATCGTAGAAGGATTATATGCCCCCAGTGTTAAAGCTTGGTCTTGTTCCGGGACTCCCGCCGACTGTGTGAAATTGGGACTACAAGCTATCCTCTCAAAACGCCCGGATTTCGTCCTTTCTGGCATAAATCAGGGCGCAAATCTCGGGACCGATATCCTTTACTCTGGCACCGTTTCGGCGGCGATGGAGGGGCTAATTGATGGCATTCCCAGCATTGCGGTGAGTTTAACCAGTTTCCAATCCCAAGAATTCCCTACAGCCGCCCAGTTTATCCAAGAGTTGTTAGCAAAGTTAGTCTGTCATCCCCTAGCGGAGGCAACATTATTAAACATCAATGTCCCGGCACTCCCCCCCGAGGGTGTCGCTGGGGTGAAGATTACTCGGCAAGGGGTACGGCGCTATATTGAGCAGTTTGAGCAGCGTTTAGACCCTAGGGGGAAAAGCTACTACTGGTTAGCCGGGGAGGCCGTCGAGGAGATTGAACAGCCCGATCATGCCGATTTGCCCGCCCATATTCTGACTGATGTTCAGGCCATCCGCGATCGCTACATTTCCATCACCCCCTTACAGTACAACCTCACCGATGCCCAAAACGTCTCCCCCTTGGCGATCACCCTTCAGCTTGACCCGACCCCTTTGAGCTAGGAAAAATCCGTTATAATAACTTTGCAAAACTTCACAAAACCTCTCATTTAATTTCCTTTTCCTATGGCATCAACTTCCAACTTAGTCCCTCAACTCGCCATTCCCGACCTTTTCGGCAAACTGGCCTATCAAACCTTTCAACAGACCAAAAATGCCCTCAGTTTAGCCCACAAAATGACCGCTAGTCGTTTGACAGAGTGGGTATTACCGGAAGCATGGCATCAACCCCTCCAGGAACTCTCCCCGGAACTGTTGTCAACGTTAAAACAAATGAATGACGACCTCATGGAACGGGATTGGGAAGACGCACAGCAGGGAGTTTATCCCCAAAGTTTGTTATTTGAGAGTCAGTGGGATGATTTTCTGCGTTACTACCCACAAGTGTGGCTGGAAATGGGGAAAGTGTGGCAACGGTTGCCCCAGAAAAACTATCAACATTTTGACCCAGAGATTGAAACCCAAGGCTATCCGAAATACTACCTCCAGAACTTTCACCATCAACCCAATGGTTATTTAAGCGATCGCTCTGCCGAATTATACGACCTTCAAGTAGAACTATTGTTCAATGGTTGCGCCAATGCCATGCGACGCAGAATATTAGCCCCCCTCAAGAGCGAGTTAACCGCCAATTTTGCCCACCTGCTCCCCCAACAGATTCGAGTCTTAGATGTTGCCTGTGGCACCGGGTACACCCTACGCGCTTTACGCGCTACCCTACCCAAAGCATCTTTATTTGGGCTAGACTTATCCCCCGCTTATCTCCGTCGGGCTAATCAACTCCTCTCCCAATTTCCCGGAGAATTGCCCCAATTAGTCCAAGGCAAAGGGGAAGAATTGCCCTACTTAGATCAATATTTCCATGCTGTAACGTCCGTTTTCCTATTCCATGAATTACCCGGCAAAATTCGCCAACAAGTTATTGAGGAAGCCTTCCGAGTCTTAAAACCCAATGGAGTCTTTATCATTTGCGATTCCATGCAAGCCGTAGATCGTCCTGACTTTACCCCCATGATGGAGAACTTCCCCACCCTCTACCATGAACCCTATTATCGGCATTATATTCATGATGACTTACAACTACGCTTAGAACAAGCCGGGTTTACAGATATTCGCATTGAGAATCATCTAGTCAGCAAATACTGGATTGCTCGTCGTGGCTAATCCCGTAATCGGTCATTGACCAAACTTTTAGGATAGCCTGAAAAACCAAAACAAGTCCCAGAAAAAAGACAGGCAAAAAAATAAATTATCATTAAAAACCCCAGTTTCGGTTAATCGCTGAAACTGGGGTTAAAAAAGTAGTTCTTAATTAAATCAGCACTTCACTTCAGCTAGACCCACTAAACGAGCGCTGAAATCCCACATTTTCTCGCCTTTTTCATCATCCCGAGCTTGACGAGAAACTCGTTGAACAAAAAACTTGCCGTCTTTTTTCTGACGGTTTCCCCAACTCCAATAAGCACCAGACTGACGGAACTCCGAATCAATGACAACCGCAGCGACTCGTTCCCCAGCTAACTCCTGAGAAACATAACCCCCAGTAATATTTTTCTGGAACCAAGGGAATAGTTTTTGGAATAAGGGGTAATGATTGCGGAATAAAGGCGTATCCGCAACACATCCCGGATAGAGAGACGTAAACGTGATTCCCGTAGACTCATGGTAACGGCGATGTAATTCCCGCATCGTTAACACATTACAAACTTTACTATCTTTATAAGCCTTTACGGGTTCAAACTTCTTACCATCTGCCATAGTAACAGGAGCTTTAAATCCTTGGGCAAAGCCATCTAAATCCCCTAAATCAGGACGCGGTGGAATTTTACCCCCTAACTCATCAGGATTATGGGTAACAGTCCCTAAAATGACCATTCTCTTATCGTCACGGGGGGATTTTTTCATATCATCTAAGAGCAAATTACATAAGAGAAAATGCCCTAAATGATTGGTCGTCATGGTCAACTCATAACCATCTAAAGACCATAGGGGTTCTTTTAACAACGGCATATAAATTGCCGCATTACAGACTAAAGCATCTAAGGGTCTGCCTGTTTTTCGGAAGTCTTGGACAAAACGGCGTACACTATCTAGAGAACCTAGATCAATATGGAGTACAGTATAGCTATCTTCGGGAATACCCACAGATTGAGCCGCCTTTCTCGTTTTCATCAAGTCCCGACAGGCCATTACAACGAACCATCCCCGTTGGACAAAGGCTTTCGAGGCATATAGTCCTACACCGGAAGAAGTTCCTGTAATAACAACTGTTGGTTTTTCGTTACCCGGTTTTTCGTTGGCAATCATAATCTATCTTCTCTCCATAGCTCACGAATAATATCAATCCGTCTTCTAGGATCTCATAATCTACAAAGTCTGGATAACCCTTGACTTGTTTTGTTACAAAATCGCAATATGCTACGGAACTATTTGTAAAGTAATGTATAGCTTGACGAGTAGCCAGTGTAAAGAAACACCTAGAAATAGGGCATTCACAGACAATATATCTGTGATGTTGAGTTGGGCAAAGTGGGGTTTCACCCTATCACAAAAGAGAGAAAAGTATGACCTAGGTTTAATTGACACCAAAGGCTTTTTAGGCCATATTCACTTGTCACTAATGAGGGCTTGCTGAATAAGTCTGGGAGTCAGGTTCGTAGAAACCGTACTTTTTCAAAGCTAAACCATAGTCTACTTTGGCATTATGTCGAGGATCAACGGGGATGTGGGGGACGATTTGCACTTGCTGGAAATGCGCCCAATCTAAACGGGCTAGGAGGGAGCGGAGTTCTGAGTCAGGGATGAGTAGGGGGTGAGGGGGCCAGTCTTGGGACTTGCTCCGGGAGATGATGCCCAAGGGGGGGAAAAGGGGCAAGAAAGTTCGCCAGAGGAAGGATTTTAACCCCCAACCTTTGCGCCTGTGGGCGGCCTTGGGATTTAACTCTAACACTAACACCCGTTGCCCTCGACGGGAGAGCAGGAAGGAACGCACCACCACCGGACATTCCGCCAAAACCCCCGCCACGGCTAAGGGATAGAGAACACCCTGTTGGTCTTCCACACAGCCCACACAGCGCCCTAATAACCATAGTTGCCCCTCGTGGTCCCGATAGCCCACATCTCCGGTGCGGTGCCACACCTGATTCCCGACTCTAAATTTGGTGGTGGAATTGCCATAGTTTCGCCAATAACTCCCTAATACCTGCGCCCCACTGACCACAATTTCCCCGGCTTGGTGGGGGGGTAAGCTAT
The DNA here is from genome assembly GCF_026130165.1 of Spirulina subsalsa FACHB-351. GTDB lineage: Bacteria > Cyanobacteriota > Cyanobacteriia > Cyanobacteriales > Spirulinaceae > Spirulina_A > Spirulina_A subsalsa_A. Next base: position 706 of record NZ_JAIHOM010000189.1, on the reverse strand, counting down.
GATGCTGAAATTCGCTCTCGGTGAAGGGTCCCAAGGGTTCTCCCCAGTGTGGGGGGATAATTTCTAAGTTGAGGACAGGCTTTCCCACTAATAAACCGCCCCCAGTGGTCATTTTTTGCCAGTTTTTAGGACTTACGGTGCTATAGTCCAGGGTGGCTATTGGTTCCGCTTCTGTTGAGCCGTAAACTCCGATTAAGGCGGCTTGGGGGGCGATTTTTTGTAGGGCTTGGAGGGTGGCGGGAAAGACGGGGGCCCCGCCGAGGAAAATGGTTTGTAGGTGGGGTAAGGTGAGATGCTGCTGTTGGCCGTAGTGGCTAAGGCGGTCGAGGAAGGCGGGGGAGGCGACTAGGCGTGTCACCTGATGCTGTTCCATTTGACGCAGGATGGGCTTAGGGTTGATTTTGCCCAAAACTTTCAAATTTCCCTCGGGAATGATGCTGGTGACTCCAGCAGCGAGGTTAGCAAGGACGAAAATGGGTAGGGTGCAGAGGTCAACTTGTCCGGGTTGGAGGTTGAGGATCTCTTTCAGAATCTGGTACTGGTGGATTAAAAAACCGTGACGGCGGAGGGCGGCTTTAGGTTGTCCGGTGCTGCCACTGGTGAAGGTGAGGAGGGCGGGGGAGTCGGGGGTTAAATCAAGGGGGGTGGGGGTGTTTTGGGGGTCTGGTGGGGGGAGATGGTGCCAAGAGAGGGTACCGGGGACGGG
>NZ_JAIHOM010000013.1 GCF_026130165.1 Spirulina subsalsa FACHB-351 | reverse complement strand
TACGGTAGGGCATACCGGAACTCACGCTTGGGGAGAGATTCCCTCTGGCTTGGTTGGATACGTCCTGCCAAGTTAAGGAAACTCGTTGAACCAAGAATCCCTCGCTTTTAGCGATGGGAGTGTCAATGATAGCAGACTGGGTAGACGACTATCCATCCCCTCCCAGTCTGCGAGGAAGGGGAATTGCGCAACAGGCTTAAAATTCCGCGTTCATGGGGGTGCGGGGGAAGGGAATGACATCCCGAATGTTGCCCATCCCAGTCATGAATTGGACGACTCGTTCAAAACCTAAACCAAATCCGGCATGGGGAACCGTGCCGTAGCGTCGGAGGTCACGATACCACCAGAGTTCCTCTAGGGGCATTTGGTTGTCTTGGATGCGCTGTTCTAGGATGTCTAGGCGCTCTTCCCGTTGGGACCCGCCGATGATTTCGCCGATTTTGGGGGCGAGAACGTCCATAGCGGCGACGGTTTGGTTGTCGTCGTTGAGACGCATATAAAAGGCTTTGATGCCTTTGGGGTAATCGCGGACTATGACGGGTTTTTTAAACAGTTCTTCGGCTAAATAACGCTCGTGTTCGGATTGGAGGTCAAGGCCCCATTCGACGGGATATTCAAATTTACGGTCGGCTTTTTCTAAAAATGCGATCGCCTCGGTGTAAGAAATCCGCTCAAACTGGTTATTGATAATATTATCGGCGGTGGCTAAAACTGTTTGATCAATTCGTTGATTAAAAAACTCCATGTCTTCGGGACATTGTTCGAGGACGGTTTTGAAAATATGTTTTAAAAAGGCCTCAGCTAAGTCCATATTGCCCTGAAGGTCACAGAATGCCATTTCCGGTTCCACCATCCAAAATTCGGCCAGGTGGCGGGAGGTGTTGGAGTTTTCGGCGCGGAAGGTGGGACCAAAGGTGTAGACATCACTAAAGGCCATCGCCATGATTTCGGCTTCGAGTTGACCACTCACGGTTAAGTAGGCGGGTTTGCCGAAGAAGTCCTGACTGTAGTCGATTTCCCCTTGGGGGGTTTTGGGGGGGTTTTTGGGGTCTAAGGTGGTGACGCTGAACAGTTCCCCGGCCCCTTCGCAGTCGCTGGCCGTAATCAGGGGGGTGTGGACCCAGAGAAACCCGCGTTCTTGGAAAAACTGGTGAATGGCACTAGAACAGGCATTGCGGACGCGGAACACAGCGCCGAGGGTGTTAGTGCGCGATCGCAAATGTCCCAAACCCCGCAAAAATTCAAAACTATGCCGTTTCTTCTGGAGGGGATAGGTTTCCGGGTCAGATTCTCCGAATACTTGGATTTTAGAGGGGTTAACCTCAATTCGTTGTCCTTTGCCCTGAGAGGCCACCAACACCCCTTCCACAGCCACAGAAGAGCCAATGGTTAAACGTTTGACGAGGGCTTCATAGTCGGGGAAATCTTCGTTAATTACCACTTGCAGGTTGGCGAGGGCAGACCCATCATTGAGTTCCACAAAGGCAAAGCCCTTTAACGCCCTTGTGGTGCGTACCCAGCCTTGAATGAGAACCGCCTCATCCGGTTGGCCGTGGCGTAAAATCTGGACAATTCTGGTTTTGTTCATGGTGTACTTCTATCTTGTTTTCCTGAATTCCCCCCCGGTTAAGGAAGAGTGTTGACGACTCCGGTTTATCTTGGGGGAAGACCCCTCTCTCCTCCCTAACATTCCGTGATCGGAGATGTTGGGCCCCATATTTGAGATAACATAAGTCAAGGATCATTTTGTCATCAGTTACGGGTCAAACCTTCGTTTGTGGCAAATGAGCAGCGCAAAGATAGACCAGAAAATCAATAAGAACTTTCTATGTTAAAACAGTTACTCGGCGACCCTAACACTCGGAAACTCAAAAAATTTCAGCCTCTGGTCGCAGAGGTGAACGCTATTGAAGATGATATTAAAGCCCTCTCCGATGATGGACTGCGGGGTAAAACGAGGGAGTTTCAGGAACAACTGGCTAAGGCCAAAAGCGATCGCGAACGAGCCGATATTCTCGATGATATATTGCCCGAAGCCTTCGCCGTGGTGCGGGAAGCAGCTTGGCGAGTGCTGGGAATGCGCCATTTTGATGTGCAGTTGTTAGGGGGAACCGTTCTCCACGAGGGACAAATTGCCGAGATGAAAACCGGGGAAGGAAAAACCCTAGTCGCCACCCTCCCCTCCTATTTAAACGCTTTAAGCGGGCGCGGGGTTCATGTGGTGACAGTCAACGACTACCTCGCCCGACGGGACGCGGAATGGATGGGACAAGTCCACCGCTTTCTCGGCCTCACCGTGGGTCTAATTCAGTCGGGAATGAGTCCCATGGAACGCCGCCAAAACTACGCCTGTGATATCACCTACGCCACCAACAGCGAATTAGGCTTTGACTATTTACGGGACAATATGGCCACGGCGATGGAAGATGTGGTACAGCGCCCCTTTAATTACTGCATCATTGACGAGGTGGACTCGGTACTGATTGACGAGGCCAGAACGCCTCTCATCATTTCCGGTCAAGTGGAACGGCCCACGGAAAAGTATATGCAGGCCGCCCAAATTGCCGCCCAACTGTTCCCCCAAAATGAAGAGGGACAAGGCCATTATGAGGTGGACGAAAAAGCCCGTAATGTGTTGATGACTGATGAAGGGTTTGCCGAAGCCGAACGCCTGTTAGGGGTGACGGATTTGTATGACCCTAACGACCCTTGGGCCCATTATGTTTCTAATGCCATTAAGGCCAAGGAATTGTTTATCAAAGATGTGAACTACATCGTGAAAGATGATGATGTGGTGATTGTTGATGAATTCACCGGGCGGGTCTTACAAGGTCGGCGCTGGAGTGATGGCCTCCACCAAGCCATTGAAGCGAAAGAGGGGGTGAGAATCCAAAATGAAACCCAAACTCTGGCGACGATTACTTATCAGAACTTTTTCCTGTTATATCCCAAATTGGCGGGGATGACAGGGACAGCCAAAACCGAAGAGGCGGAATTTGAGAAAATCTATAACCTTCAGGTGACGATTATTCCGACTAATTTACCCTCCCGTCGCCATGATATGGCCGATGTGGTCTATAAAACGGAACCAGCGAAATGGAACGCCGTGGCCGAAGAGTGCGCCCAAATGCACGAAAAAGGCCGCCCGGTGTTGGTGGGAACCACCAGTGTAGAAAAATCTGAGGTCTTGGCGAACTTATTGCGAGAGCGGGGGGTTCCCCATGATATCCTGAATGCCCGACCGGAGAACGTGGAACGGGAATCAGAAATTGTGGCGCAAGCGGGGCGCAAGGGTGCTGTTACCATTGCCACCAACATGGCCGGCCGGGGGACAGATATTATTTTAGGGGGGAACTCCGACTATATGGCGCGGCTGAAATTGCGGGAATATTTCATGCCTAAAATTGTCATGCCCGAAGATAAGGAATTGGTGACCAGTGCGGTCGGAATGCCGAAAAATCGCAATCGCCCCCAAGGGTTTGGCAATGGCAACAAAAAGCCCAAAACTTGGAAAGCCTCGGCCCATATTTTCCCTACGGATCTATCGCCTGAAACCGAACAAACCTTAAAAATGGCGGTAAATTTTGCCGTGCAGCAGTATGGGGAACAAAGCTTACAAGAGTTAGAGGCCGAGGAAAAAATTGCGATCGCCTCAGAAAATGCCCCGGTACAAGATCCCGTGGTGCAGAAAATCCGGGAAGTCTACCAACTGATTCGCAAAGAATACGAAGCCTTTACCAGTCGCGAACATGATGAAGTCGTCCAAGCTGGCGGCCTCCATGTGATTGGGACAGAGCGCCACGAATCCCGCCGCATCGACAACCAACTGCGCGGCCGGGCCGGACGACAAGGGGACCCAGGGTCTACGAAATTCTTCCTCAGTTTAGAGGATAACCTGTTACGGATTTTTGGAGGCGATCGCGTCGCCGGGCTGATGAATGCCTTCCGCGTAGAAGAAGATATGCCCATTGAATCCGGCATCCTCACCCGTTCCCTCGAAGGGGCGCAAAAGAAAGTCGAAACCTTCTACTACGATGCCCGGAAACAGGTCTTTGAGTATGACGAAGTGATGAACAACCAACGACGCGCCATTTATGCAGAACGTCGTCGGGTATTAGAAGGGGAAGACCTCAAAGAACAGGTCATCAACTACGCCGAACTCACCATGAACGACATCGTAGAGGCCTATATTAACCCCGAATTACCCCCAGAAGAGTGGGATCTCGAAGGTTTAATCAATAAGGTCAAAGAGTTTGTTTATTTACTCAAAGACCTTGAACCCAAACATCTCGATAACATGACCGTTGGGGAAATTAAAACCTTCCTCCACGAGGAAGTTCGTAAAGCTTACGACATCAAAGAAAACCAAATTGAGCAAATTCAACCTGGTTTAATGCGTCAAGCGGAACGGTTCTTTATTCTCCAACAAATTGACACGCTCTGGCGGGAACATTTGCAAGGGATGGATGCCCTACGGGAGGCTATTGGTTTACGGGGTTACGGACAGAAGGATCCCCTGATTGAATACAAACAAGAAGGGTATGAAATGTTCCTCGAAGTGATGATTGATATTCGTCGCAACGTGGTTTATTCTCTGTTCCAATTTCAGCCCCAAGTTCAACCCCAAACGGTGTAATTCCAGTAAACCGTCCACAAACTATCTGTAGGTTGGGTGAAGCGAAAGCGTAACCCAACAAAATCAGGAGTCGGGGAGCAGGGGAGAGGGGGAGCAGGGGAGAGGGGGAGCAGGGGAGCAGGGGAGCAGGGGAGCAGGGGAGCAGGGGAGCAGGGGAGCAGGGGAGAAATTCCCTATCACCTATTACCTATTCCCTATTCCCTATTCCCTCGCCCCAGATGTCGGTTACTTGTGCCTTCGGTGAGTCCAAATTCTACGAGGCGATCGCCTAGAATCCGATTGGCAGGCGTTAGGATAAACAGATGATCCAGTTCCCAGTTCAACGATTCCCCATAATTTGTAATAACAATTTCCGAGGACGAGGGCCGTCTAATTCCACAAATAACACAGATTGCCACTGACCGAGGGCTAGTTTCCCATCAATCACGGGAATTGTTTCACTACTACTGAGAGTCATAGCCATCAGGTGAGAGTGGGCATTTTCCGGTTCCTCGGGGGGAACATCCCGCAAGTGGAGATCATTGTGTAAATAGGCCCCATCAGGGGGAGCGAGTTTGGTGAGATAGGTTTTCAAATCTGCCCAGAGGCGTTCCTCATTTTCATTAATCGCGATCGCCGTAGTGGTATGTTGAGAAAAAACTACAATATGCCCCTGATGAATGCCAGAGTGGGCTAATTTTTCCTTAATGTCCGACGTGACATCATAGACCCGAATTCCCGCTTCTGTTTGAATGTCTAGAGTGGTATTAACGATGTGCATAAAGTTTCGCTTCCTTGGAAAAAACCCCACCTTCTGCCCCTCGGGGAATGGTGGGAGACTGAATAGATAAGGCCTGCTGAACAAGTCGGGGAGTCGGGAGTCGGGGAATTAAGAATTATTCCCTATTCCCTTGTTGAGTCTAGCGTTGGGCTTTTTCAGCAAACCCTAGATACGTGACAAGGGCAAAACTTGCCCCCTGTGACCCCAGAAACCCAGTTTCTGGTCTAGAATGGTCAGTTTTTGAGAAAAATACCCAGAAACCGGGTTTTTGAAGGCTTCAAACCCTAGCTAAAAGAGTAGTGCTTTTTCACGTCTTGGTGAATTTGCCAAGTGCAGGACATTCCCGCAGGAAAAGTCACTAAGTCCCCTTGACCCATTGTGACAGGTTCGCCCTGTTCCGGGGTAACAGTAACTTTCCCTGCGAGGAAATAACAGGTTTCCGTGGCATCGTAAGTCCAAGGAAACTCCGATACTTCTTTTGTCCAAATCGGCCAATTTGGGACCCCTAATGTTTCTAAACGCTCGGGAGTGACTTGAGGTTCAATTTGAATGGTTTGTCCTTGTTGTACGGTCATAGAGTTTGATTGGATTATCTTTTAGCCAATGAGTCTTAAGGTGATTGTATCGCGCTCTGTGCAGAGTTAATTAGGGCTTGCTGTGCCACTTCGTGGAGCTATGCCTACGGCAAACTACGTGAACGCTAACGTGGAGCTTGCCGTTAGCCATATCTTTATCTTAGGCGAAGGAGACTATCCGATACAGATTTTTATTGCCATTAATCCCCTTTAATTTAATTCTAAGTGTCAGCCATTATTCCTAGGGTTAGATGGGCTGGTAGGATAGCAACAACACAGAGACTTATCTGCGCCCTTACTCACCATTCCCCCCCTTGTTTACCAGTCATGCTAAAATTAGTTTAAAGAACTTAGTTGGGTAGGTTTGCCATGAGATTTATTAACCCCAAAACCGACTACGCTTTTAAAAAAATCTTTGGTTCTGCTGAAAGTAAGAACATCTTAATCAGTTTTCTCAATGCTTTAGTCTATGATGGCCATTCAACTATTGAAGATTTGGAAATCATCTCGCCCAATTTGCCCCCTCAACTCGAAGGTTTAAAAGATACCTATTTGGATGTTAGAGCGCGGTTGAATGATGGCACATTGGTAATTATTGAAATGCAAGTTTTAAATGTGCAATCTTTTGGGAAGCGGGTTTTATTCAATGCAGCTAAAACCTATGCCTTTCAACTGCAACGGGGACAGGGATATCGATATCTAAAACCCGTGATTGCTTTAACCTTAACTGATTTCGAGATGTTTCCCGGACAGAATCAATTGATTTCCCGCTTTGTTTATCGAGAGAAATTTGAAGGCTGGCATTATCCTGAGAATGAGATGGAGTTAATCTTTGTGGAATTGCCGAAGTTTACCAAGGAACTAAACGAGCTTGAAACCTTGACAGACAAATGGATTTATTTTATGAAATTTGCTAGATCGCTCAATTCAATTCCTGATAATATGGAGGATATTGCGGAACTTCATCAAGCCTTTGAAATTGCTAATCAAGCTGGGTTAACCCTAGAGGAATTAGAGGAGTTAGATCGGCGGGAAATGTTTATTTATGACCAACAGGGTGCGATCGCTTTAGGAGTTGAACAAGGACTTGAACAAGGACGAGAACAAGGACGAGAACAAGGACGAGAACAAGCAAAACGTGAGGTCGCTCGCAACTTATTGGGTCAACTGAATGATGAGGCGATCGCCCAAGTCACTGGATTAAGCCCGGAAGTCATCGCAGCTTTAAGGCAGGAGATGCCTAATAATTAGGGTCTGCTGAAAAAGCCCAACGCTACACTCAACAAGGGAATTGATAATTGATAATTATTAATTGACAATTATTTCCGACTCCCCCACAGGGGATATCAGATCACTTAGCCAATAAGGGTTTTAATTCGGGCAGATCCTCTAAGGAAATTTCCCGTAAACCCATCATTTCCGTGAATTGACTGGCAGGGGTTTCCAATTCTGGTTCTGCCACATTCAAAGAATCATCATCCAAGGAAAGCGTTTCCAGTGCGTCCTCTTCCTCCACTGCGCTGGTTTCCAATTCTTCGGGAACTTCCTCGCTAATGGTATCCTCTGTCATTACTGCCGCGTCGGAAGATTCTACAGGTTCTACAGCCGTCGTTTCTAATTCACCCTCAATCTCTTCAAGAGAACTATCCTCCTCCACAGTAGGAGTTTCCAGTGCTTCTAGATCATCCTCGGGACTGGTTTCTAATTCTCCCTCGATCTCTTCAAGAGAACTATCATCCTCCACAGTGGGAGTTTCCGGTGCTTCTAGATCATCCTCGGGACTGGTTTCTAATTCTCCCTCGAAATCATCAGGAGTCAAGTCTAGCTCAGTTAACCCCGTTTGTGTTTCCACCTCTTCAAGGGTGTCATCCTCCACAGTAGGAGTTTCCGGTGCTTCTAGATCATCCTCGGGACTGGTTTCTAATTCTCCCTCGACTTCTTCAGGGGTGAATTCCAGTTCAATCTCTACCTCTTCAAGGGTGTCATCGTCTACAGCAGGGGTTTCCGGTGCTTCAAGATCATCCTCGGGACTGGTTTCTAATTCCCCCTCGAAATCATCAGGACTGCTGTCTAGTTCCGTTAATCCGGTTTCCGATTCAATGGGGATGTTATCATCTACGCCTAATAAGCTGGTGATTTCCTCGACTTGTTCTGGGGACAGTTCATTTAACCCCACTAAACCGGGGAAAATGCGACTATTGGGGCCAATTTGCTGGAATCCGCGTAAACCGACAGCCCGACCGCGATCGCTTCTTGTGGCCACCAAATAGGACGCACCCCGATTATTCACGCTGCGGACTTTCACCCGTCCCGGACGAATATTCCGCGCATTGAACTGTACCGATTGCAGGATTTCATAGTTCACCTGTGCAGTACCTGAAGCGTCGGAGAGGTTAAAGACACTGAGATTAGAGGAGGTATTGAACAGACTTAAGGTGTTGGGAGCATTCACCAAAAAGGTGGTAATGAAAACCTGTAGGGTTTGTTCAAGAGTCGGAGCAGGGGGAGCGCTAGGACTAGAAGGGGTGGGAGTTGGGGGTGAACTGGGTTGGGTAATCACCACCACAGAGGATCCCCCTTGGGGAGGGGGAGTCGGTTGAGGACTGAAGGTAATCCCTAAGTCAGAGAAGGAGGTGTTCCGGGAAAGGGTGACGAACGTTCCCCCACTGCGTCGGAAACGGAGGGTGCCATCGTCAAAAAACCGGACAACCGATGAACCAATTTGTAGGTCAGATCCTGTAACGATGGTGGGGTTGGTAATGTTGTAGACGAGGGTGAGGTTCTCATCATCAACGGGATTGTAATAACGGAATTCCGTCAGGTCAACGGTGCGACGGAAGGGGGTTAATCCGGCCGTGGCATAGAAGTTTACGCCATCTTCCCCTTCTCCTGTAATGGTGGTGTTACCTTGTTTAAATTCAAAGCTAACTTCTCCCTCTTCCCCACTAAAGGCAATGGCCCCTTGACCGAAAATGGAGGTAATTCCTCGGACTCCTCGGTTTTCAGTTTTAATGCGGAATGAATCTAAATCTCGGCTGAGGTTGATTTCACCATCCACGTCGTTGGAGACTCCGGGAATATGGATATCAAGATAGCCGACATTGCCTCTGACCTTGAATTCCCGCTCCCCTCGGGTGCCAACGCTTTGGATGCGGAAGGTGCGGTTAGCGGCTCCGAGGAAGTTTAAACCGTCTTCGGCAAATTCTAAATCATATTCGCCCGCTTCTAAATCTTTCCCTTCAAACTCGAAGCGAATGCGACGGACAAGGGTTTCTGGTTCCGGGAGACGAAATTCTCTGGAGTTGACGAGGGTTAAACTGGCAGGCAGATCAATTAATCCAGCGTTAATATCTGCTTCAAATTCCCCAACTTGTAGGTTGCCGGGATCAGCAATAAAACGGTCTGAGGAGTCATCGGCAAGGCTAACCTCTCCTGCATTGGGGAGGAAAATGAGGGGACTGGCTCCAATGACTTCAGGACGGATGAGGGTGCCTGGAATATCGAGGGGGGAATCACTAAAGTTAGTGAGGGTGAAACTCAGGATGGTGTCGCGATTGATGAAGGGGACTAACATCCCTTGGGGGGTGAAGGCAATGCCGGATAGTTGTCCTTGAATGAGTCCGCGATCGCCTGATTCAATTTCTCCTACCGTACCACGATCGTCAAAACTGGCGGCAGTCGGCACAAACGCCGGATTTGTTAACACCCCATTGGGACTCTCAATCTTTAATTCATTCAGATTGAGGTCAAATAACCGAATCGCTCCATCTGCACTGGGAACAAAAAAAGCCGCTTCTCCCGCTAGATTACCGCCTGTTACAGGAATTTGGGCTTGTGCAGGTGCGATCGCACACATCGAACCCACCGTTAACCCGATATACAATGCCGCCCGATAGCGATTATCAATCATCATACTTCCTCTCATCTTCACACTGTAGAATCTAAATTCTCGCCCATCCCATCCCCTCTCGATTGCTCCGGATCAGACTACAACAGCCCAGTAGAAGGGAAAGAATAGACCTTGAACCACGCCTAAAATTCTCTCGACAGCGAATTTTTCCAAGGTCTGTATTCTGCTGACGATTTTTCCCCTCGGAAGTTCCCGCCATAAACAAAAAGTTTTGTAAACTTTTTTACCACCGGAAACTTCCGTAATTTCTCGGATATGCTCTAATCGAACTTCAGCACGGGGTGATAAGCGTAGCACAAACGAGAGCCATAACCCACTAAAAACAACAGTTTACGAGAACCAGACCTTAGAAATTAAACGTCGTCCGCAAAGCCCCAATCGTAATCGTGTCATTAGCAGAATTTTGCAATGGATTAAAAATCACAATCACCCCCGGAGTAACACTGACATTATCCGACACCCGAAAACGATAAAACAATTCGACATGAGTCGTCGTACTCGGTTGTCCCCCCGGAGTCGCGTTAGGATTGCCCAAACTCAAGAACGTTGGGACATTGCGACCATCAGGCAGATTACTACTGGTAATTTTCGGCGGTTGTCCCACATATAACCCCGCCACATTGCCCTCTCCCAACAAATCCGAGAACCGGAGAAACGCCATCCAGTTAAGAGTTTGCACACTCCCCGCTTCCACCTTATAGTTCGTGGTGGTATACCCCACCCATCCCCCTAAAGCCACTTGGGGAGTCACTCGAAACTCCAGCGCCCCACCAAAAGCATCCGTCGTCATCGGAGCGCGGAAATTATCAGAATTGGGAATAATGACCAGATCATCCCCCACCCCTGTCCTTAAACTACCCAAAATCGGCGTATAAGCATTCACATATTGCAGAGAAAGGTCAATATTATCCGTCGGGGAAACCACCAACTGACCCCCCACAATCGTGCTGCCATTTTGGCCACCAAATAAGCCCCCACCCGTAGAATTTTCTGGATCTCCCGTAGAATAAACCGCCTGAAAACTGAAACGATCGGTAATTTGCCAATCAATCCCTAAACCCCCTTGTCCACTGCCCACATTAATAATCGGATTCCGTTGAGCAAAACGAGACAGAGGGCCTGACCCCGCGCTTTCAATGCGGTTTACCCCTCGGAAAACATTCGTCGGACTCACCCCCATTGGACCAACAATCACAGCCAAACGATTCGCAATCAAATGACGATAATTGAGGTCAGAAAGCAGCATACTGTTGTCTGTGTCCCCCTCATAGCCCAAACTCACATAATTACCCACCGTATTGGTAAAGGTGCGTCCCGTGTTGCCGTCTCCCATTTGGAAACTGGTCAGCAAGAGACTATAGGGACTAAATTGAGTAAATAAACTCAGTTGAGCATTGTGGATGACATTAATTTTGGTATCTTCATCCCGCAAACGATTCTGGAACAAATCAAAATCATTATCTGGGCTTCGCCCTTGAATCCCGATGACCGCTTGTCCAAAGAGTTTGGTCGTAGTAGAGAACTGATTTTCCTCTAAAAACGCCACTCGTCCCTCTAAACTATCCACCCGGGTAGCCAAAGTGTCGATATCTGCTTGAAATTCTGTCACCAAGCGCTGCATCACTTCGAGATCCTGTAATGTCACCGCATTAGCTTGTTGAGCAATGAGCCTTTCCAAGTATTGGATACAAGCATTCAGTCCAGCCGCGAATTCATAACGAGTGAGGGGGCGCGCTCCCCGAAATGTATTATCTGGATAACCGCTTAAACAGCCGTAGCGGTTAGTTAAGTCCATCAACGCCTCATAAGCCCAATCCGTGGGGGAAACGTCCCTGAATTGGCTCACAGGAGCAAATTGAGCAATAGGATGGTTGCCATCAATAGCCGCTTGATAGACCCCATCAAAAGTAATTTCAGCCTCACTACTGTTCAGGGTATTAGACAAGGGAGCAGATTCGACTAAATCAGGATTGGAGTCCAATTCTTCTCGTTCTTCTGCCGAGTTTTGTAGGGCGTGGACTGTGGGAAAAGCGTCAGATAAGGGCATTTCGAGATCAGCCACCGGGTAGATATCCTCTGCGACCTCGGGAGAAACATTTAAATGTCCTTCTAAATTTCCTTCCGTTTCCAACTCTTCTAAACCAATTTCAGGAGGAAGAGCCACACTGGTTTCAGACCTCAAAACTAACTCAGGAGTGAAAACAAATTCCCCCCCATCCCGTTCTATTCCTTCTAGAGAGAGTTCTGAGGGTATTACTACCTCTTCCCCTGCCCATCTATCAACCTCTAACGCTTCTAATCCTATGGTTGCCTCTTCCTCACGAATTATCCCAGCATCCCGTTCTAGCTCTTCCAAGGGGCTTAAGGTTTCTTCCTCAACAGTAGGGAGAAGGGCATAGGTATCAGCTTTAGAGGAAGGTTCTGTATATCCCTCTTGACTCATCTCCCCCCCCGTCGTGACAGCATCTAACACCGAGGAAGCATCTTCCCAATAGGGGGAGACAGTTTCGGGGCTGGTTTCAGCAACAGCAATCTGTGTTACAGCTCCGAGCAAAGTAAACAGAAAGGTAGAAGAGGCCACCTTTCCAGCATAGAATTTTCGGTTCATCACTCACTCCTCATCAACCAAGAAATCATCCAGGGTTCGCCTAACATATTAGTTGAGTCTTGGGAAATTGCGTGAGTAATATAGAATCGTTCTATATTTTGATTGGCAGTGAATCCTCGGATTGAGGTTGCCCTTTTGTCAACTATGGATAATTTTGTGATCCGAGTGAGCGATCCGGCTGAACCGAAAATTGGTCAATTGCTGGAGCGATTAAATCAATATTTAATGGAGTTATATCCCCCAGAGGTGAATTATATTCCCTCCCTTGAATCTCTGCGACAACCCAATGTGACCTTTTTAGCGGCTTGTTTGCAAGAGGAAGTAATTGGATGTGGAGCTTTAATAGACCAGCAGGGGAAATACGGTGAGATCAAGCGGTTGTTTGTCAAACCCGAGTTTCGACGGTTAAAAATTGGCGATCGCCTTTTAGCCAGTCTGGAAAAGTCTGCCATCTCCTTGAACCTTCCTTGGATTCGTTTAGAAACTGGTATTCTTCAGCCGGAAGCCTTAAGGCTATACGAAAAACGAGGATATCAACCCTGTCCCCCTTTTGATTGTTACAAAGAAGATCCTTTAAGTGTTTTTTTACAAAAGCAATTATTGAGAAGTTAACAACTTGGAAGAGCAACAGTTCAGTTGAGAAGTGAACAATGAGAAGGCAAATATAGGTCTATTTTTCTCAAAATTTGCTAAACTAAAAAAGACGATTCCCCCTCACCCAGAGGAGATAATTCCTATGACCATTTCCTTGGATTGTGAGATACTCTACCCCGACAGTGACGGTCAGCCCATGGCAGACAATACCCTACAATTTCGCTGGATTGTCCTGATTAAAGAAAACCTAGAACTGCTCTTTGCTGACCAGCCCGATGTGTTTGTGGCCGGAGACTTACTGTGGTACCCCGTAGAAGGACACCCGGAAATCCGAGTCGCTCCCGATGCTTTAGTCGCATTTGGCCGTCCAAAGGGAGAACGAGGATCTTATCGACAATGGGAAGAGGATAATATTGCCCCTCAAGTCGTATTTGAAATCCTGTCCCCCGGCAATCGTTTAAAAGAGATGCTCAAAAAGCAGGAATTTTACAATGATTACGGGGTGGAAGAATATTATATTTACAACCCAGACCGTAATGATTTACATGGACTGTATCGCACAGCAGAAGGATTGAGAGCGATTGAAGAAATCCAGAACTGGATAAGTCCTCGTTTAGGGATTCGTTTTGTTGTAACTGGGACGACGTTGGAACTTTATCGTCCTGATGGGCGACCATTCTTGAGCTTTTTGGATTTGGAACAACGGGCCGAGCAGGAAAGACAACGCGCTGAACAAGCTGACCAACAGGCCCGGCAAGCTGACCAACGGGCCCGGCAAGCTGACCAAAGAGCGGAACAGGAACGCCAACGAGCGGAACAGGAAAGGCAACGGGCCCAACAAGCTGACCAACGAGCGGAACGATTAGCGGCACAACTGAGAGCGCTAGGCATTGACCCGGAAGGCTAAATTCTGGAGTTTGCCGTATTGCACTTCTCCCTAAGCCCCCATTTTGAGCCATTGAAAGACTTGTTCTGCGGTAAAAAATAACGCATTAGGGGATGCTAAATAGCTTAGAACCAGAGAATTTAAAGGGGAGAAGCCTACGCTTCCCCCCTCCAATTTTAACCAAAACTCAAAGCCTTTCCTCGCACTTCCGTATGAAGCACCCCCCGTTCATAGGCCACTTGACCCCCAACAATGGTATATTCCGGCCAACCCGTGAGCATCCATCCCTCAAAGGGACTCCAACCACACTTAGAAACCACCTCCTCCCGCAAAACCGGGTGTTCTCGCTCCAAATTTACTAACACTAAATCCCCATCATAGCCCACCTCAATTAAGCCCTTGTTGGGGATGTTATAGGCCTTAGCCACAGCCGTAGACATCCAATTGGCCACCTGTGCATAGGTACAGCGCCCCCGTTTCGCTTGGGTTAACATCAAAGGAAAAGAAGTTTCAACCCCCGGCATTCCCGAAGGCGATAAAGGATAAGGTTTCGCTTTCTCTTCCAAGGTATGGGGAGCGTGGTCTGTAGCAATAAAATCAATCACCCCGTCCAATAAAGCCCGCCATAATACTTCATTATCCCATTCCGTTCTTAGGGGGGGATTCATTTGGGCTAAGGTGCCAATTTTGGCGTAAGCCGTTTGATTTAATAACAAATGTTGGGGCGTAACTTCTGCTGTCACCCAACTGGGTTTTTCCTGCCGCAAGAATTGCGCCTCAATCCCGGTCGAAAGATGCAAAATATGTAAACGACGCTGGTATTTTTTGGACAATTTCAGCGCCAACTGGGTCGCATTTAAAGCCGCTTGGGGGTCTTGAATTTGAGAGTGAACGGCCGGGTCAGAAAAATCAGTGAATTGTTGACGGCGCTCATTAATCCGCCCTTGGTCTTCTGCATGAACGGCAATTAAGCGGGTTCCGGTGGCAAAAATGGGTTCTATTTCGGCCTCGGTACTCACTAACAACGCTCCATGAGCAGACCCCATAAATATCTTAATCCCACAGCTAGGGTTCGCCTCTCGTAGGTCGGGTAAATTTTCCGGGGTTGCACCCATAAAAAACCCATAGTTGACGAGACATTTCTGGGCAGCCCGTTGTAATTTATCGTCTAGTGCTGCTTGGGTGGTGGTCAGGGGGCGGGTGTTGGGCATTTCGAGGAAGGATGTCACTCCGCCCCGCGCACAGGCACAACTGGCTGTAAAGAGGTCTTCTTTGTGTTCGAGGCCTGGTTCCCGGAAATGCACTTGGGGGTCAATTACACCCGGAAAGAGGGTTAAACCTTCGGCCTCAATGATTTTATCCTCGGTTTGGGCTTCGAGTTCAGAGGCAATGGCGCTGATTTTGCCTTGTTCAATGCGCACATCTCCTTTTAGGAAATCCTGATTGGGGAGCAAAATCTGAGCTTGACGGATCAGTAAGTTAGCAGTCATCGTAATTTGGGGGAATAAAATCTGTGGTAAGATTTGGAACGGAATCCAAGCCAAAGGTTAGTTCTTGGCTTCACGGTCTGAGGTCAAATCCTGATCTAAAATTCGGGTCAGGATGTTCTTTGGTGTTTTCTAATTCTACCCCGTTTTTAAGACCCCTTGAACCAATGACTCGAATTGTTTGTCTAGCCAATTCTTGGAAACATGGAGAACGCTGCATTGCGGGAATTGATACGTTTACAAAACAGTGGATTCGTCCTATTTCTGATTTAGAAAAAGGAAAGATTTCCAAGGAAATGCGCCAAATTAATGGCATTGAACCTGCTTTATTAGAGGTTTTAGATATCCCCTTAGAGGGAATGCCGAGTGAGGAGGATTGGGAACGGGAAAACCGGGTGCTGTTACCGGGAACATGGAAACGATTAGGTCACGTTTCGGTTAATTTCTTGCAGCCTTTCTGTGAAAATGAAGGGCATATTCTCCACAATGATCAACGGTATGTTACAATGGAGTATTTGCAATCTTTATCCTTCGGAGAACGCCAGACGTTGCAGTTAGTGGAAGCGGTGGATTTTCAGGTGCGTTCAACGGGTAAACGTTTTGAGGCGATGGAAAAGTGGTCAGGGACGGTGATCACGGTGACGGGACGGGAGATGACGGGGATTATTACGGATCCGGTGTTCAATCGGCGGTTGAGTTTGGGAGATACTCCGCCTTCCCATTGTTTGGTGACGTTTAGCCTCAGTTGGCCTTGGGTGCCTCCGGGGTGGAAGGAAGAGGGAAGTCCCTGTTGGAAGTTAATCGCTTCGGTTATCCCCTGTTCTTCATAATACGATACATCCCCAATAGGCTGGAAATATTGTGCTGGATGTAGTCGATGCGGATTTCAAATTCGGTGATGCCTTTACGGAAGGCGCCTAGGACTTTTTGGGGGTGGGGTAGGTAGAGGGCGGTTTCGGGGTAATACTGGGTGTGGAGTTGGAAGGTGATGCCTAGCTGTAGGGCTTCAAAAATCAAGTCGGCGGCTTCTGGATTGCCGGAGTCTTGGGCGAGGTGGTAGGCGGCACAGAGTCCCTCCATACGGACGGCTGTGGGGATGGTGAGGGGAGGATAGTAGAAGCTGCCTAACCAGTCGATGTCGAGGGGGTCACGGTTTTGGGCTTGGGCGATCGCATCGGCAATCCGTCCAGCATGGGTCAGGTAGAGGGCGGAAGGACGTTCGGGAAAGAGTTCACGGAGGGCATAGAGCAGCCAGTGATCATGGGGGAGGAGTTCATCAGGGACGGCTTCCCGTTTCTCAATCAGGGTGGTGGCGGCGGTGTCGGCATTATCTAACCAAGTGGTATCGCGGGTCAGACGATAGAGACGTAGGAGGGAGAGGATGGCCTCAGCGGGGTAGTATTGGGAGACAAATTGACTGTCGGTGCCGTCGGGATAGGCTTGTTTGTGGAGGGTAAAGGTGCCGTCGGGTTGTTGCAGGCTACGGATGCGTTTCCCGAGTTCTAAAATAATGGGGACGTAGGGTTTATCTTGGGTGAGTTCGGTATATTTGGCGAGGGCAATGATGGTTAAGGCGTTGCCTCCGAGTTTGGCGTAACCATTTTCTACGATGCAGGTTCCGACACCGGGGGAGGGGGCGGGATACATGGATTGGAGGAGGTAGGAGATGGCAGAAAGACAAACTTCGAGTAATTCTTTGTCTTGGGTCACTTCGTAGAGTTCGAGGAGGGCGTAAATAGTCCCGGCATGGCGCAGGATGTTGTACTCTGGTGGGGTTTGGTCGGACTGGGGGAGGTAACGATAAAGAAATTGTCCCTCGGAGTTGAGGGAGGCTTTTAGGTAGTTGCCTCCGGTGATGGCGGCTTCTAGGATTTGGTCGGGGGAGAGGGTTTGATAGTTGAAAATACGATGTCCCCGAAACAGGGATTTTAGGGTTTTTCCGTCCCAGAAGAAACTCCGAGACTCAAATTGATAAAATTTGATTTCTTTGGCCTGCTCAATGCGTTCGTAGGCAGCCAGTTGTTGGGGATGGGTTTGTAGGTATTTTTTAATTCGCTTCGGTTGTAGGTGTAATTCGCTGTTAACGAGGTTGTGGATGTGGAGGTGTTCGGGCAGGAAGGCAATTTGGGAGTCGGCATCAAAGGCTAAACCGTAGAGACTCCGTTCTAGGGGGATGGGGAGGTCGGAGTTTAAACGATGGACGGGGACGACTTTCTGCACGATGTCGAGTTTGAACCAAGTGATGGCGGGGGGCAACTGAGGACGCAGTTGAGTCAGGGCATTTTCTACGGCTTGGGTAATCCCTCGACCCCCTCCCCAAGCGCATTGGGCGGTTGTTTCCCCGTCACTAGCGGATAGGGCCACCAGACGAGGACTTTGGTCTGTGTTGAGGTGGGCGGGAAAATTTAAGGGTTCTTGGGGGTTTTGTAGGGTGGCTTCGAGGGAATAGGCGATCGCTTCGAGATCCATTTCCCCCAAAACAAAGATGTTTTGAATGTCCCCAAACCAAACTTTTTGCTGCGTCATTTTTATCCCGTTCAACCCTGTACCGATTTCAATTTATCTTACATCTTCCCTTTGAGGGGTCAGGACAAAAACCCCTCCTCGGTGTTCTCCCCCCATGACTCAACCCCGCTCCAAAAAGGTCAAACCTCCAATTAGCACGGTTTTTGCTTCTTGGCTCAGTATTTTTACTGAACTAAGAAAATATAAATATTTTCCCCTGTGTCCTAATAAATGCTTAAATATTTTCCGCAATATAGGCTGAAAGTTATATATATCAAGTTTTTTGCTATAAAGCTATTATTCCCGACAAGCTGAATAAACGGCGTTTAAAATTTGGCGGTTCTCTGTAAAGATTAGATGAAGATTGGCTATTTTTTATACAAGGTCACTACGGGATCGGTTAAATTAGAAGATAGGAAGGAATAGGAATCATCAGGGGCAATCATCTACAAGCCAATTATTTTTGCTTAAAGCACAGGGGACCAGGGACGATGATGACTCAACTTCTCACCAAACCGTTACAACTAGCTACTGTGAGTGCTGTTTTATGGGCGATCGCAACTTCTGCCACCCAAGCGGCCTCTCTCACTTGGAACTACGCAGCGGACTCCTCCTCTGATGGTATTAGTACCTTGGGGGTATCCAGTGAAAGTGAGATGTTTGGGTTAGCCTACGCCCAAGACTCGGAAAATATTTACTTTGCCTTTAATAGCAATCTCTCATTAGGGGGAACCAATCCTTGGGGGGATTTCTTCTTAAACTTCAACTACTGGCAAAATCCCAGCATTGATAGTTCTTTAGCCAATGGCAACCTCTTAGCGGTTCACTTCGATGCAGAAAATAGTTCCGGGGCGACGGAAGGATTAGGGGTTTATCAACTCAACCCCAACGACAGTCTTTTGTTTACAGCCGACTGGGCCAACTATGACCAATACAATCAACAAGTCTGGCAGTCTGGCGGTCAAGTGACTAATATTACAGGCTTAGGCATTGGCGAATCCCAAAATTATCTAGGCGCTTATGGTCGTTCCGTTATGGGTAGCGGCACCAAATTAGGCGATATTCAGCTTTTCGAGCAAAACCAACTCACCTTACTGGGTTTAGATTTTTCTGGACAACCTCTCGGCAGTTCTATCTTTGGCTTTAGTTTTGCTCGTTCTCTCTTACCTGATGGGAATTTAGATTGGATTGGTCATGTGATGGCTCAATCTGGGGCCGATACAATGGGCATGATTGGGCAGTTTCAACCCGGTTCCGCCTTTCCTCCTCCCCCCAATCCCACTCCTTCCCCCGATCTCGATCCAGATCCCCAACCTGTGCCGGAACCTTCCGTTTTAATGGCAATGGTGGTTGCTCTAGTGGGATTTTGCACCCGCAAATCTCCCTAGGGAACAGGGAAAGGGAACAGGGAAAAGGTGTCAACAATCTCTGATTACTGTGAATGCACACCAGCTTAACTTGTCAAGGTTGCCCAATACTCTAAAGGGAATAAGAGCGGAAGTTGTTACCAATAGCTGACGAGGAAAGCGTGAGCCTTCTTTCAATATTAGAGGTAGAATTAAAGATAAGTACAAAGTAGGGCATGGGATATGAACGACAATGCAACCCCAACTCAGCGACTGGCTGAGAAGGTAGAAGTCTCGATCCAACTTGACTCCGACCTACTCGATCAGTTGAGACACCTAACCAATGACCCCAGTCGGGTGATTGAATCCGCGATTAAACAATGGCTGAGAGGAGAACGGGAACGGGATGATGAATTAACCCGAACGTTCCGTCGCAATCCTCCTGTACCACCTCGTGGGGAATGGAACGATTAAGTAGGAGAGTCAGTAGGAAAGCCATTCCTAAAAAAGTCCCCACCCTATCACTAAGTTGTAAATAACTGAGTTAAGGTGGGTGCAGTTTGGAAGGGGGGGCTAAACCTCATTCATAACAACAAGGAACAAGGATAGGATTCAAAACTTTGGGCAGGCAAGGCTTCACATTTGTTCATACTAACTTGTGATGACTCAAGGGGAAGGACAACGGTGAAACCTGTGACGGGAACTCTGTACAGTGTAAGCTTCAGAAACGTTGCAACTGCCCAAAAAATCGATAGCCTAAAATAGGTAGTTTAGAATCATCAGGTGATTAGATTTGAGCCAGTCTAGTTCAAACAAAGTTCTACAAACCCATCTTGCGGATTTAATCTTCATTATTTCAATCCTTCAAGCACAACCTTCTTCGGATCGACTGCTATGACATCTGCACCCGTATTTTCAGCGACAACGATCTGCTTATCAGACTTAGGACCTGAATTAGTTTACCTGCAAAATAACCAAGGTCAGTATCTTTCATTTTACTGGAAGTATGCAGAAGAATACGGTTTTAATCCAGAAGATGTGATCAGAAATTCCGAAAATCCTGCCTTTGCTCCGGTGGAAATGAACCAGTATCGGGAGCATATTCAAAGGGTGATGGAACGACGCATTCCTGAGACTTATCATTGCTTGTTCCAATACGGTGATTATACAGTGCCGATGGAGTTAGTTATTACTCCTGTTTTCAATTCGGGGGAAGTGGTTTCTTCGGTGTTAGTGATGGGGCATTGTTTAGATGAAAAGGTGATTTCTAAAACCAGTTATACAGCCCTCACCCCAGAACCGGATAGTTATCAAAATTTAGCGCAGCAAATTATGCGCAATATTCGCCGTCATCCCTATCAAAATTTGCTGGGTGAGTTGTTGCGGAATATTCGTAAAACCTTAGATTTAGATATTATTTGGCGGCAAACGGTGGATGGACTGGGGGAAACCTTGGAGGTGAGCCGTTGTTTGATTATTTCCTATGATATGGAAAATAAGGTGTTTCGGGTGGAGGCGGAATATTGCCAAAAACCCTATAAACCCATGTTGGGCGAGCGCCTGTATTTGGAAAATGAACCCTATTTACAGCAAGCTTTGCAGAGTTCAGATCCTGTTGCACTCGATGAGTTAGCGGTAGAAACCTTTGAGCAGAAATCGGTTTTGATTGCCTCTACGTTCTATCAAAATCAACGGAATGCGCTGATTTGCTTGCAACAATGCGATCGCCATCGGTATTGGGGAGAGGCAGAAATCGAGTTGCTGCGTGAGTTTGCCGCCCAAGTTGGAACAGCCATTGCCCACGCCACCCTCTACAAAGAATTAGAATTAGCCAGCAAAAAAGCCGAAGAAGCCTCCCGTTTAAAAAGTGATTTCCTCGCCAGTACCTCCCACGAATTACGCACCCCCCTCAACGGGATTATCGGCTTTTTACGCTTAATTCTAGACGGCATGGCCGATGATCCCTTAGAACAACGGGAATTTCTCGAAGAAGCCCATAAATCCGCCCTTCATTTGCTCAATTTAATCAACGATATTTTAGATGTTGCCAAAATTGAAGCCGGAAAACTAGACTTAGAACTCTCCGATTTTAGACTTGGATTATTATTTGAAAACGTCGAAAACTTTACCCGAACTCAGGCGCTTCAGAAAAAGCTCAGTTATGAGATTCAAACCCCATCAACCCGGGATCCCATCATGGTTTATGGTAACTATCAACGCCTGTTACAAGTTATGTTGAATTTAGTGGGGAATGCCATTAAATTTACTCACGAGGGCGGCATTACCATCAGTGCAGATATCTTGAAAAAACCCCTGACCTTTAATGGTCAAAAATTCCCCGGAAGTGTACGGATTCGCGTCGCAGATACGGGGATTGGCGTAGCCTTAGAAGAACAACCCCGCTTATTCCAAAAATTCAGCACCGTTGATGGAGGACGGACGAAAAAATACGGAGGAACGGGTTTAGGTTTAGCCATTTCCCAGAAGTTAATTGAAGCAATGGGGGGAACTATTAATTTCTTTAGTATGGGGGAAGATTTGGGATCTACCGTCACGTTTACCGTGCCTCTATTCCAAATGCCTATTATGAAAGTCAGTCAAGATTAAGCCACTGGATTACAAAACTCCAATGGAAACGCTATAGCACAGAGGAACAGTGAAACGGAGAATTCCTCTATGGATCGGGGAATGGTCAAAGGATCGTTCTGTCTTTTGCCAGATGACAGAATGCCCTAAGGATTAGACAATAGAAGGGTGGCCGTTGGGCTATCATCTCACCTCAGTTTGGGGTGGTTTTGGTGAAATAAGCAATAAGGATCAGAAACAATGTCATTAGCACTAACCAGCGACAATGTGGAACAAGTTCTCGATGAAATGCGCCCTTATTTGATGGCGGATGGTGGAAATGTGGAATTAGTGGAAATTGACGGGCCAGTGGTGAAACTGCGTTTACAAGGGGCTTGTGGGTCTTGTCCCAGTTCCACCATGACCTTGAGAATGGGGATTGAACGGCGTTTGCGGGAGTTTATCCCGGAAATTGCCGAAGTAGAACAAGTCATTTAGTTTGGGCGCATAGTTTGGGCGCATAGTTTGGGTGCAACGGAGCGCGAAACCCAACAATTCGCCGCCGTTTTGGGGTGGGATGCCGACGGATTAGAGGCCATTGTTCATCATGGCTAACTCGGCGCGCAACTGTTCGATAAACTGCTTGGCAGTTCGACCAGAACGCCCATTATTGCGAGTTGCCCACTGTTTCGCTCGAAATTCCAAGTCAGCCGCATTAATGTTAATTTGCGACTCCCGGGCGAGATGGTGGACAATTTGTAAGTAAGTGTCTTGGTTGGCGGGTTCAAAGGTAAGGGTCAGACCAAAGCGATCGCTAAAAGAAAGTTTTTCCTGTACCGTGTCCCAGTAGTGGATTTCTGAGGCATCTTGGGGACGAGGGCGATCGCTAAAAAACTCCCGCACCAGATGACGACGGTTAGAAGTTGCATACACCACCACATTTTGCGCCCTAGCCGTCACACTGCCTTCAAGAACCACCTTCATCGACTTAAACGCCTCATCATTCTCCTCAAAAGACAGATCATCCACAAAAATAATAAACTTTTGCGGCACCCCCCGCAGACACTCCACAATTTCCGGCAACGCATTGAGATGAGACTTTTCCACCTCCACCAAACGTAACCCGCACTCCCCAAACTGATTGAGCAATCCCTTGACCAAGGAAGATTTCCCCGTCCCCCGACTGCCGTAGAGCAACACATGAAGAGCAGGATGACTAGCTAACAAAAACTCCGTATTGCGGATTAAAGCCCGTTTTTGACCTTCGTAGCCCATAATTTCCGAGATTTGCACCGGGTCCGGGTTAGGAATCCCCACAAACTCCCCATCTTGCCAGCGTAAAGCCCGATAACGGGCAAAAATCCCACAGCCATGCTGTTGATAGTACACCGCCAACTTAATCACCGCCTCCTCCCAGTGAACTTGTTGATGGAGAAAAGCCCCCGGACAAACAGGGGGAATGTCTAAATTCCAAGGCACAGGGGCGACAATACTTTTCGAGAGATTCTGCACCCAATAACTTAACTGTTCCCCAGTGCATTGATAGAGAGCTTGGAGGGCCTGTAAATCTTGGGTAACAGCTTGAACCAGAACAGGGGGTAAGTCTTCCACAGAAGTCCGTTGAACCTGCTGGCTGAAGGGGTTATCATCCCACAAAACCGAATTCACCAGATAATCTTGCCAACTTTGGTTACTCGTGGCGAGTTGGCGAAACCAATGGGCGTAAGCTTGGAGGCAGAGGATAGGGTTAGCCGTTTGTAACGCATCAAGCAGAGTGAGAAAGGCCTCCCCAATGGGATGCTGTAGAACACCTTGATAAAGCAGCAGCGAGGCGGCTTTTTGTTGGAGGACGTAGATGGATGGATTTGACGGAGACATAATTAGCTGAGTTTAGACAATCCCCAGTCTAAAGACACAGGGATTTGTTAATCAACGTCGCCGCTTGCCCTAGCCAGACTGCTATAACCAGAGTAGGGGCCGCGACTCCTAAAGCGTTACTTCCGGTCTGCCCGACCGTAGATTTTGTCCGACGCAAAATATTGATACTCCTACTATCTTGCACTGATTCTCACCCTTTTCGGTAATATTAGGGTGTCGTGACTCAATGCTAAGGGCTTTTAGCTCTTCCTAGAGTGGATTTTTCCTCCTTTACTCACCCTGATTTTTTCGATGACATCTTCCGGTTTTTCATCTTCAGGTTTCTCCCAAAAGTCAGCCGTTGTTCAAGCGGTGGTGTTGATGTCCTACTATGGTTTTGACACCAAAGGGGTCACAGCAGCCGAGTTAGTCTTGCAATGGTTAGAGATTTATGAGGCCAGTTGGATTCGTTCAGCAGTGATTGAAGCCTTATATCAGGGACGCTATAAGGGCGTGTCAGTGGAACAAATCTTACGCTTGTGGTTGCGACGGGAACAGCCCTTTCCCCGCTTTACGGCAGATTTTGAACGGTTAATCTGTCGGAAGTTTCCGGACTACTTCGCCGCAGAAGCGGAACCTGTACCTGAGTATCTAGATTATTTGGATGATCAGGAGGACAAGGTGCAAGAGGAAACCGAGGTTAGAGTGGAAGAAGTGGGCTTAGATGGAGACTCAGAGATAAATCTGGACTTGGGGGAACAACATCTCTCTCAGTTGTTGGAGTGGGAGGGGGAGGAGTTGGAGTTAGATAGTACCCCTATCGCACCCTTAACAGTGTTGCCCATTGTATTACCCGATGAGTGGTTCAGGGGAGATTTTTCCCAGAGGTTAGAACCCACCCCCTCAGAACGAGAAACCCTGTCCAATCTAGAATTAAAACCCGAGGAAATGCCCCTAGCCGCCCCAGCAACGGCTGAAACAGCCCCAGAACCTCTCACAGAGTCTAAACCCCTAAAAGGCAAGCCAGAAAGCCCCACATTGCCCTCAGTGAACCCTAACAGCGTCCCCTACTACCCCAGCGCCATCCGTAAATTCATCCCTTTACTGGATAAGAAGTCCTCGGGTTTTTCTCGCAAGTTAGAAAAAATGGCCGTGGATAGTTAGGTTAGGTTTTGTAGCCATTGCTCCACTTCTTCTAAGCGGGAAAAGTCTAAGAGTGCCTCGCCTAGGGTTTCTAGTTGTTCTACGCTCAAGGCTTCGATTTGGGTTTGCATCTGGGGGGGAATTTCTAGGTAGCAACGAGTTAAGAGACGGAGAATAAGCGATCGCTCTCCTTCCTAGTTTAGACAACCTGTAAGACAAAATGCAGACCTGCCCAGGTTTCCACATTGAGGGCATAAAAATCAGTTGGAGAACTTAAGATGTCGGGACTAACAGCGCTGGCGTTGTGAATATCCTGTAAAATGGCCTGGGCGACTTCTTGGGGGTTGGGTAACTCTACAAAGCGATCGCCTTCTCCCTTGTTGGCTAAACTGGTCAACAGGGTGAGGGTTTCGCTAAAGGGTTCAGTGCTAAACAGGGTAAATAATTCCACCACCCCGGTAGACCCCGTAATAAACCAGTTAAGATTAGACGGTGTGCGGGGTAGGGTGAGGGTTTGCCCGGCCTCGATTTGTAAGGAGTTAGACTCAATGGCGTTGTAGTTGGGATCTGAAAGACTAGAGAGGGCGGGAGTATAGAGAACAAGGGGGTTGCCTAGGGGATCTAATCCCACCAGTAACACATACAGTTTGCGATCGCCTTGATTCACTAACTGACATTCCAATTTCCCCCCCACAGGCAGCGTGACCAGGGTGCTGGTGCGGTCGGCCAAGTTGGGAGCATTCTGACTCATCACCCCCCCGAGATAACGTCCTGTAGACCGTTCCAACAGTGTCATCGGTTGAGGTTGCAACAGTTGGAAACGCACCGTCACCCCCAACCGAGACGATCCCTCATTCACCATTAACCCCCACAATTTACCCGCTAAAAGGGTTTTTAAATGGGGAATCAAGCGATTAACTGCCGACCGTACCGCTTCATCCGCCATGCCCAAAGTATTAGGAATCGGTAAATTGCCCACGGAAAATAACTCATAACCCTTGGTCGGGGGACGATCTAACGGCTGTAAATCTGTCATGGCCACTGTCACCGGATGGGGGGATTTGGCCTTCCCAAACAAACAATCAGCCCGTTGTTCCCCGGCCGTCACCACAGAGGACACCACCTTAATATTGGCAAAGGCACTGGTAGCATCCACCCGTTCAATGCGTTGCAAGGCGTTATCTAAGGCCACGACTAGCCCGATATGGCGAGGTAAGACCCGAATGGCTTCCTGTACCCATTGCCCCACTTTCAAGGCCGTAGCGGGGCTGTCTACCCCCTTCGCTTTCGCTTTTAACCCATTACGGGACCGGATTTGAACTTGGGGGGTTTCTGGGGTAATCTCACCCTCCACCACCCAAAAGCGGGAATTCCCACAGACATCTAACACCCCAGCAGGCAACCCCCCGAGGGTTAATTGCACCATATTCTGTTCTTCATCAATGGCGATAATTGCCCCCTCAGCCCCGAAAGTGGGCTGAAGGGGTAAGTCATAGACTAAGGGCGGATTGCCGGAAAAGGTACCAATGCCTTGGGGCTGCTGGGTGGTTAGGGGGCGTAGGGTTTCTGTGGCTCGGGTGAGGCTAATATAGAGCGTGCTAGGGGGGGTACTTTCCCAGAGATATTGGGTTAAGGCATAGGTAAATAAACCTGCACTAAAGCCATTCCATTGACTCTCCAAGGCCGGTTGATCGTGAGCGGCGGCTGTCAGGATAAAGCCCGGAAAGCTGGACTTTCCCCAATTGAGGGGGGTGGCCGAGCGACCGGCCGAACGGAGAAGGCGTAACTGTTCTTGAAAGGCTAATTCCTCCGGGCTGGGGCGTTTGGCGGGTTCACTGGGGCTGGAGCGCGATCGCAAATTCCCCCGCAATTCTGGCCCATTGCTGGCATAACTGGTATCTAACACCAAGGTGACATGACGAGTGGAAAGCGATCGCGCCAACAAAATCAAGGTTTCCTCTAACAAATCATTAACCGCCGGTTCCCCCTTCGTGGCAATCACCCCATCGGCCGGAACCAAACTCCGCACCAACAGTTCCCCCTCTTCCGTCGTCCCCGGCAAGCGCACCTGACTGCCATAGCCACTAAAATGAAACACCACCCGATCCCCCTCCTTCGCTTGTTGGATCAGGTGTTCTGAAAAAGCCGATTCGATATTTTCCCGCGTTGCCTCCTGATTCAGCAACGAGACAATATCCCCCCGTTGGAAGCCAAAGCGGTGAACTAATAACTCCCGTTGTAGAGCAACATCGGTCCCACAACCCTGCAACGGGGACTTATAGGGATATTGATCAATCCCCACCAACAACGCCAACTTACGCCCTGTAGGAGTTGCCAAACCTTGAGCATAAGCATTACCCAAAGGGAAAGCCTTGGCCTTGGGACTAACCATCCACTGTCCGCCCCAAGTCAGCAGACCTAAACCCAAACCTTGTAAAAATGTCCGTCGATCCAATCCCATAGCCCTTGTCCGCTATCCATCGACCCTATCAGGGTATCAGGTTTTTACTCTAGTTGTTGAGGGGAAAGGGACTAACCACCTTCCCCTTAACCCCTCCTTTCCATTTTAAGCAACAGGGACTTGCATCGCCTTGGCCAACTCGGCCGCCACTTCAGGACGAGAGAATTGAGGAGGGGGTAACTCACCCCGTCGTAACATTTCCCGCACCTTCGTCCCCGATAGATGAATCCGTTCCTCTAGCTTACTCGGACTGGTTTTCGTCGTCGCCATTTGTTGCGTCCGGGTGCAATAAAAAGCGTGTTCAAACTTCATGGGTTGAATCCCCAACTCTTGGGGTTCAAACTGATCGAAAATCTTCTGAGCGTCGTAAGTGCCGTAATAGTCCCCCACACCTGCATGATCTCGTCCCACAATAAAATGGGTACAGCCGTAATTTTTCCGAATCAGGGCGTGGAAAATCGCCTCCCGAGGGCCAGCATAGCGCATGGCTGAGGGATTAATGGCTAACATTACCCGGTCTTGGGGGAAATAATGCTCTAGCATGATCTCATAGCAACGCATCCGCACATCCGCCGGAATATCATCGCTCTTAGTTGCGCCGACGAGGGGATGTAAAAACAACCCATCCACGGTTTCTAGAGCGCATTTTTGAATATACTCATGGGCGCGGTGGATGGGGTTGCGAGTTTGAAACCCTACAATAGTTTGCCAGCCTAATTCTTTAAACTTAGCGCGAGAGAAAAGGGGATCAATTTGATATTGAGGGAAGAGAGGGTGAGGATCTCGTTGCAGCAACCACACCGGGCCGGCTAAATTGACCGCACCTTGGTCATACACCACCTTAACCCCCGGATGTTTAATGTCATCGGTGCCGTAGACATTTAAGACTTCATGGGCTTTGTTGTAGTGGTATTTCTGGGTGAGTTCCAACACCCCAATAAAACGACCTTCTGCATCATCTAAACGCACCCAATTCCCTTCTTTTATGGGATCGGCTTGTTCTTGACTGACGGAAAGGGTGATGGGGATTGACCAGACGGTACCATTGACTAAGCGCATTTCTGTAACGACTTGCTCATAGTCGGCCTGTTCCATGAAGCCCATTAAGGGACTAAATCCCCCAATGGCAATCATTTGTAGGTCAGAAATGGCGCGTTCATCCAATTGGACGCGGGGCAGTTGATCCCCTTGGGCTAAAAATTCCTGTCGTTCTGCTTCTGAAGCTAGGCGATTGATAAGATGTCCGCCGTGGGGCGCGATGCCATCAACATGAGTAGTCATACTAAATCTTGATTGATTGCGGGTTCTGGCCGCTTTAACGTTCCATTCTTCATCCTATCTCAATGGGGGAAGTGGGGAAAGCTGGGAGAAGGTCATGAGTCGCGAATAATCATCAGGTTTGTCGTTGCGCTTGGGCGCCAAATCGGGAGTCGGGAATAATTATTAATGAATGATTAATGATTATTAATTCCCTATAACCACCCTCTTAACCGATAGACCAATAGCCCAATATACTCTTTCAAGGCTTCTGTGGTGGTGGCGACGCGCCCGGTGTCGGGGAGAAAACTGAGGAGATGGGTCCCGAAACTCACTGGACTAGAATCCCCTGTGGGGAAGGTGGCGAGAAAATCTGTCGGGGCGGGGATGGTTTCTATGCCTTGTCGTTGGAATATTAAGTAGGAACGGGGCATATGGAGGGCGGAGGTGACTAATAAAATCCGTTTAAGACCTCGTTCAATGAGGATTTCTCGGGTAAAGATGGCGTTCTGGTGGGTATTGAGGGAACGAGATTCTTGGATGATGGCCTCGGGGGGAACGCCTAACATTTGTAAAAATTGGGCTGTGTCTTCGGATTCTGGGGGGAGTTGACCTAACCAATCAATCCGCCCCCCAGAGGCAATAATGAGGGGGGCTTTGCCGTCTCGGTAAAGTTGGGCGGCATAGATAACGCGATCGCCTTTGTCACTCAAATTAATCATCGGTCGAGGGGGCAGTTTCGGTTTAAGGGCCCCCCCTAACACCACAATGGCATCGGCTTGAGGCAGTTCGGCCGGGGGAATATGTTGCCACTCTAAATGACTCACTAAACGGGAGTTCACCCAACCATTGCCCGATATCATTAACAGGAGAAAGGCTAGCGCTAAAGGCAGGGGAGTCCAACGGGATTGTCGCCAGCCTAAAACAAAGGCCACCACCAATAAAACACAGGTTAAGCCGATGGGGTAAATGAAAATAGGTAGTAATTTAGAGAGGTAGAGGAACATCTTTCCCAATGGCGATTCCTGATAATATGTAGTCTGGTTCTGAATATCACATCACAGTAGCGCAAGTGGATGCAACCGCACAATTTCCCCTCTAATCCTTCCTCTGTTGGCCCGGCGTTGGGTCATGATCGTTTTGCCCCCCTTATGGCTCAAAACACCCTAGAAGAAGCCTTAGAACCTCAGTACAGACCGGAAGTTGCACCCCATACCATCCTCGAAAATTACGGCGGGATGATCCTCCTCTCCCTATTGATGTTGCTCTTGATGGTCTTCCTCTTGTTAAAGCGTCAAGTGCGAGAATTACGCTTTGGTATTGTCACTACGTTGTTAATTGGGATTGCTTTACCGATTATTTTAACGGTTCAAATTACGACGGATTTATTAGAAGGGGCTTCTCGGGTCGCTGAGGAGTCTAATGGGTTGGAGGGTGGAACAGTCCAAGAGGTAGATTCTTCCCCCTTAGAGGCGGAAGAAACGACCCCTGAGCCTGAAATTGAGGAGGCATCGCAGGAGGATGAGGAGATTGTAGTAGAGGAAACGGAGGAGGCGACAGAATCTCCCTCTCCTGTGACCCAAGCCCCCACCACCCCATCCAATGGGGCGGTTTCTGCTCCTCTGGGTACCCCATCGACTGCATCGAGTGATGATGGGACTCTAGGGGCTACAAGGACAGAATCTGAATCCCCTAGGAGGACTCCTCCCCCCACTCCCTCCCTTGGAGAAAGGGCGACTCCGACGAGAACTCCCCCCCCAAGGGCTGACTCGGCACTTTCTCCTTCTCCGAGAAGATCGTCTTCTGTGGGGGGAACTGATTTCCGTCGTCCGATGGGGGATGAACTGAGACGACAGGGGATTTTAGTAAGACGAGGCGATCGCACGTCTCAAGTGGAACTGATTCAACGAGCGTTAACTATTCTGGGGTTTTATGATGATGAAATCGACGGTTATTTTGGCCCCCGCACAGAAATAGCGGTCAAACAATTCCAAATTCGCAATAATTTATTACCCGATGGCATTGTGGGATTTAGTACCTGTAAGGTTCTACAAGCTCAAGTTCCCGATCTGAATATTCAATGTGTCAGCAATTAGTTTGATTAAGATATGTGCCTGAGTCAGTATTCCCCCCCTAAATCCGACTTAGGATAAAACTAGCGGCAGGAAATTGCTCAATGTTTGTGACTCTTTAAACCTAATTTTGCCGTTGGAGAGGTGACTGTTGTCTGAACTGTTTTCATTTTCATTGCGGGATATGTCCACCTTGGGCCTTGCTCTGCGCCAGTGCGGGGGAGGAGTGGATAGCATGGAGGAAGTCAGTCAAGCTTTAGTAGATTGTCTGGCGTTGAATTTGGGCGTCTCCCAAGATCACTCCTCGGTTTGTGAATGGGTGCAGTTTTGGAAAACTCATCTCTATGGTGATTTAACCCCGGAGTTACAAAGGGCTTTAGAAAGCCAAGAATTAGGGGCGGGTAGGGGTGGGGTTTCTACCTTAACGCTACGCAGTAATACCCCTTGTTTGCTCTTACTCTCTAGTACCCAACGCTTAGGGAATGGGGGGAAAAAGGCGATCGCTCTCCATCCGGATTCTGCCTCGGCTTCCCCTTGGTTTATCCTGTTAGAAGAGGCCCAGTTACCCCGTCATCTCTTTTTAGGTTCAGAAATCACTGAATCCCATGCCCTCTCTCCCCAATATAATCCGGTGTTTCAACTGGGGCAAGATAGCTTAAAGGCGATCGCCTCGGCTGGATGTTCTGGGGGGAAAATGCTTGATGTTCAAACTCTTAATGTTCAAACTATTGTAGGCCTGTGGGGGGTTTTACCTTCGGGGAGTTGTTTCGTCACCCTCTTGGGACTACGAAACACCCTAGCCGGGGAAATGTTGGAATTATTCCGCCCTTTGGCTTTAAATATCAAAGTGGCTATTTTACCCTTTGATCGGGGGACGGTTTTCCAAACAACAGAATCTGAGGATCTGTTTGATTTCAAAAGCTTGGCCACCGGAGGCCGCCGACAATTAATTACCCGCTTGCGCTCTCAGGTTAACACCCTGACGGAACTTCTAGACATTTCTGAACAAGCGACTCTCGAACAAAGCGATCGCCTCGAACAAACCATTAAAGTTCTGCAAAACACCCTCAATCAACTCCAAGCCACCCAAGCCCAACTGATTCACACAGAAAAAATGTCCTCCTTAGGGCAATTAGTCTCTGGCATTGCCCACGAAATTAACAACTCCGTCGGCTTTATCTACAGTAACCTGCCCTACGTCAACCAGTACCTACAAGACCTCTTACAACTGGTCAACGACTACCACACCGCTTTCCCCACGGCTACCCCAGATATTCAGGACTACATTCACGAAATTGACCTAGACTATCTCAAGGAAGATTGTCCCCAAGTCCTTGCATCCATGCGACAGGGAACAGAACGCATCCATCGCATCGTGCAGAGTCTGCGCAACTTCTCCCGACTGGATGAAGCGGAACAGAAAGCGGTGGATATTCACCAAGGGTTAGAAAGTACCCTGGTGATATTACAAAACCGTCTCGAACAGCACAACATTGAGATTATCCGCCACTACGGGGAGTTACCTTGGGTGGAATGTCATCCCGGACAACTCAATCAGGTGTTCATGAATTTGCTTAATAATGCCATTGATGCGATCGCCCAAGCTCAACCCAACCATCCCACCCTCGAAATTACCACAGAATTCACCCCCCAGCGAAAGGTTTTAATTGCCATCACAGACAACGGTTTGGGGATTCCCTCAACCCTACAAAATCAAATTTTTGACCCCTTCTTTACCACCAAACCCATTGGACAAGGGACAGGGATGGGATTATTTATCAGCTATCAAATTATCGTGGAAAAACATCAAGGACAACTGATCTTTAACTCTAAACCCGGTCACGGGACGACCTTCTCCATCCTTCTCCCCGTCCCCAACAAAACAGTAATCAGTAACCAGTAAAATGTGGGGATTGATAATTGTTGATTATTGCCTATTCCCTGACCTTGACAAGAGGAGAAACAGCCTAACTGGTCAAGATTGTCGCAATCCTGACCCACCATCCTTAATCCGTTTCCAACCTAAAGTCAGCAGGGGTCGCCCGTTATACCCGAAGGGTTAGCGGGGGAGAACTTCACTTAACTCACTAAATACACATCATTCACCCTCTGCACAGATTGGCCTTGAGCCTTAGAAACCCGTTGCTCGATCGGAATTTCCACCCGGAATTCTGAACCTTTACCCGGAACAGAATGACACACCAACTGACCTTGATGGAGGTCTGTAATGATTTTATAACTAATCGAAAGTCCTAATCCTGTTCCTTTTCCCACAGGTTTTGTGGTAAAAAATGGATCAAAAATATGGGGACACACCTTGTCGCAAATGCCCAGCCCATTATCTTTAATCGTGATCCTAATCTGCTCACCCTCTATCTGTTGGGTAGAGATACAAAGTTGAGCGGGATACTGTTCTATCTCCTCGCTATTGCGTTCAAGATCCGCTTCAATCAACGCATCAATCCCATTACTAATCAAATTCATAAACACTTGATTGAGTTGACCGGGATAACAGTGAATTAACGGTAAATCCCCATAGTCCCGAATCACCTCAATGGCTGCTCCTCGTAAAGAAGTTTGTAAACGATTGCGCAGAATAACCAGAGTGCTTTCAATCCCTTCATGAATATCCACCCGCTTCACATCGGATTGATCCAAACGGGAGAAGTTACGGAGAGATTTCACAATTTCTAAAATACGCTGAGTTCCCATCCGCATTGACCCCAGTAAACTATCTAAATCTTTTAAGATAAAATCGAGATCAATCTCTTGTTTATACGCTTCAATATTAGCAGCGGGATGAGGATATTCTTGTTCATAAAAGCGGACTAACTGGACTAAGTTCTGCACATATTCCTCTGCATGGGATAAATTGCCAAGAATAAAGCTCACAGGATTATTAATCTCATGGGAAATTCCCGCCACTAACTGCCCCAAGCTAGACATTTTTTCCGTTTGAATCAGCTTAAACTGGGTGGTTTTCAGTTGCTCTAACGTATCCGTAAGTTGTTGATTTTTTTCCACCAGTTGGGACTCTATTTGTTGGCGACGGCGAATTTCTTGGCTGAGTTCATCAATTTTTCGATTTAAAACAGCAAAATCTAAATTCGCAGCAGCCCGTTTTTCTAAACGCAATAAAATTAAGGCGGGAGAGTCCCCAGAAGCAGGTTGTAAAACGCCCCCTTCTCCACGACACAAGAGAGACTCCCCGTTAGGTAATGCAAAGGTTAAAGACCCCAGTACCAGTTGCCGACTTCTGCCGCAGGTTTGCAGATAATTTTGCACCTGCTCCCCAGTCTCTTCTACCAAGTCAAACAAGTGTAACCCTCGTAATTCTTTCCGATTCCGTTGGAGTAATTTAGCACTCCCTTGATTGAGATTGAGAATTTCCCCCTGTATGGAGACTAACAACAGGGGTTCTGGTAAAACACGGGCAAAGTCTAGGAACTGTTCAGGTGTCATGGTTTTTACGCGCCAAAATACTCCCGACCTTCTGCATCTTCTGCCTCGTCTGTCAGTTGAAGATAAACTACCACTCGGCAGCCATCATGACCTTGAGCAATGGTTTCTTGTAATTCCACTTTGGCATAGCCAAGATTATCCGCCGCAATGGAGCCAAAAACATTGGAGGTCATCATACACATGGAAGGACGATCTAATACTTTGTCGGCAAAGGGACAAACTCGATTACCAAAGACAATTTTTTCGTCGCTTTCTTCGATGACATAAAAATCACCCTGAATCCGTCGTTTGAGGTCTAATAAGACTTGGGTCACTTGCTCACGGGAGAGTTTAGACACTTGGAGGGCTGATTTATAGTCCTCATCAATGGCTCGACCCATTGCCTGACCTACAACACTAATAAAGCCCGAGGCTTCTTCTAAACCCACCACATTTTGTAATGTGCCAGCGAGTTCCCGGATTAAGGTGCGTAAAAAAATATCTCGCTCTAAGGGAATTTCTAGGGTTTGTAAGGGAGATGAATTCGCTAAAGCTTCAGTCATAGTTGTGTTCCTTGAATGAGTGAAAAAGCGGCTAACTCAGGAGGAGTGCTAGAGAAAGCCGAGACATGGGCAGATGCTGCTGAAAAAAAGCCTGAATATGACTCCTCAGCAAGCTGGAGTGGATCCCCAACTTGATTGAGTTGTTTCTGGATTGATGATGACATTTTTTGGAGCTAAGTGTCGAGGGAAGATAGCAGGTTAAGGGGAAAACTTAACAGTTTTTAGGATTAGGTGTCATACCACTATCCACCAATGAAGTTTCAAAGCTAAAGTTAGCCTCAATTCGTTTTGAATACATAGTACGCCATTTTTGTCAATGCAATCAAATGTACTGGCTTGCTGTTGGTCGCTAAAATTGGGTATCGGAACGAATTAATATTTCTACATCATTTGGGCAAAGTGGGGAGTTGAGGGGGATTTGAGTATGAAAGAATCGGGGGTGTAGCGGTTATTTTTTAGAATTGCTTTATTTTTTTTCCCAAAGGGCATAAAACACCTTTGGATTTTTCATCTTGTCAAGCCTACCAAAACCCTTGATATTCCGTCAAGAGGGGGGGCAAAAAAGGGACTATTTTTTGCAATAATTCTTAATGTAATTTTGAATATTAAATGTTCGCTCAAAAAATTAATAAGTAAAGTTTAATCTTATTCGGCTACTCAGTCCAATGGGAAGGTATAACATTCCAGTCTAATGTTCCATCTGGGATGGTCATTCTAACCATCGGATGTCACCATAAAGAAATAACGGAAATTTTTTAGATTATCTCAGCCATTAAACCGAAGCCCCATTTCAGGAGTAGTAAACTGTGTTGACTTCACTGACGACCTTTTTAGACCCTCATTTTTACAGGCTATTATATATTCCCCATGGTCATTGTTTTCTCTGGCAACGGTCTTTAGTCACTCTCCATGTGGTGAGTGATGCCTTAATTGCGGTTGCTTATTTCTCCATTCCCGCCATGTTGATTTACTTTATTCACAAACGGCGGGATATTGCCTTTTCTAGTGTCTTCGCCATGTTCGGGGCATTTATTATCCTCTGTGGGGTGGGGCATTTATTAGATATTTGGACGCTGTGGCATCCTGATTATTGGTTATCGGGGGTAGAACGGGCGATTACTGCCCTAGTTTCCTGTTATACTGCCCTGCGTTTGGTGGAATTACTTCCCCAATTTTTAGCCCTCCGTACCCCGGAACAATTGGAACAAGTTAATCAGGAGTTAGAGCGGCAAATTGCCCAACGACAAAGGACTGAGGCCACCCTCAAGACAGTAGTATTCAGTACAGCGACGGCAATGGGACAGGGTTTTTTCTGGGCGTTAGCAGAAAATTTAGCCAAAGCGCTTAAGGTTCCCTATGTGCTGATTTCTGAATGGGCAGATGAGCAACATAAAAACTTGGAAAGTATTGCTTTTTGGGCGAGTGATCATCCTGTAACTAACTTTAGCTATCCCATTGCTGATACACCTTGCGAACAAGTTTTACGCCGTCAAGAAACCTGTTACTATCCCCAAGGGGTTAGGGAAATGTTTGCTCGAAGTCCTTTGATTCAAGAGATTGGGGCGGCGGCTTATTTTGGTGTTCCTTTATTTAATAATGACCAGCAAGTGATCGGCAATTTGGCCATTGTTAGCACAGACCCTTTAGTGCTGGATGAAAATGAACAAGCTATTGTGCAGATTTTTGCCAATCGTGCGGCGACAGAATTACAACGTAAATGGGCAGAGGAGGACAAAAAACGGGCTTATGAACAGTTAGAATTGCGGGTGCAAGAACGCACCGCAGAACTGGTGAAAGCCAACGCGGTGTTAGAAGTGGAAGTCCAGGAACGTCGCAGTGCCGAGAAAGCTATCCGTTTAATTGCCCAACGGGAAAAAGCGATTAACTGGATTACCCTGCGTATGCGGCAAAGTCTGGACTTAAACGCTATCTTGACCACTACCACCGCCGAACTCCGAGATGCTCTGGAATGCGATCGCGTCCTCATTTATCGCTTCAATCCCGACTGGAGTGGCACCGTCCTCTGTGAATCAGTTGCTTCAGGTTGGAAGTCCTTGGGAGATCCCGATCTCAACCTCCCCCAACTCACCCAAACCGTCACCGGAAACCCCGATTGTGGAGCTACCCAGTTCAATTTTAGCAACCTCACCCTAGAAGATACCTATTTACAAAGCCAAGCTGGGGGCAAATATCGCCAACGAGATACTTACTGTTCTGTCCCCGATATCTATCAAGCGGGCTTTAATGATTGTTACTTAGAACTGCTCGAAACCATTCAAGCCCGTGCCTATGTCATAGCTCCCATTTTCTGTCAACAACAACTCTGGGGATTAGTCGCCGTTTATGAAAATAAATCTCCCCGGGATTGGCAAAGGGCAGAAGAGCAAATTGTCACCCAAATTAGCAATAAATTAGGCATTACCGTCCATCAAGTCCAACTATTCAGCCAAACTCAAAAACAAGCTGCCGAACTCCAAGAAGCCAAAGAAGCTGCTGAACAGGCAAACCGGGCTAAAAGTCAGTTTTTAGCGAATATGAGCCATGAACTGCGAACGCCTCTGAACGCCATTTTAGGCTTTACTCAGTTGATGCAGCAAGAAGCCAAGTTTGAGCAAGGAGAATGCCGTCTTAGTTCCACCTATCAAGAATATGTTCGCATTATTAATCAAAGTGGAGAACACTTACTGCAACTGATTAATGATGTACTGGAAATGTCCAAAATTGAGGCGGGACGTATTACCTTAGAAACGGCAGAATTTAAACTCCATGAACTGATTTATAATCTAGAGTCAATGTTGCGACTCAAAGCCCATTCTAAAGGACTCTCTTTCCATTTTTATATCGCATCTGATGTTCCCCAAGTCGTCCAAGGAGACGCGAATAAACTGCGTCAAGTCTTATTAAATTTATTAGGCAACGCCCTTAAATTTACTCAAGCGGGTGGTATTTGTTTACGAGTTTTCTTAGAAGACACCCCAGAGACAGCAATAGATTCTGAACAGCCCGTGAAGGTGCAGTTCCGCGTTGAGGATACTGGTCTAGGTATTGCCCCCGAGGAGCTAAATACCCTCTTCCAAGCCTTCTCCCAAACCCGCACCGGGAAACAGTCCCAAGAGGGGACAGGTTTAGGACTGCGCATTTCTCAGCAGTTTGTGCAGTTAATGGGGGGGGAGATTACCGTGGAAAGTGTGGTGGGACAGGGCAGTTGTTTTGCCTTCTCCATTGAGGTGATTCCCTGCTTAGAAGCGGCGACAACCTCCTCCGCCTCCCAATTTACCCACGCCCTCCGTTTAGCCCCTAATCAGCCCTCCTATCGCTTGCTGGTGGTGGAAGATCATCCGGTGAATCGTTTGCTGTTAACAACACTCCTCCTCGACTTGGGGTTTGAGGTGAAGGAGGCGGAAAATGGTCAAGAGGCGATCGCCCTTTGGCAAACCTGGCACCCCGATTTGATCTTCATGGATATGTATATGCCGGAGTTAAATGGTTATGAAACCACTCGTTTGATTAAACAACAGTCTTCCCCTCCCCTCCCGTTTATTGTGGCTATTACAGCCAGTGCTTTTGCTGAACAGCAACAGGAATGTTTACAAGCGGGGTGCGATAGTTTTGTGGGCAAACCCTTCCGTCGAGAAGAAATATTAGAAGTCTTAGC
Organism: Spirulina subsalsa FACHB-351; assembly: GCF_026130165.1. Classification (GTDB taxonomy): domain Bacteria; phylum Cyanobacteriota; class Cyanobacteriia; order Cyanobacteriales; family Spirulinaceae; genus Spirulina_A; species Spirulina_A subsalsa_A. The sequence continues at coordinate 24,955 of NZ_JAIHOM010000013.1, read as the reverse complement.
GCATCATTTAGGTGTGCAATATTCCTACCGGGATATTGATCCACCCTCCTCGACACCAACCCCAGAATTAGCGCCAGTGTCTCAGGGGGTAGATATTCAGGTCATGCCTACCCCTTGGCAGGAAGAACTTTATGCAGCCGCTGCCCAGGGCAATGATCATCTTTGTCTCGAATTGCTCAATCAAATTCCTGAAACTTATATGGACTTGCAGGAATATTTAAAACAATTAGTCGAGGGCTATGAGTTTTACGAAATTATCCTATTGCTGAAACCCGAAAAAGCGTAATTCTTAGAAATATGCCAAATTCAGAAAAACTAGCCGATATCTTAATTGTCGATGATAAGGTGGAAAATATCCGCTTTTTATCAGAATTTTTAGCTCGCAACAACTATCAAGTGCGAAAGGCTATTAATGGGAAGTCAGCCTTGACGGCTATTGAGTTTAGTCCCCCAGATTTAGTCCTTCTCGATATTAATATGCCTGAAATGGGGGGCTATGAGGTCTGTGAGAGCTTAAAACAAGACCCGCGATATCGTTCTATTCCGATTATTTTTTTAAGCGCGGGGAATAGTACAGAAGACAAAATAAAAGCCTTTGCTGTAGGGGGTGTAGATTATATTACCAAGCCTTTTCAACTGGATGAAGTCCTAGCACGAGTCCAGTCTCAACTGATGATTAAAGGTCTTCAGAAAAATCTGGAAGTTCGTAATACAGAACTGGAAGCTACGATTAATGATTTACGGCAAACTCAAGCATCTCTAGAACAATCTGAGCGAGAAAATCAGGCATTATTTAACGCGATGAATGAATTAGTGTTAATTCTAGATCGCCAAGGCAATTGTCAAAAAGTAGCTACTCCAAATAGTGATTTAATACGCTTAAAAGACGTGGCTAAAAGCGGAGCAAATATTTTAGATATTTTGCCTAATTGTAATGAGTTAGATATTTTATCTACCTTAGAAAAAGTGTTAGAACACCAAAGCAGTTATGATGTCGAATGTTCAGTGGTTTATGGAAAAATTAAGTTAAATTTATTTACATCCTTTTGTGCCATTTCTCAGGAAAAAGCCCTCTGTGTGATTCGGGATATTAGTGAGCAAAAGAAACGGGAAGCAGCCCTTAGCTTAATTGTGGAAGGAACGGCAGCTAAGACGGGAACTGAGTTTTTTCAATCCTGTGTCCGTTACCTAGCCGAAATTCTGAAAGTGCGTTATACATTTATTACGAAATGTCTCGATGCTAACAAAACTCGTGTACAAACCTTGGCCTTTTGGCATCATGAAAATTTTGTAGAGAATGTAGAATATGACCTCGTAGGCACTCCTTGTCAAGAGGTAATTCAGCAAGGACAATCCACTTGCTACCCCGATCATGTCATTGCTTGTTTTCCCGAGGATGAGGACTTGACCACCCTAGAAGCGAGAAGTTATACCGGGGTACCGTTAATTGATTCTCGGGGGGAGGTGATTGGTCATATTGCAGTGTTAGATATTTACCCCATGCAGGATGATCCCATTCGGGAGTTAGTGTTACGGATTTTTGCGGCGAGAGCGGGGGCAGAACTAGAACGGCAGATTACTGATCTAGCCTTGAAAAAGAGTCAGGAACAATCGGAAAAGTTGTTGTTGAATATCTTGCCGGGTCGGATTGCCCAACAATTAAAAACCAATACAGGGGCGATCGCAGAATCCTACAATGACGTGACCATCCTCTTTGCCGATTTAGTCGGTTTTACGGAACTTGCTTATCAGATTAAACCCATTGAACTGGTAAATTTACTGAATGAACTCTTTTCTCGCTTTGACAGTCTCAGTGAACAATATGGCCTAGAGAAAATTAAAACCATCGGCGATGCTTATATGGTGGTGGGAGGACTCCCCACACCGCGACCAGATCACGCCCAGGCAGTGGCTGAGATGGCGCTGGAGATGCAAAATGCGATCGCCCAACTCTCCACCCCCTACGAATCCCTACAAATCCGCATCGGCATCAATAGCGGTCCCGTCGTTGCTGGAGTCATCGGGGTGAAAAAATTCATCTACGACCTTTGGGGAGATGCCGTTAATATTGCCTCCCGCATGGAATCCTCGGGAGAACCGGGTAAAATACAAGTGACGGACACCCTTTATCAACAGTTAAAACATCAATATCAATTTGAACAACGGGGGACTGTCGAAGTTAAAGGACGCGGGGAAATGATGACCTATTGGCTGTTGGGGAAAAGAAATGATTTGGAAACACTATAAAGCTAAACATTCCTGACCTCCCGGTAAATTAGCACCCACCACATAGAAATCTTGAGGGTAAATCCAATGGGTATCTAAGGGACCATGAATCTGAATCCCTGTCATTACCGCATAATTAAACACCGAACTATCCACCGAACTTAATAACTGTTTCACATCCTCTGAAATCAGCCGACTGGCTAACTTCGTCATTTCAATGAGATTCGGTTTTTCCCCATATTGCAAAGCAGAAATAATTTTTTGACGAATAATAGATTGCTCAATATCCTGCATATCCATCATTAATTGCAAAGACCCCCCTTGTAACTCTTTAACAATAGCTTCCAATGCCCCACAAGCATGGGATGCTTTATCAATTCCCGAACGATAAACCTTGCCAATTTCTCCATTTTTAGAAATGGCAATATGGGGCATAGCATAAAAAGTAAAACGGCGAATTCCGTCAACAATGGGCGTATGATCTGTTGCCGCCGCTAACCCTGTTTTTCCCATCATAACAAAGCCCGCCAAACTGCAACAATTAAAAGTTTTCCCCCAATATTTAATAACTTCATCCATTAAAATATCGGTAATTTCATCCCGACAAATTGCTACCATGCCGATAGTTTTCCCTGTATCAAACCCATAGTTTTTGAGTTTAATGTGGGTTTGATTAATATAATCTTTCATGGGCAAACTGCCGGGAAAATTATCTTGTAGGGTTTGATGAAATACAGGATTACTGCTAGCATCATACCCATCAACGGCTTGAAATATCTCGTCTCTCAGACTATCAAAATAGTTAAGATTCATAAGTTTAAAATTGAAAAAAAAATGGCAAAAGCTACATCAGAGCAATGATTAGTCGGGAATCAATGAGACATCCTGATCGAATAATCCGTTGGGAAAAGTAACAGTTTGACCCACTCAGTTCATCCCAGAGTAGATCATCAAACATCAAGGTCTAGAATTTTGAGAATTGATTGTAGTAGGGTGAGAAAGGAAATCTCAATATAAACCACCATGACATCAGAACAACTCTCATCCACCGACTGGTCAAGTCTACTGCAACAACTCCTAGATGGGCAATCTCTCAGTCAAGATCAAGCCGCCCAACTGATGACCGGATGGCTAGAGGAAGCCATTCCCCCTGTTCTCTCTGGGGCTATTTTAGCCGCTCTGCAAATGAAAGGGGTTTCAGCTTCCGAATTAGCCGGGATGGCCGAAGTCCTCAAATCCCAATCCTTACAACAAGGGACCTTGAACTATGAGACTCCGGTAATTGATACCTGCGGCACGGGGGGAGATGGGGCGCAAACCTTTAACATTTCCACGGCGGTGGCCTTTGTCTGTGCGGCGGCTGGGGTGAAGGTGGCGAAACATGGCAACCGTTCGGCTTCGAGTAAAGTAGGATCGGCGGATGTTCTCGAAGGCTTAGGGGTTCATCTAGCTGCCCACCCAGAAAAAGTACAAGCGGCGCTGTCTGAGGTGGGGATTACTTTCCTTTTTGCCCCCGGCTGGCATCCGGCGATGAAGGCTGTTGTGCCGTTGCGGAAAACGCTTAAGGTGCGGACAGTGTTTAATCTTTTGGGACCGTTGGTGAATCCGTTACAGCCGACAGGTCAAGTGATTGGGGTGTTTAGTAGCCAATTTATCACGACAATGGCCGAAGCCTTGAATCAGTTGGGTGTGGGGAAGGCGATGGTGTTACATGGTCGAGAAAAGCTGGATGAGGCGGGATTAGGGGATTTAACGGATATTGCCCTGTTACGGGATGGGGCAGTCCATAGAACCAGTTTAAACCCCCATAGTCTCGGTTTAACCCATGCGCCGTTAAGTTGGCTGAAGGGGGGGGAATTGGCGGACAATACCCAAATTTTGAGCCAGTTACTTCAAGGGAAGGGGACCCAGGCCCAGCAGGATGTTGTGGCACTCAATGCGTCTTTAGCCCTACAAGTGGGGGATGTGGTGCCTTGGGAAGATCATGGCCGAGGGATTGAGATGGCGAAGGATATCCTCCACAGTGGGGCCGCTTGGTCGAAGTTACAGGAGTTGGTGCGGTTTTTGGAGAGTTCAAATTTCCCGATCTAAAAACTGCTGAAGGGCTTGGATGACTGGGTGTTGAATTTCGTGGGCCATGTTGAATTCATGGTAGTCGAGTTTAACACCTAGTTGGGTGAGGAGGGTGCGGGCTTGTTGGGCTTGTTGGATGGGGACGACTCGATCTAAACGACCGTGGGCCATGAAGACGGGGGGGAGGGGTGGGGTGGCTTGGGGAGGGGCGTGGAGATAGCCGCTTAAGCTACAAAGGGCGGCACAGGGTAGGGCTAAACCGACATCTAAGGTCATGGCTCCCCCTTGGGAGAAGCCACAGAGGACGATGCGGGAGGGGGGGATTTGGGCGGTTTGGCTGGTTTCCTGTAACCAGTCTAGAAGCTGCTGACGGCTTTCTGGGAGTCCGGTGTAGTCTTCTGCTTCTAGGTCGTACCAAGAGCGTCCTGTGGGGCTGTAAGGGTGTTCATAGGGGGCGTTGGGGAAGAACATCCCATAGTGGGGGAGATGGAGGAAGGCGGCGAGGGAAACGAGGTCATGGGCATTGGCTCCCCAGCCATGAAGGGCGATGAGGAGATGGCTGGGGGGATTGCCACTGCTGGGGGGGAGATATAAGGCTTCTAAAGACAGAATCAGGACTCCTTAAGCGAAAGGGACAAGTTTTCTTAAGGATAGTGTAGCGTTTGGGGTTTGAGTTAAAACAGGGTGTTGTCGAAAAATTCGGGTTGGTGGATGACTAAATGGCGATCGCGATTAAAACCGATTTGCCCTTCTTTTTGTAGTTTGCCCATCAGTCGAGTAATGGTGACGCGGGTTGTGCCGAGGGCGTTGGCAAAGTTCTGATGGGTTAAACGAATGGGGAGGGTGACACCCTCGGGGGTGGCTTCTCCGAGTTCGTCTTTGAGCAGTTTTAAGAAATAGTATAAACGCTCTTCTACCCGTCGTTGTCCGGCAATGGTCAGTAAGGCTTCACTTTGGCGGAGGCGTTGGATTAACTGCTTTAGCACCAGTTGAGCGAGGTGGGGGGATTGCTCAATTTCGGGCAGGAAAAACCAGCGTAAATAGACATCACAGAGGGCCCGGGCTTCACAGACTTGGAGGCGACTGAGGGCTTGACCAAAAAAACTGTTGGGTTGCGCCCAGCCTAACATGATTTCCTCGCCACTGATTTGGGTGGTACTCAGTTGGACATAACCCCGGTAGACTTGCCATAGACCCTGATTGTTCAGAATAATGCGATCGCCCCGGTGATAGAGGTGAAGACGCCGTTCTTCCGGGGAAATGAGGTGAGGCGTTTGGGAATGGGTGGATTGGACTAAATACATAGGGAAGTAGGGGAGAGGAGGACAGGTTAAACCATTTCCCCTCTAGCCTAGGGGGTGGAGGTAAAGGGCGGGTAAAGGGCGGGTAAACGGTAAACCGTCTAATCGGGAGTCGGGAATAATGATCAATTATCAATTGTTCCCTATTCCCCATTCCCTTCGGGAATCAATAAATTCAACACCACACCCAACACGGCAGATAAACCAATTCCTTCTAAGCCGAAATTGCCTGTTTTCACCGCTAATCCCCCAACCCCTAAGACTAAAATCACCGCCATAATCACCACATTCCGGGACTTTAACAAATCCTGCCCCGACTGAGCTAAGGTATTAATCCCAATCACCACAATAGTCCCAAAAAGAATCACCACAATTCCCCCCATCACAGGGGTGGGAATGGTGCTTAAAAACGCGCCTAATTTGCCCACAAAGGCCAATAAAACCGAACATAAGGCGGCCCAGGTCATAATAGCCGGATTAAAGCTTTTCGTCAGGGCAACGGCCCCGGTGACTTCAGAATAGGTGGTATTGGGCGGTCCCCCGAAAAAGGCGGCTAAACTGGTGGCTATACCATCTCCTAAAAGGGTGCGATGGACTCCGGGATCTCGAAAATACTCTTTTTTCGCCACTGCCCCGATGGCTAGGATATCACCAAAATGTTCAATGGCCGGTGCGATCGCCACAGGGACAATAAACAAAATCGCCGGCCCATGCACCACCGGAAAGGTAAACTGAGGCATCGCCACCCAAGGGGCCTCAGCCAAGGGGCTAAAATCCACCATCCCCAAGGGTAAAGCCACTAAATATCCGGTGACAATCCCCACCAAAATGGGAACTAGGTGTAACCATCCCCGAGCAAATAAGGCTGTGATCATAGTGGCTAACAACGAAGCACCTGACACTCCCAAGGCCATTGTTTCCGTATAGCGATCGCCCCCCTGAGAGGCCATATTAACCGCAATGGGAGCCAAAGACAGACCAATCACCATAATCACTGGTCCGGTGACAATAGGAGGCAGTAAGCGCAATAAAAACCCCGGCCCCCGCCAGAAAATCAGCAAACTGAGGACTAAATACAACCCTCCAGCCGCCATTAATCCTGATAGAGTTTGGGGTAAGCCATATTGTTCAACCCCCAGTTGAATTGGTGCAATAAAGGCAAAGGACGAGGCTAAAAAAACCGGGACTTTCCCCCCCGTCACCAGTTGAAATACCAAGGTTCCCACTCCGGCCGTAAAAAGAGCCACATTGGGATCCAATCCCGTGAGAATCGGCACTAAGACCAACGCACCAAAGGCCACAAATAGCATTTGTAAGCCCAAGATAATATCCCGCCACCGCCATTGATAGGCTGTAGGATCAGGAGTGACTGATAGATCCGTTTCCGGATCGAGATGGGGATCTTGAGTCATAGTTTTTTGTCTTATAAGAACTACCAGAAGCCAATTAAGGGGAAGATTTGGTCGTTGGGGTGTCGCTGTATTCAAGGTCGATATTGTACCACACCCTAAGTTATAATGGGTTAGGGTTGATATGAGTAGTATTAATCCGTCAACAACCCCACCCACAAGGGGATGGAGTTTCGCGAAGGAAGATTATGAAAAAACCGTTTCCCTTAACAACTGTTGGGGCATTAGTGGTTAAATCCGATCAACAAGTTTTAATCGTTAAAACCACGAAATGGCGAGGAACATGGGGAGTTCCGGGGGGTAAAGTAGACTGGGGGGAAAGCTTAGTAGAGGCTTTGATCCGAGAGTTTCAAGAGGAAGTGGGTTTGCAGTTGAAAAATATCCGGTTTGCTTTATGTCAAGAGGCTATTTTAGACCCCCAATTTCATCAGGAAGCCCATTTTATTATGATGAATTACTACGCTTTTTCTGAAAGTGATGTGATTGTGCCGAATGATGAGATTAAGGAGTGGGCTTGGGTGAGTCCTGAGCAGGCTTTAGACTATCCTTTAAATAGTTATACTAAAGTTTTAATTGAAGAGTATCTAAAACATTAGAGTGATCATTATAAATTAAAAACAGGTAAAATGAAGGCGGCGATAATTCCACCAATTACGATAATCTCAATCATTGTTAATAGTGCATTGGAGCGTTTATGATTAAGCTTCTTTAACCAAGAACGAGGTTGATCATCTTCTCGCTTGCTCCAGTTAAACATGGATATTAACAAGGGAAATCCACCAACTTTAGCACCTAGTAGGAGGTGAAAAGTAAGACCAATAAAGACACAAAGCCATGAGACTAAATGGGCTATATACCAAGGACGATCAGTTTCTCCAGCCGGAAGCCATTCTTCTTTCATCATGCGACCTGTCACTACGGCAAACGTCAGGGTTAGCAACATAAATGTATTGATTAAACGGTGTAGGGATATCCACCAAACTGGCTTGCCAAACTGTTTTAATTGACTCCAAGATTGTTGTTGTATGAGGCGACGATAACCGAGACGCAAGCTATAAAGGGAAAAAAACGGTAAAACCAATAGTAATGTCAGAGCAATCGTGCCATGAATTCCCTGAATATCGCTGAGGTTGGGTAGTGCGAAACGACCCCAACGTTGGTCATAGGTGTTGTAGACCCAAAAGCCTGAAATTAAGGCTAAAACTGTTAACAAAGCGATTCCACCATGCAAGATGCGCAACAGGATGGGCTGGTATGGGTAAGATTGGGACATATCTCAAAGTAACTGGAATTTTTGAAGTCTACAATATGGGGACTCAAGCCGTCTACTCCGGTGCTAACGTGGGAGATTTTGGGCAACATTCGGTTAAGGATTTTCCATTGCCCCATAGACTAAACTTAACAGGGGTCCCATTTGTTCGGTTCCGGTAACGGCGAGGTCACTGTGACAGAGGATGAGATGTTTTTCGACTCGCCCTAGAAGGTCGCGCAGTAGTCGTTCTAAACGCTCTTTGTCTGCCTGTGCTTCCTCTTCTGGGGACCACTGAGTGCCGGACCAATGGCGGAGAAAAATCGGTGCGCCAAATAGTCCGGCTGACCCACTTTTAGCCCACAAATTTGACCCGACATCTAACCAAAAGTGCCAGGGATGACTACGACGGAGGGAACGGTATTGGAAGATGGTGGCGAGGGTGACGGCGTTAGGTTGGGTCATGCCCCAAGGTCGGAGGGGGTAGGGATTGGCGGAAATGGTGCCTTGCCGGAGGAGTTGGATAAAACGGGCAATGGCATCGGAATTGCCGGAAAGGGGTTCATGTTGATGTAAACGCCGTTCGACTTGCCAGAAATGTTGAGCGGTTTCCATTAATTCCCGTAGGGCGGCTAACTGGCTAAAGGGTAGGGATGCTCGATCTAGGAAAAAATGGTGCAGGGCTTGATCTAAAAAAATTATGGTTTTGACTCCGGGCTGTTTTTGCTGGGTTTCCTGTAACCATTGGCGGATTTCTTCATAGGCATTGAGCGCTCGATGCCCTAAACGATCCCAACGGGGGTAAGTGGTGGCGGGACGGAGTTGGGGCTGTTCGGAATTGGGATAATAACAGTAATCGGCTAATAGGCCGGCTCTTATTGGATCAATTATACTATGGGCGGGGTTGCCTGCTCCACTTAAGACGACTAACATTTCTGCGACTCCATCCCGTTCTACCCAATGGCCGAGATGGGGGTAAAAGAAGGGGAGGAGGGTCAGGAGGGCGCGGATGGAGGGTTCACTAATGAGGGGGCGCTGTTCGTTGAGGGGTTCAACGGGGATGCCGTGCTGGGTGAGGAGGGAGATGAGGGTGTAACGGGCGATCGCATCTAATCCCGGAGCAATGACGGCAATCTCTGAGGGTTGCACCTGTTTCTCCCCCACGGCCTGGGCGATCGCATTAGCGGTCTGGCCGAGTAAACTTGACCGCGAGATGGTTTGTAGGGAGGTCACGGATGGGGGGAGGGGGGGAATACTTTCCTGTCCTAATGCTGTCCCGACCATGGCATCAGCCCAGTCGGCGGCTAATCCGGGGGGAGGGGGGAACTGTTTGACTTGACACCGGGTGCTGAGTCCTAGGAGATAATTAGGATCGGCATTGAGGCCTAAGCGGACTTGCCCTTGAGGATTATAGGTAAACACCCCCCAGGCTCCGTGATTCAGGAGGGATTCTATGAAATCCCGTGCGATCGCCGGATAATCGTCGAGATCATCGGCAAAAATCCCCTGATACCGTCGTTTTAAATGATGCTCATAGGTGGGATGGGGCAATAAATAACGCCAGTACAACTCATAGAGAATGCCATAACTCAACAACCCCCGATCTAAACACCATTTGCGCCACTCTTCTAACAATTCCCCCCGTAACTGACTGGCCTCGGGTTGATACTTCCACTCTTCCCCCACTAAACCCCGAGTCAACATCTGGGGGATATCTTCGTAAGGAATACCACTGGCAGACGCTAACTGCAAAATATCCAACGTCTCCCGCACAAAACGGGCTTCAGACATCCCCCCTAAGTCCTGTTGGACTAACTTAGGATGCCAGAGACGGGTAGCTAAGGTCTGTTCCATCTCCGGCCGCAAACGCAGGGGAAACTGGGCTTTAATTTGTAATTCCTCAAACAACAGAGGCCAGAATAACACCACCTCATCCGTCACGAAACCGAGGGGGGTTTTCGAGTAAATAGGATAACGTCCTGCGATCGCCTGACTCAACTGTTCCGCCAACACCCGCCGATTATCGTCATTGGCCGCCAACACCAACCCCCCCGGCGTTTTCGCCCCAGCCCATGCTTCTTGTTGAGTCACCCAACGCCGAAATTCCTGTACCAAACGTTGGGTTTTCCCACTGCGCGTAATACCACTAATCCAAAGGGGTTTTAGGTCAGACATGATGGCCAAATCTTCAATCAATCCTCAAAAACCAAGAAGCTTAGACTTCATCGCTAAAATAACAATTGCCCCTCATTCCTAACAAGCAACTTTAGGCTGTTTGACTGCCATGAACCTAAAAATCCTAATTCGTAACCTCCGACGCTGGTATTATGACACACCTGACCGCGCTTTAGATCAAGCGTACCGGGCAGCCCGGATCATCAAAACCCTCGAAGATGAATATTTTGGCGGTCAAAAAGTCGCCCGAGAGAATGGAGAACATTCCGAACGAGTTTTTAATTATTGTCAAGCAGAAGTACAGAAACAACTGAAAACCGCCCGTTTGCGGCTCACAGAATTTAAAGCTACTCGCAGCATTATTAATGATCCTGACCTACTCAACTCCCCCTATTATAAAGTAGAAATTACACAAAACTCTGCTATTATCATTGAAAAACTAAACTTTATTGATGAAATATTTTTAAGGTATAATCCCCCCCCGGAAACCAATCCCACAATCTCTGTTTCTGTGGTGAAACTTCCTGAATATTCCTCGAATCAGTCCCTAGACTTAATTAACTCGCCCCCCCAACCTAAAGCGATTAAGCCACCCAAAGAACCCCCAAACCTACAAAGTGCCTCGGATAAACGGGGGGCTGTTCCCCGCTCTATTTTAAACACATTTAGCCGCATCAAACGAGAAATTGATCCAAATACATCGGAATCCGAAGAAGAAGTTGTTACCAAATTTCGTAAAGCCCGCAATCGTACCGCCAGTTCCATTAAATTTATTTTGCTACTGATTATTATTCCTTTGCTCACCCATCAACTGAGCAAAAATTTTTTAGTTAAACCTATTATTCAACAGCAATTTTTCTCCCATCAACAGGATATTGTATTTTTAAATCAAGACCAGCAAGAAGAAGCATTTATGGAACTAGAACGGTTTCAACGCAGCTTAGAGTTTAGTCGGATGATTGGGTTACTGCCAGATATTTCTGAGGAAAAGATAGAAGAACAAGTGACCGAAAAAGCACAAGAATTAGCCAAGGAGTTTCGGGAACGTGGAGCGGATGCTGTGTCTAATGTCTTTGCGGATCTCTGTTCTTTGGGGGCGTTTACTTGGATTCTCTTGATTAATCAAGCCGAGGTAGCGAATTTAAAAGCGTTTATTGATGAGTTGATTTATGGTTTAAGTGATTCCGCGAAAGCGTTTTTAATTATTCTGTTCACAGATATGTTTGTAGGATTCCACTCTCCTCATGGGTGGGAAGTAATTCTAGAAGGGTTTGCTCATCATTTTGGTTTGCCAGAAAGCCGAGATTTTAACTTTCTATTTATTGCGACCTTTCCCGTTATTTTAGATACGGTCTTAAAGTATTCAATTTTCCGCTATCTTAACCGCATTTCTCCCTCTGCGGTGGCGACTTATAAGACGATGAATGAGTAGTCAGCAAACAGAAAATTTGTTGTTTTTTCGTTTTGTAGGTTGGGTGAAGCGACAGCGCAACCCAACAATTAGCGAAAAAAGGGGAGGCGTAAATGTTGGGTTATATTTCATTTCACCCAACCTACAATATTCTCGCAATTAAACAAGAAATGTTGGTTTACATTTCATTTTACCCAACCTACAATATTCTCGCAATTAAACAAGAAATGTTGGTTTACATTTCATTTTACCTAACCTACAATGCTTTTGAACTATAAACATTTCTGAGCCGAGCAAGCTAACTTTTCTCGCGCTTCTTGGGTGACACGACCTTCCATAATTTCCATTTGCAATTGACAAAAAATCTTCATGTCATCACATGGACAGTTTCGACCTAATAGTATTCTTAGTTCTTGTTCAGCCTCAATGGTTAAATAGCCTTGTCTAAGGGCTTGTTGAACAATCTCACTAATACTACCCATAATTATGAATACCCCACAACAACATTAATTAGTAAACTGGGAACGACCTACTCACCCTCGAAGAATCGCGGTGATGAATGCTTCATAGGTCACTACAGACGATCAACCTTTCATTTCGCAGCAACGCCAATTTTCTTTAGCGGAGAAATAGAGCCGTTTCTGGCAAACTGACCCAGTAGAGAGGAACAAAGTAAACCCCCTTGAGGTTGGTCTTTGCCCTTAAGGCGGATTGCTGTAAAAGATGCCCTTTAGTATTGAACCTGACTTCAAGGCTGTTGAAAGCGATCGCCGTAAGTTATGATGGTGATCTGATCCCACCACACGATTTAAGCGAAAACCCACGCATGAAGTCTTATCTCGCCGCCGCTATTCAAATGACCAGTCAGCCCGATCTAGAGAAGAATTTGATCGAGGCCGAAGAATTGATTGATTTAGCCGTCCGTCAAGGAGCAGAGTTAGTCTGTTTGCCGGAAAACTTTGCCTTTATGGGAGAGGAACAGGATAAAATTACTCAGGCTGAGGCGATCGCACAAAAAACCGAGAAATTCCTCCACAGGATGGCGCAACGCTTCCAAGTGACCATTCTCGGGGGAGGTTTCCCCATCCTCGTCGAAGGCACCCAGAAAGTCTATAACACCGCCTTATTAATCGATCCCAACGGCAAAGAATTAGCCCGTTATTATAAAGTGCATCTCTTTGATGTGAATGTCCCCGACGGCAACACCTACCGAGAATCCAGTACCGTGATGGCCGGCAAAGAATTGCCCCCCGTGTATCATTCAGACACCCTCGGCACATTAGGGTTATCCGTTTGTTATGACGTGCGCTTCCCCGAGTTATACCGTTATCTGGCTCAACAGGGAGCCGAAGTCCTCTTTGTTCCCGCCGCCTTCACCGCCTACACCGGAAAAGACCACTGGCAGGTTTTACTACAAGCCAGAGCCATTGAAAACACCGCCTACGTCATCGCCCCCGCCCAAACCGGCAATCATTACGGCCTCCGTCACACCCACGGTCACGCCATGATTATCGACCCGTGGGGCATGGTTTTAGCCGATGCCGGAGATCAGCCCGGTGTGGCCGTAGCAGAAATTGACCCGGCCCGTTTAGCCCAAGTGCGGCGACAAATGCCCTCCTTAGAACATCGAGTGTTTTAGCAGAATAGCCGAGAATCCTCCTATTGTAATTTTTGAATGAAGCTCACCCCACCTGCGAGGGCGCGAGGTGGGGGAGTGCGTCGCTCTTTTTGTTCAAAATTGTTGATGGAAAGCATTCCCCTGGGAATCCCGAAGCCGCTCATCTATCCGTAGGATGATGAGTCGGTAATTCACGACAAAATTTCCCCAGTTTTCTTATAGATAAAATCTCGCACCTTCTCATACCCTTCCGGATCTCCCGGTTGGGTGAGAATGATGGGAATAGAAGTATCCGGCAGCCAAAAAGTAATTTTTTGATTGGGACTATAACAAAACGTGCTAATGCGGTTCAAATCAATAATGTACTCGCTGCGGTCATAGAACAAACGAATCCATGAACCGTTTAAAGAATGGCTCGCCAGTTGAGTTACATAGTCAAACACCCGGTAGTAATCATCGGGATTCGCCTGATGATTAATCACAATCGGACTGGCACTTTCAGGAAGCCAGAAGGTTAGACGACCGTTGGGGGCGCAAACAAAAGCACTAATATGATCGAGATCAACAATATACTCTTGTCGTTCATACTGAATTCGGACCCAATATGCCACGCAACCTCCTCTCCCAACACGACCTGAAACGAACGACCCCCTTTGATATTAAGTCAGAGTTCTGTATCCTTGAGAATAACGCGAAACCCCTTGCTTTGGATATGCCCTGAGTACAGATTGAACAAAATCGAGTTAAGGGTCTTGGGGATTGTTCAAAAATCTTTACATGACCCTGTTGTAACTTGCCTAAACTAGCTGGGGAAAACCATTGGCTCTCGGCATCAGTGATGCGTCGTCTGAGATTTGGGGTAAAATAGCAGCAATTCCGATTGTACAAACCATTAACCCTAAGCTAACGAACACAATTCAGTAAGCATACGCCTGTGAGAGAAAAGAAAACCCGCCGGGATGTCCCTCAAATTAACGAAAGAGTCCGTTTTCCCAAAATTCGAGTCATTGACACCGATGGCTCCCAAGTCGGGGTCATCACCTCGGAAGAGGGGCGTCGTCTGGCCGAAGAACGGGAATTGGATCTGGTGTTAGTCAGCGATAAATCCGACCCCCCCGTTTGCCGGATTATGGACTACGGCAAATATAAATTTGAGCAAGAGAAAAAAGCCCGGGAAGCTCGCAAAAAGCAGCATACGGCTGATGTGAAGGAAGTCAAAATGCGCTACAAGATTGAAGAACACGACTACCAAGTTCGTGTAAACAGCGCCCAGCGTTTTCTTAAAGCAGGAGATAAAGTCAAGGCCACTGTGACCTTCCGAGGTCGGGAAAGTCAACACGCGGATCTGGCGGAAGCCTTACTGAAACGGATGGCTGACGACTTACAAGAGTTTGCAGAACTTCAACAGGCTCCAAAAAAGGAAGGGCGTAATATGATTATGTTACTTTCTCCGAAAAAATGATTTTTTAAGTAACAAGGTAAGAGGCAAAAGGCGGAAGTGATTGTTTAGGCTTTTGCCTTTTTCTTTTCTCTTTTTCCTTCCACAAGAGACTATGAAATCCTTAAAAATTGCCAAAAGTCCAACGGACTGGGGTGCAAAGCTGTTGAATCTGCTCAATCTCCGTCCTGAAGAAGGGGAACGAACCCTCTTTATGTTCATTGCCTACACTTTGACCTCTGTGGGGTTACTGTGGTTAGAGCAAACTACAATCGCGCTGTTCCTCGATGGGTTTGGGGCGGAAGGTTTACCCCTGATCTATATGGCCAGCGCGTTAATGGGATCTGGTCTTGGGGTGTTGTACTCTTGGCTACAGAATAATTTCCCCCTGAAAAAAGTCTTTGTCATTATTGCCCTGTTAATGTCCATGCCCTTGATTGTCTTCCGTCTGGGGTTAGAATTAGACAACATTAACGGTTTTTTTGTACTAGCGACGGTCTTTATTCTGCGCTTGTGGATGGATGCGGAAGAAATCCTCAATGATCTGAATTCTCAGGTGGCCGCCAACCAGTTATTTAATATTCGGGAAATTAAGCGGGCTTATCCCATTATTGCCAGTGGGTTGTTGTTGGGGGATGTGATTTCGGGGTTTTCCATGCCCCTGTTACTCTGGCTGATTGGGCTGAAAAATGTGCTATTCCTCGCTTCTCTGATGATTCTGTTGGGGGGTGGGGCGCTATTGTACCTCAGTAATCGTTATAAACAGTTTTTCCCGGATACTCCGGTGCGGGAGTTGGATGATTTACAACCGACTTATGCCTCTCGCCGCACCAATACGTCTTTACGCAAATATGTTATTCCTCTGTTTGCTTTCTTTATTTTGGGAGAAGTGTTGTATTTATTGGTGGAATTCCAATATTTAGGGGAGTTAGAACGGGCTTATCCTAATACGGATGAAATTGCTGGGTTTTTGGGGCTATTTTCCGGGTTTGTGGGCATTTGTGAGTTAATTACTCAGTGGTTTGTCTCCAGTCGGGCTGTGGAACGGTTAGGGGTGTTTATTGCGGCGATGTTCTTACCCGTTTCTCTCTCGATTTTGGGTTTCTTTACCATTGTTCTAGACTTGACCAAAATCGGCGGGTTTGAGTTGGACAGCGCCCAGATTCTGTTTGTTGGGGTGATTGTCCTCAAGTTTTTTGATGAACTGTTGCGCTATACCCTAATTGCCGGGATTGAGCCGTTTTTGTTCCAACCGATTCCGGCGGAAATTCGCAGTTCTATTCAAACCCAAGTGCAAGGGATTGCGGAACCGCTAAGTACGGGGTTAACTGGGGTTTCGATTATTACGGCGGTTTGGTTTATTGGGCGACTGTTTACTGATTTACCGGATGATTTACGACGAGAGTTCCAAGGTGGGATTTTTGTCGGGGCAATTGTACTGTTTTCCATTATCTGGGCGCTCAGTGCTTTGTCTTTGCGTCAAAGCTATGTCAGTTTGTTGGTGCAGAGTGCGGAACAGGGGCGGATTAGTTTCTCGTCGGTGGATTTGAAGGCTTTTAAGCGGGCGATTATTGAGTCTTTGGATCAGGAGGGGAATGAGGAGGATCAACGGTCTTGTATTCAATTGTTGGAGCGGATTGATTTGGAGGGGGCGGGGGAGATTTTAGCCCCGCGTTTGGTGAAAATGTCCCCGGTGTTGCAGCGTCAAAGTATGGAGGTGATGCTGCAATGCCCTAATGTGGTCTATTTGAGCCATGTGCAGCGCTTGATTGAGCATAAACCCAATTTAGATGTTCTGGCGCTGGCGTTGCGCTATATTTGGCTGTCGCAACCGGAGTTAGAAACCCATAGTTTGAAGCCTTATCTGAATGAACGGGTGGATTCGATGGTGCGGGGTACGGCGGCGGGTCTGATTCTGCGTCGGGGGACGGTGGGGGAACAACAGGAGGCGATCGCAACTTTGGAAGATTTGTTAACGTCTAAACGAGAGCGCGATCGCATGATTGGCATTCAAGCCCTCGAAGAACTCCCGGTAACATCCCGAGTGAGTCAACATTTTATCCCCATTTTGCTCAAGGATGAGTCCCCCCGGGTGCGTTGTGTTCTCTTAGAGGCGATCGCCCACAAAGAATTAACCCCCTACTATGGCGCACTCATTCGCGGTTTATACTACCGTTCCACCCGCAGCGCCGCCAAGCGTTCCCTGGTCACTCTCGGGGATCAAGCCCTCCCCCTACTCAACCAGTTAGCCGATGACTTGCGCAAACCCGATTTTATCCGCCAACAAGCTTGGACAGCCATGGCAGAAATCGGCAGCCCGGAAGCCCTCGCTCTCCTCTCCCAACGTTTGATGAATAGTTGGGGCATGACCCGCCGGAATCTATTGCGCATTCTGATTAAAGTTCCCGGAGATCAAGGAATTGAGGCTGTTTTAGAGCATTTAGGGCGCAGTGGGGTAGAAACCCTCATTCAGCAAGAATTGCTCTTATTGGCTCAACTGTGTGCCGCAGAACTCGATTTAGCACCGGATCTCGTCACGGGACAAGCGGCGGATCTCCTGCGTGGGGCCTTGCAAGGGATTCAACAAGATGTACTGGATCGGTGTTTCTTAATCATGAAACTCCTCTATCCCTTTAGTACCATTCAAGCGGCCATCCTCAATCTGGATTCTGACTCAGAAATTAGTATCGCCTTGGGCCTAGAAATTCTGGATAACACCCTAGATGTTCCCCAGAAACAACTACTGTTAAGGGTATTAGAGCGTCGTTCTACGGCTCAAAGTTTGTCGGATTTATCTGAGTTAATGCCTTACGAACCCTTAAGTCCGAGCGATCGCCTCCGTCGTTTGCTAGAATTACGTCATTTTCTCTCGGATTGGACTCTCGCTTGTTGTTTCCACCTCGCCCGAGAACAGCGTTGGATGGTGACTAAAGATGCCACCTTAGTCTGTTTGCAACATCCCAGTAGTTTTGTCCGGGAGGCGGTTCTGATTTACTTAAAACAAGCCAGTCCTCGGACTTGTATTGAACTGTTGCCCATCTTAACGGATGATCCTGACCCCCTCGTGGCGGCACAGGTAAACCGTCTCAAGAGTGAGTTAAGTTCTTAATGAATTATCAATTATCAATTCTCAACTCCCTCCATTGCTTGTTTTTTAGCGAACATGGGCTAGAATCTTGATGAGGTCTTGGGAGTTCTGATATTTGCTGTGATCCAACACTTTTGCTATCAACAATGCTAAGTAGCTTTGAACGCTTGTTGTTTTTACGTCGTGTCTCGATTTTCCAAGAATTGCGTGATGAGTTCTTGGTGAAATTGGCCTCGGCAATGGATGAACTCTCTTTTCCCAATAATCACACTATTTTTGAGCAAGGAGAAGAGGGGAGATCACTATATATTGTGGTGTCAGGACGGGTTCGGGTACATTTAGGCGATCGCGATCTAGCGTTTTTGGAGAAAGGGACTTTTTTCGGCGAAATGGCCCTGTTTGACGCAGAACCTCGTTCTGCTTCTGTGACTACCCTCGAAGCTTGTGATTGTTTAACTCTCAATCAACTTCAACTCATTGATGCCATTGAAGAAACCCCCGAGATTGCGGTGAATGTCACCCGCGCTTTATCCCGTCGAATTCGGGAACTCAACGGCAAAATCAACAGCTACGAAGCCCAGATGAAAGCCGCAAATTTAAGTAAAGCTTAACCCCTCTCAGCAGAATAACCGATGGGCTTCGCCGGAATTAAGTTAAAATACAGTATCGGCTTCTGATTGTTGCGCCGTCGTATCGCTCTATTAAATTATGACTGCCTCTTTTCCCAGTCGCGATAGTGACTTTCCGGTTGACCTCCGGCTTTACAGTGCGCGCATTGAAGCCCGTCAATCCTCCGCGACTTGGCGAAATTCAGCCCGTCGTTACCGTTTGTTATACAAAGAGGAGTATTATGGCGCTCATTTAATGCCCCTCACGCGACGAGATTGGAAAGCGCTAAATCAGATTTTCGGCAGTGTGACGGATTTAGAAGGGATTTATGAAGATATTCAAAATGCTTTGAGTATTTTAATCCCAGAGCCTTGTTGGGAAGATGATCCATTCACTCCAGAGGAAGAGGAAAATTTAGGTTTCTTGGCTGAGTTTTTATCTTAATTGCGGGATTTGGGTCACGCGCTTAAGTTAGGATCTCCACCGGGATGGTCGAGTGAGCAATATACAGGTGTTGGAGTCCAGTGGTTTTGCTCCTTTGGACAATCTGCGATCGCCCATGTCCAGACCTTACAACGTCAATTCAGACCCTACCTAATTTAGGACATCAGCTAATAAATATTCTCGAAAAACTGATGATAAACCAAAATAAACAGCGTCAGTTGTGATAGATTTAATCAGATACCGTCTTTGTAAACACTGTAAACCATTAATCAAATCGGGTGAGGGTAAGGATAGCTCTGCGTTTAACTGATTCCTGTCAATGGGCTGTTCAAATTCAGTCAATCTTAAAGCAATCTGTTGTTCAATAGGGGATAAACGCTGGAATAAATCTCGAAATTGATCTTTCATTTCATCAGTCAAAATGACGCGATTTTCTGCTAAAAAATCAGAAACTTTACCCAAGAAAACTTTATTAATCACCCGAGCAATGGCTTTGAGATACATGGGATGGCCTTCATATAAAGCCATGAGTTGACACCAGTTTTGACGATCCTTTAAGCCCAAGTTTTTTAGGATATCTGTATTTTCTAAACCCTCTAATTCTAAAGCCTGTATAGGGTACAGTTCCTCATCTAACTCCATCATTTCTGGACATTGTTCTTGGGAGATAACAATAAGGCTGCTTTGATGTTCAACATGGGTTAGCATTGTCAACAAAGTTTTATAGTCTCTATGCTCCATTTTATATTGTCCAGCCCCTTTCCCCGGAACAAAAATCTCCTGTAAGTCATCGAGAACGATTAAACATCTTTGTTGACGAAAGAGATCAAAGAGTTGTGTTAACTGATGATCGTTTTCCTCGTAGTATGGGTTACTGTGGGTTAAAATATCACGAATAAGAGAGGGGAAAGAAGGGCAAAGTTTAAGCGGTTTCCAGACAATGAAATCAAATTGTTCTTGGTTGAGGTCAACAACTCGTTTCACTAAAGTCGTTTTGCCGATTCCTGCAATGCCTAACACGGAGATTAAAGGAATTTTTTTATCGCACAGCCAAGAGGAGAGGGTGTGGAGTTCAGTTGTGCGATCGCAAAAGCGGTGAATCTTGGGAGCTAAGGTTAAATCTTGGTATTTTTTAAGGGGATAGGGTGTTTCTGGAGAAGGAATCGGTTGTGGGGGATTGGCTGGAGGATGATAGGGACAATATCTAATATTAGCATTTACTAACCCAAAAGCCTGAGAATTAACTATTCTTTCGATCGTCCAGCAAAAATTAGATTTTTTAATTGGTTCATCTAACTGTTCAGATAAAATTTCAAATAACTTGCGGCTGACATCCCCAATATAATTTTCGTTGTAACCTTTAGTGCTATCTTCTGCAATTTTTTGATAGGTTTTCCCTTCCCAAATCCCTTGAATAATCTCTTTTTGGAGGTCATCGAGATGTTCTCCGGTTTGTTTCTGTACTAAGCGATCGACCAATTGTAACACTTCTGTAATACTCATAGACTTAAGATAGAGCATGGTTTTGAAGCATTATAGCTTACTCTTCGGTCAGAAAATCTGGTTTTTTCTGGTTCAGACTTCATCCTTCTTTACAAAAAACGACAGAAAACCAGTTATTTTTGGGGTGGCAATACCAAAATTAGAGTGGCATCTTGGAATTGAAACAGAACAGTAGTCAGAACGAGAAACGTTTACGAGTAGTCAAGATGTCACACTCAAGCTACAGAACAGGGAGTCAATTTAAAACCCTGATTTACCAACAGGAGTTAGACTACATTGCTGGATGGGTTGAGGAATATCCTGAATTGGAAACAGGTGGGGACTTATTTGGATTTTGGACTCATTCAGGTTTTCCTGTGGTTCAGCTTGTACTAGGACCAGGACAAATGAGCCAACATAATCGAACCAGCTTTTATCAAGACAGAGATCATTTGATTAAATCTGGTGAAATTTTGAGAAACAAACATGGTCTTCAGCACATTGGAGAATGGCACTCGCATCACCAGATGGCATTAGCCCAGCCTAGCGGTGGTGATGAACAGACGGTGTTTAACGCACTGAGGCGGTACGATTTTCCTAAATTCTTGTTATGTATTGCTAACTTAAATCCAACAACAGAGCGATATGCACGAGGAAAATACAGAGTTAATGTGGGGTGTTTTTTATTCAATGCCTTATCTTCTCATTATCAAACAGGTGCTTGGGTTGTTTTACCTGATCAAAGTCCAATTCGCAAAGATGTAGAATATGGAGAACATCGAACTTTATTTAAACGTCCTACCATTCCTAGAAATAACTGGAATGTTGAGCAAACAACTCTAGACGCACAATCCTTGGTTGTTACTGAACCTATTGTTATCTCAGAGAATATTTGGTATTCAACACCCCAAGGTAAAGCTCTGTTGAAGGAAATTTTTGATGCGTTTGAGAGCCTGGATCAAAACCGTGAAATGATTCGCACCCCCCCTTCTGAAGACATTTATTTTACATTTTACCATAAATATAAGGGAGTTTCTCAAAAATGGCAAGTTTATCTACCCCCTAGTTTTCCTAAAGATTCACCTAGAATTAAGGTCGGTGGTGAATCTTTCCCGGTAAAAGATTGGGATGGTCAATGGAATCCGGTTCAGCAAATCGAAGCCTGTATAAAGCGTTGGGAAAATAGATGTAGGTATTAGATTATGTGGAGTCAAGTTCAGCGTCAAAGACTGGCAGTAGAAAAACAAATACTACGGAAGTATTTTCCGTCATTTGGCTGGGTTAACCCGACAGATTCGAGTAATACTAGAATAGAGGGAAACCTCAAAACAAATGTCGGCAATCAATACAAAGTCCGAGTTTATGTCCCTTCTGATTTTCCTAATTCTAGACCTGATATGGTTGTAGTTTCTCCCAGTCCTCTAAGAGGTTTTCTCGGCCAAGATATGAAAGCCTATGAAACCAGCAGTATGATGCACACTCTTTCTCCTGACACCTATGGTTATGTTCAAATTTGTCATTATCGAGATTGGTTGCCTAACTTGACTTTATATAAAGTTGTTCTTAAGGGTCGTTTGTGGCTAGAAGCCCTCGAAGCTCACAAAAGAACAGGTCAACCGATTGATCACTTTCTCCCACATATGTAATCACAGTAATTAATCACAAAAACTGCATTTTAAAGTCATGAGCCAAGCTGAATCTCAACAAGTTGAACAATTTCTAGCAAGAACAGTTGAAGAAGGAGAAACTCCTTCAAGTCAGAAACTGACTTTTGATCCTAGCACGGGTGAGTTGGTTGTTCAACGTTCTACTCAAAACCCCCCTAATCCTGATGCTGTAGTAGCAGATCAAATTGCTGAGGAGGGATTTTTTTTTGCCAAGCCTTCGTTTGTTTATATGCACGAAGATCAGATTCAAAATGTTTATCAGAAGTGGGAGAATTCTGCAATTAATCAATTTTCTGCTGTAGCATTTGGGTTTGATGGTGGAGATGTATTTCATGTTTATACATCACACCCAAAAACTCATTTTTCCGGTTTTCCAGTTGCTTCTATCATTTACTTTTTACCCCAAATGATCAGAAATGATGAAGGATTTACTCTGGCTCAATCAATTATTAATAGCCAACCTAGACAAACACAAAATATTCCCCATTCAATAGTTATATTATTGGCAATTGAAGAAGAAAAATTAAACCATCGGGTTTTTATTTCTCAAGCAGATGGTTCTCTATCTGAGGGAATCATTAAATTTATTCCTCAGCGTTGTGAACTGTATTCACGCAGTCATGGATTGCTAGAAACATCTGTTCTTGAGCAATGCAGAGTTGGGATTGTTGGGCTAGGGAGTGGGGGGGCTTCTGTAGCGATAGAATTAGCAAAAGCAGGAGTAGGTAAGTTTGTTTTAATTGATTTTGATCGATTGGAATTAGCTAATGTTTCTCGTCATGTTTGTGGAACTGGTGATCTAGGTCGTTATAAAACTAAAGCTGTTAAGGATTTATTATATGGCAAAAATCCTTATGTTCAAATAGAAACTGCTGAGATAGACGTTAATACTAACTTTGAACAAACAAAACTATTACTAAAAAATTGTGATTTAATTATTGGTGCAAGCGATAATAATCGCAGTCGTTTTAACCTTAATAACATAGCCCTTGAGTATAAAATAACTACAATTTTTGGAAGAGCTTTAACCCGTGCTTGTGGTGGAGATGTTTTAAGGGTTCGCCCTTTTCAAGGCCCTTGTTTGGCTTGTGTTTTTACTAAAGAATTTCTACAGTCTCGCCAAGAAGAAATTTCTTCTTTTAGACAAGCGAGAGATGATAATCCAGCTTATGTATCTAATGATCAAGTTGAGGCAACTATCCAAGTAGGTTTATCTTCAGATATTGTGCCGATTTCAAATATGATTGTTAAATTAGCCCTACAGGAACTTTCTCGCGATAAAGATAGTGGTATTAAATCTTTAGAGGAAGACTTGATTGCAGATTTTTATATTTGGGCTAATCGTCGAGAGAATACTTATGAAAGCTGGCCTAAGATGGAATATGGCTCAAAAACTCCTTCAATTTTACGATGGTATGGTGCTAAATGGGAGCGAGATGTATCTTGTCAAGTGTGTGGAAATTCATGGGATTCTACTAATCCTGATGACAATTTTTTTGGGTAAAATATTAGCCATGCTCTAGCGCACCTCAATTCCTCGTTCCGCAGCGATTACAATTTGCCGTTCTGTAAAAACAACACTATTCGGTTTTCCCTTTTCTATCCTGTGAATTGTAATTCCCTGCTCACTGGGATTTTCCTGACTGGCAATTGCAGCAAGGCTCGTCCAGCAATCACTGTTATGCGTTGTTGCAAAAACTTGAACATTAAGCCGTTTCGCCGTTTCCCATATTAATTTCCACATATCAGACATCTCACCACCCCAGAAACCGGGTTGCGTTTTTACTGTTGCAAAATGGCGATCAATTTTGCAACTATTTCTGTCAACTTATTACCTTTCAACTTTCCTGCTTTATAGGCAATTATTCTTTCATTAGCCGTAAAAATTCGATTAGACTTAACGTAACTGATTCTATTGAGACTTCCTGTTTCAAAATCACTATCCTCGACCCGGGTTGTATAGTCATCCTCAGCAAACTGGCTGGTAATCTGGCAAAGAATTAAATCATTTTTGTTCAATTCTGCCAGAACTAACGCTGGTCTTCGCTTGATCTGGGTCAAATCTGAAAAAGGAAAGGGAACAACAACCACATCACCTTTTACAAATGTTCCCATGCTTTATCCTCTGCTGGGGTTAGCCAATCTTCTGCTAAACTAACTTCACTCAATCGGCTAATTTCTAAATCATCTTTCTGACATTCTTTGAATTCTAGAAACAACAAAAAATCTAAAACTTCTTGGAGAGTAGATTCCGAGGCTTGTTCAATTTTTTCGAGGAGTTTTTCTTTAATTGCCAAATTCATAGCACCTTCTCCTAGGGATGATTTTTGAGTAGATAACCCTCAACCTAAGTTTTACTCTATTTTGGGAATTTTATTTTTGAGGGTTTCCCTGGACAACAGCGCAATCCACCCTGTCCAAAGCTTCCACCCGTCATTTTAGCACCTTCCCCATATCCGAACACGGGTTGCCCTCATCCTCTCCTTTTCCACCTAAATCCTGCCAAAAACCCGGTTTCTTATTCCTCACGAACCCAGAAACCGGGTTGCGTTAATTGGCTGGTTTTCCCGCTACTCCCTAACAAAAACCCGGTTTCAAACATAGGATTAGCTATAGACCAGAAACCGGGTAGCGTTGATTGACCAAAAATAATGGGTTTCAAGCCCCGCCCTTCCAGGGCGGCATTAGGAGTGCTACAATGATACCAAGCAAGCCAGTGTCAAACAATGTTTGTTCTCGAATACAAGGTCAAACCCAAACCTTAT
>NZ_JAIHOM010000188.1:2500-6040 GCF_026130165.1 Spirulina subsalsa FACHB-351 | reverse complement strand
TTGGTTGCGGGGACAGGATTTGAACCTGTGACCTTCAGGTTATGAGCCTGACGAGCTACCTGGCTGCTCCACCCCGCGCTGGTTGTTTTGAGAGATGTGTGTGTTTCTTGTCAGGTCTGGCGGTGAGCTACTCTCCCACGTCTTTTGACGCAGTACCATTGCCGCTGCGGCACTTAACTTCCGAGATCGGGACGGGATCGGGTGTTTTGCTCGCGCTGTGGCCACCAGACCTGAGAAGGAACACATTGTCTCTGGACGATGGTGATCGTTCAGAGGCCACATCAGCGGGCGCGGGTTGCGCCGAACTATCCTGGTCATTGCTTTTGGTTGCTTTGTGATTGTGATCCGTCTGGTTGTTACTGGATCAAATCAAGCCTATCGAGCCATTAGTACCGGTCAACTGAGTGCATTGCTGCACGTACATCTCCGGCCTATCGACGTGGTGGTCTACCACGGCTCTCAAGGGAGACCTTGTTTTGAGGGGGGCTTCCCGCTTAGATGCTTTCAGCGGTTATCCTGTCCGTTCATAGCTACCCTGCACTGCGGCTGGCGCCACAACAGGTCCACCAGTGGAACGTTCACCCCGGTCCTCTCGTACTAGGGGCAACTCCTCTCAAGTCTCCAACACCCACGGCAGATAGGGACCGAACTGTCTCACGACGTTCTAAACCCAGCTCACGTACCTCTTTAAACGGCGAACAGCCGTACCCTTGGGACCTACTCCAGCCCCAGGATGAGATGAGCCGACATCGAGGTGCCAAACGATGCCGTCGATATGGACTCTTGGGCATCATCAGCCTGTTATCCCCGGCGTACCTTTTATCCGTTGAGCGATGGCCCTTCCACTCGGGACCACCGGATCACTATGGCCGACTTTCGTCTCTGCTCGACTTGTCAGTCTTGCAGTCAGGCTGGCTTCTGCCATTGCACTCAACGAGCGATTTCCGACCGCTCTGAGCCAACCTTCGCACGCCTCCGTTACTGTTTGGGAGGCGACCGCCCCAGTCAAACTACCCGCCACACAGGGTCCCGGATCCGGATGACGGACCGCGGTTAGACATCAAGAGTGCGAAGGGTGGTATCTCAAGGGAGGCTCCATGGAAACTGGCGTTTCCACTTCAAAGCCTACCACCTATCCTGCACATCGCAATCCTGATGCCAGTGTGAAGCTGTAGTAAAGGTGCACGGGGTCTTTCCGTCTAACCGCGGGAAGCCTGCATCTTGACAGGCAATTCAATTTCGCTGAGTCCATGTTCGAGACAGCGGGGAAGTCGTTACGCCATTCGTGCAGGTCGGAACTTACCCGACAAGGAATTTCGCTACCTTAGGACCGTTATAGTTACGGCCGCCGTTTACCGGGGCTTCATTTCGGAGCTTGCACCCCTCCATTTAACCTTCCGGCACCGGGCAGGCGTCAGACCCTATACGTCGCCTTACGGCTTCGCAGAGCCCTGTGTTTTTAATAAACAGTCGCCACCCCCTGGTCTGTGCCCCCCGCCACTGCTTGCGCAATAACGGGGCCTCCTTCTCGCGAACTTACGGAGGTATTTTGCCGAGTTCCTTAAACATGGTTCTCTCAAGCGCCTTGGTATTCTCTACCAGTCCACCTGTGTCGGTTTCGGGTACGGTCTGATGTGGGGCTATTTCCAGGAACCTCTGAGCCGCCCTCCCAATCCGATAAGGAAGAACGACCTTCGAGATCCGTCACATCCCACTGGCCCAGGAATATTAACCTGGTTCCCATCGACTACGCCTTTCGGCCTCGCCTTAGGGGCCGGCTTACCCTGCTCAGATTAGCTTTAAGCAGGAACCCTTGGACTTTCGGCGAGAGGGTCTCTCACCCTCTTTGTCGCTACTCATGTCAACATTCTCACTTCTGAACGCTCCACTGGTGCCTTACGGCCCAGCTTCTCAGCAGACTTCTGATGCGTCCGTCGCACCCCTTCGGGGCGCGCAAGACGCAAGAAGTACAGAACAGAACGCTCCGCTACCACTGCATATGCAGTCCTAAGCTTCGGCTCGTGGCTTGAGCCCCGTTACATCTTCGCCGCAGGACAACTTGATTAGACCAGTGAGCTGTTACGCTATCTTTAAAGGATGGCTGCTTCTAAGCCAACCTCCTGGTTGTTTTGGTCGTCCCACCTGCTTTCCCACTTAGCCACGAATTGGGGGCCTTAGCTGTAGGTCAGGGTTGTTTCCCTCTTCACGACGGACGTTAGCACCCGCCGTGTGTCTGCCGCATAGTACTCCCGGGTATTCGGAGTTTGGTTAGGATCAGTAAGCCTGTGGGGCCCCATTACCCATCCAGTGCTCTACCCCCCGGGGTATTCGTGCGACGCTCTACCTAAATAGATTTCGCGGAGAACCAGCTATCTCCGAGTTTGATTGGCCTTTCACCCCTAGGCACAGTTCATCCCGATCCTTTTCAACGGATGTGGGTTCGGCCCTCCAGTTGGTGTTACCCAACCTTCAGCCTGACCATGCCTAGATCACTCGGTTTCGGGTCTGATCCGTCTAACTCATGCGCCCATTTAAGACTCGCTTTCGCTGCGCCTACACCTAACGGCTTAAGCTTGCTAGACAGACCAAGTCGTTGACCCATTATACAAAAGGTACGCCGTCAGGGCTCAAGGCCCCTCCGACTGCTTGTAGGCGTCCGGTTTCAGGTCTGTTTCACTCCCCTCGTCGGGGTGCTTTTCACCTTTCCCTCACGGTACTGGTTCGCTATCGGTCAGCAAGGAGTACTTAGCCTTCGGGGGTGGTCCCCCGATCTTCAGACAGGATTTCACGTGTCCCGCCCTACTTGATACGTCCGATCATGCTTCCCATACGGGGCTGTCACCCGCTATGGCTGGCCTTTCCAGGCCATTCTGGTCACAATCTCGGCTCGGCTGGTCCGCGTTCGCTCGCCACTACTAACGGAGTCTCTGTTGATTTCCTTTCCTCCGGGTACTTAGATGTTTCAGTTCCCCGGGTTTGCTCTTTTAAGCCTATATATTCAGCCTAAAAGTACCTGTTTTACCCTATTGATGAGCACCACGCTGCAACGCATTGCCGAACCGAGCAAGGCCCGATTGTCACAGACAATCAAACTCACTCAGTCACGGAGTGTGCGTTGTTGCGAAGCAACAACAACAGAATATCAGGTGGGTTGCCCCATTCGGAGATCGAGGGATCAAAGCCTATTACCGGCTCCCCCTCGCTTATCGCAGGTTATCACGTCCTTCATCGCCTCTTGCTGCCAAGGCATCCACCAAACGCCCTTATCGCGCTTGATTTGATCCAGAAAGAGCCAGACATTTGATAGTGCGCTACCGCCCGGAGGGCTACTTGAGCGCGTTATATTTGCGCTACCGCTTCGCTACTTGAGCGCGACGGTTTTGCATGCGCTACCGCTGCACTCATTGAGCACAGCATGCACACATATGTCCAACAAAGCAGGGCCTTTTGTCTCCCCTGCTCCACAATCTGAACCAAAAGCATTGTACGTTTCCCGCTCCAGACCGAAGGTCTGGAACATTTGGTTAGTGTACTTGACTT
>NZ_JAIHOM010000187.1 GCF_026130165.1 Spirulina subsalsa FACHB-351 | reverse complement strand
ATTTAAGTCTTCGTAGGCGATAAAATCGTTAGATTTAATGACGCGCAATGCCTCTCTCTGGACAAAGCCTTTACGTTGTCTACTTACTCTTAAATGTTTTAAGGCATATCTCTTCCTAGCTTTTTTGGATAGGATAGCCTTTTTTCCCCTTCACTCCTTGTTTATCGACCTCAAACAACTAGATGAATACTAACATATACAGCACAAATTGTCATGATCTAGTGATTCCTGAGCTTTAATCAAAGAGTCGTGCTTCGCTGTTTCTATACTGGTCGGGTTTCATCCCGTCGGTAAAACCGAGGGTCTTCACCCGACATTGCAGATAAGGAATTGATAATTGTTCCCCCCGCTCCCTTGCGGGTCACACTCATCCCAAGGGACCGAATATGAGAACTGGTGCAGGATCAGTCAAAGAAACGTAAAGAAAAAATAAATTTGTTAAATATTATACGGTTCGTCAAATTTGGCCTAGCGAAAGTCATAGACTAGATATACAATATTCCGTCCTGATAAGGGGGAGGGTTAATGGCTATAGCAACGGTTAGTCCAGTAACCGGAGAAACACTGAAAACCTTTACACCATTGACGAGCGAGGAAATTCAGTCCAAGATTGCGATCGCCCAGACCAGTTTGGAAGCGTATCGTAACACCACATTTGCCCAGCGCAGTCAATGGTTACACCAAGCGGCCGATCTGCTGGAAAAAAACAGCACAGAGTACGGCAAGATCATGACCGTGGAAATGGGCAAAACCCTGAAAAGTGCGATCGCCGAAGCGAAAAAATGCGCCCTCGTTTGTCGCTACTATGCCGATCACGGGGCGGAATTTCTCAAGGATATCCCGGGGGAAAGTGATGGCAGTGCTGCCTTTGTGCGCTATCAACCCCTCGGAGTGATTCTGGCGGTGATGCCTTGGAATTTCCCCTTTTGGCAAGTCTTCCGTTTTGCCGCCCCCGCGTTGATGGCGGGCAATGTGGGACTATTAAAACACGCCTCCAATGTGCCGCAATGTGCGATCGCCATTCAAGAGATTATTGAACAAGCAGGCTTTCCCCCCGGCGTATTTCAAACTCTCCTCATCGGAGCCAGCCAAGTGGAAGAAGTTCTTGCCGATGAACGAGTACAGGCCGCCACCCTCACCGGGAGCGAATACGCCGGAGCTAGTTTAGCCGCTACGGCCGGGAAATATATCAAAAAAACGGTTTTAGAATTAGGGGGGAGTGATCCCTTCATTGTTCTTAACAGCGCCGACCTAGAATTAGCCGTTTCCACGGCCGTCACGGCTCGGATGTTAAACAATGGACAGTCCTGTATCGCCGCCAAACGGTTCATATTACAAACAGGCATAGCCGATCAATTTATAGAACAACTCACCGCTCGGTTTGAAGCCCTAAAAATTGGTGATCCGATGGATGACAGTGTAGATGTCGGTCCCCTTGCCACCGCCAGCATCCGTCAAGAAATTGACCAACAAGTGCAGAAAACCGTGGCGATGGGGGGGAAAGTGCTAACCGGAGGACATCCCTTAGATCGTCCCGGTAACTTTTATCCGCCCACCATCCTCACCGATATTCCTCCCGACTCCCCTGGAGCCCTAGAGGAGTTTTTTGGCCCGGTTGCCTTGGTGTTTCGGGTGAATGATCTAGAAGAGGCTATCCGTCTCGCCAATGGGATTAACTTGGGCTTAGGGGCGAGTGTGTGGACTGAGGATGAGGGAGAGCGCGATCGCCTCATTAACGACATCGAAGCTGGAGCCGTCTTTGTCAACGGTTTAGTGAAATCCGATCCCCGTCTGCCCTTCGGCGGCATCAAACGATCGGGCTATGGTCGTGAATTGAGCATTCAAGGAATTCAAGAATTTGTCAATATCAAAACAGTTTGGATTCGTTGAACCCCTTACTCTAAGCCAAAACAGTCTAAACCAAGCCTTGAGTTGGGAGGTTGGTCTGCCCCCACAATACTCAATCTTAAAAACGCCCAAACCCTGACCATTCACTATCATAAAAGGGCATCTTTTAGACTCATTTTCATTGATTTGACCATTAACTTCGCATCTGCTCTAGCTGACCCCTAGAGCAATCTGCTGTCCTTAACAAACCTACAATTTACTGCAAGGATTAACCATCATGGGCGAATTAAACACAGCCGACCTCTTGATTCAATGTTTAGAAAACGAAGGCGTTGAGTACATTTTCGGCGTACCGGGCGAAGAAAACTTACACATTCTGCAAGCCCTCAAACATTCCTCGATTCAGTTTATCACGACCCGTCACGAACAGGGAGCCGCCTTTATGGCTGACGTTTACGGGCGATTAACCGGAAAAGCTGGGGTCTGTCTCTCCACCCTCGGCCCCGGTGCCACCAACCTGATGACCGGAGTTGCTGATGCTAACCTAGACGGGGCCCCCGTCGTAGCCATTACCGGACAAGTGGGTACAGATCGGATGCACATTGAATCTCACCAATATCTTGACTTGGTGGCCATGTTTAGTCCCGTCACCAAATGGAACACCCAAATTGTCCGACCCAGCAACACGGCCGAGATCATCCGCAAAGCCTTCAAACTTGCCCAACAGGAAAAACCCGGTGCCGTGCATATTGACCTCCCGGAAAATATTGCCGCCATGCCTGTCCAAGGTCAACCCTTACAAAAAGATCAACGAGAACCCCTCTATGCTTCCTATCGCAGCTTAACCAAAGCCGCCGAAGTGATTTCTAAAGCTAAAAATCCCCTGATTTTAGCCGGAAATGGAGCCATTCGCGCCCATGCCAGCGAGGCCTTAACGGAATTTACCACCCGCATGAATATTCCCGTGGTGAATACCTTTATGGGGAAAGGCGCCATTCCCTATACCCATCCCCTCTCCCTCTGGACCTTTGGACTGCAACAACGGGATCACGTCACCTGTGCCTTTGAAAAAGCCGATCTTGTGATTGCCGTGGGTTACGATTTGGTCGAATATTCCCCCAAACGTTGGAACCCCGAGGGCAATATTCCTATTGTGCATATTGGCACCAATCCCGCCGAAATTGACAGTAGCTATATCCCTGTCGTGGAAGTAATCGGAGACATTGCCGACTCCCTCCATGAGATTAGTAAACGGGGGGATCGTCATGGCAAACCTACCCCCACCTCGGCCAGCTTAAAAGCCGAAATTCGCCAAGATTATGAACAGTATGCCGAAGATACCGGATTCCCCATCAAACCCCAGAAAATCGTCTATGATTTGCGGCAAGTGATGGGGCCTGAAGATATTGTCATTTCTGATGTGGGCGCTCATAAAATGTGGATGGCTCGTCATTATCATTGCGATCGCCCCAACACCTGTCTAATCTCCAACGGTTTTGCCGCTATGGGGATTGCTATTCCGGGGGGATTAGCCGCTAAACTGGTTTATCCCGATCGTAAAGTCGTCGCCGTCACCGGGGACGGAGGGTTTATGATGAACAGTCAGGAATTAGAAACCGCCCTCCGCGTTGGCACTCCCTTTGTCACCCTGATTTTTAACGATAATGGGTATGGTTTGATTGAGTGGAAACAAATCAATCAATTTGGAGAATCCGCCTTTATCAAATTTAGCAATCCTGATTTTGTTAAATTTGCCGAAAGTATGGGCTTAAAAGGCTATCGGGTGGAATCGGCAGATGAACTGGTTCCTATCTTAAAAGAGGCGCTCGCCCAAGACGTTCCCACCGTCATTGATTGTCCCGTGGACTATCATGAGAACATCCTCTTTTCCCAAAAATCTGGCGGTTTAACCTGTCCTATCTAGGGAACTCATTAGAAAATCCCGTAGGTTGGGTGGAGCGAAAGCGAAACCCAACAAAAAAGTCCCGTAGGTTGGGTGGAGCGAAAGCGAAACCCAACAAGTCCCCAAGACCACAATTGAAACCTTTCATAACAAAACGAATCTTTACAACCCGACCATAATAATGTCAATAAATTTAAGGTCAATAAATTCGTTAAATTAACACCAAAAATAAACTATGGCTGTCATCATCAAACAATCTTCTCTCACCATTGAAGACTATCTAAAACAAGAAGAAAAAGCCATTGATAAAAGCGAATGGATTCAAGGAAAAATCATTAAAATGGCGGGTGCTTCAGCTAATTATAATACTTTAACCGGAAAACTCCATGCACTGCTTCTTTTTGCTTTAGAAGACTTAAATTACTCGGTATTTATGAGTGATATGAGGCTATGGATTGAGGAATCTCAGAGTTATGTTTACCCCGATGTAATGGTGATTCAAGGAGAACCTGAATTTACCGACAGCCAACAAATAGCCGTAACAAATCCTTGTTTCATTGCAGAAATTTTATCCCCTTCTACCGCCGGATTTGATAAGAGTCAAAAATTCACCCTCTATCGTTCCATTTCCCAGTTACAAGAATATTTATTAATTGACCAAAAGTCCTATCGTGTCGAACTATACAGAAAAGTCGGTGAGCGTCAATGGTTATTTACAGAATTTATCGGTAAGGATGCCATTGTGGAACTGGAAATCGTTAACATTCAGATTGCTCTCTCAGAGCTTTATAAACGGGTTAAATTTAACGAATAAACTATAGCGTCGTGGGTCAATAAACTATGGCTGTCATCATTAAACCATTTTCTCTCACCGTTGAAGACTATCTTAAACAAGAAGAAAAAGCCATTGATAAAAGCGAATGGATTCAAGGAAAAATCATTAAAATGGCGGGTGCTTCAGCCAATCATAATCGGCTAACTTTAAATTTAAGTCGCTTACTTCCCTTAGAAAGGGGCGAGCAAAATTATGAAATTTTTGTCAGTGATATGAGGCTATGGATTGAGGAATCTCAGAGTTATGTTTACCCCGATGTAATGGTGATTCAAGGAGAACCTGAATTTACCGATAGTCAACAAATGGCCGTAACAAATCCTTGTTTCATTGCAGAAATTTTATCCCCTTCTACCGCCGGATTTGATAAGAGTCAAAAATTCACCCTCTATCGTTCCATTCCCCAGTTACAAGAGTATTTATTAATTGACCAAAAGTCCTATCGTGTCGAACTATACAGAAAAGTCGGTGAGCGTCAATGGTTATTTACAGAATTTATCGGCAAGGATGCCATTGTAGAACTGGAAATCGTTAACATTCAGATTGCTTTCTCAGAGCTTTATAAACGGGTTAAATTTTAACGTATTACCTATGAAGCACTTTACATTAAAAAATAAACTGATATTAATTTAAAGAGAAAAATTATCCCAGTTTTTGCCATAATCTCTAACCTGATATTGAACCCAACAACTTCTTAACCATTCTCTTCCTTTGTCCTTGAGATACCAATGAACACTACTTTCGTGCCACTCATAGGGAGATTGGACTTGATTATGTTTGACTGGATTGTAGTGAATATAATTTAGTGTTGTATAATAATGACGTTCTGAAGGAATAGCGCGATCGCTATAGGAACACCAAACTTTCCCAGTGCAGCAATCTTCAATGTTCCACTGACGGGCAAAACGCCCATGAATGAGACGTAGTTGTTGACTTAACCATTTAAATTCAACAGTGCTAATTAAGAGGTGATAATGATTAGGGAGAATCACCCAAGCGCGGACTTCAATGCCTTGATCCGTCAAGGTTTCAAAGAGACGATTCCATAATTCTTGGCGGCGTGTGGGAGTATTTAATCGGTGTTTATGTTCATAGCAAGCGGCAGTAATCAGATAATAATCTTGGTTTTCAATAAGATGTGGGGGTGAATGGCGTGGGTATTGCTTTTGAAGTCTAAATTGGACAATTTCGGCTTTTTGTTGGTCTGTAAGTTTACCTTAAATGTTGGCTTGAAGGCTCTCGGTTTCACCGATGAGATGAAAAGCCAACCAATATAGAAACAGCGAAGCACAATTAATACTCTGGAGAGTCTTGGCTCTCCACAGATTTTTTAATCAGAACTCTAAATGTTCTTTCTGGAATACTTTTCTCCGATATTTAGTCACCAACACAATATGAACAGTAAGATTAAATGTAGCCCTGCGGGTCTTAGAGTAATTGGCTTCCATAACTATTGGCAGCTT
>NZ_JAIHOM010000186.1 GCF_026130165.1 Spirulina subsalsa FACHB-351 | reverse complement strand
AATGCGGTCGGGCAGACCGTATCAACGCTCGTCGAGGGTAAAGATATCGGGGTTGGAGTTTATACTCCAGCTAGAGTCTCCCTGTGACACGAGAATCCCCGACCGTTTACGGCGGGGAGTTGTCAACTAACTCTAATCAACCGGGAATCCTTTTTATTGGGGTCAATGATGATGGAACTTGTGCAAACTTAACGATTACCGATGACCTCCTTTTAAGCCTTTCTAGTATAAAGCCAGATTATCCTATTGCGGCCTTAAGACAATTGGTCAGCAACGCTATTCTGCACCGTTCCTATGAAGCAACCAATGCTCCCATTAAAGTGTACTGGTTTA
Organism: Spirulina subsalsa FACHB-351; assembly: GCF_026130165.1. Lineage (GTDB taxonomy): Bacteria > Cyanobacteriota > Cyanobacteriia > Cyanobacteriales > Spirulinaceae > Spirulina_A > Spirulina_A subsalsa_A. The sequence continues at coordinate 5,778 of NZ_JAIHOM010000186.1, read as the reverse complement.
AAGATAGAATTGAAATTTATAATCCGGGGGGATTATTTGGTCAAGTCAATCGAGAAAACTTAGGTCAAGGGGTGACAGATTATCGTAATCCTCACTTAGCAGAAGCGATGAAAAATCTAGGCTATGTACAACGGTTTGGCATTGGAATTCCAACGGCTCGTCAAGAATTAGCGAAAAATGGCAATCCACCTCCAGAATTTGTTATAGACGATGCCTATACTTTAGTTATTGTGAGGTCTGCCCTATGAACCCACCCATTATTGCTTTTTTCAATAATAAAGGGGGAGTGGGTAAAACTTCCTTGGTCTATCATCTGGCTTGGATGTATCGAGATTTAGGCCGCAAAGTGATCGCCGCAGACTTAGATCCTCAAGCGAATTTAACGAGTGCTTTTTTGGAGGAAGATCGCTTAGAACAAATTTGGGAAGATTCCCAAAAACCTAATACTATTTTTCGCTGTATTCAACCCTTATTACGGGGCATTGGAGACATTGCCCAGCCCGAATTAGAAACAATTGACCTAGACTTACATTTGTTAATTGGCGATTTAACTCTATCGGGGTTTGAAGATGAATTATCCTCCCAATGGCCCGATTGTTTGGATGGGAAAGAAAGGGCTTTTCGTGTAATTTCTGCTTTTTGGAGATTGCTACATCAATCAGCGATAGAACATCAGGCGGATCTCGTTTTAATGGATTTAGGCCCTAACTTGGGTGCAATTAATCGGGCGGCTTTGATTGCGGCGGATTATATTGTAATTCCCTTGGCTCCAGATTTATTTTCCCTCCAAGGTCTGAAAAATTTGGGGCCAACGGTGAAACGTTGGCGGGGAGAATGGCAAGATCGTTTCGGGCGGAATCCTGTCCCAGACCTTCGGCTACCACCGGGTAAAATGCAGCCTATTGGGTATGTGATTCTACAACACGCTATCCGTTTTGACCGTCCGGTGAGGGCTTTTGAGCGCTGGATGGGGCGGATTCCAGAAACGTATCATAGCAAGGTGATTCAAGGGCAAGGAGAGGCGGCTGTTAGTCCGGGGAAGGATGAGCATTGTCTGGCATTGCTGAAGCATTATCAAAGTTTAATGCCAATGGCGCAAGAAGCGCGGAAACCCATGTTTCATCTAAAACCGGCGGATGGTGCAATCGGTGCTCACAGTCGGGCCGTGACTGGGGTGTATTGGGATTTTAAGGCTTTGGCGGATAAAATTGGCGATCGCACAAAACTCCCCCCCATCACCTGAGAGTCCAGCCCCCCATTGATTCCTCTGTATTTCACGATACAATCAAGGGGTGTTCAGGTGTTGGGGGTGTTGATGAAAAGAGCGATTGTTTTACTATCGGGGGGGTTAGATTCTTCCACAACGGCAGCACAGGCGATCGCAGAGGGTTATGATGTGATTGCTCTTTCCTTCCGCTACGGGCAACGACACGAACGAGAATTACAAGCGGCTGAGGCGATCGCACAACATTTAGGGATTACAGAACACTACACCATTGATGTGAACTTGGCCCAGTGGGGAGGATCTTCCCTCACGGATTTCTCTCAAACACTCCCCGAAGAGGGTCCCCAAGCCGATGTTATCCCCTCTACCTATGTTCCGGGACGCAATACGGTTTTTATTGCGATCGCCCTTTCCCTGGCCGAAGCTAAAGCAGCAGAGGCCATTTTTCTGGGCATTAATGCCGTAGATTATTCCGGGTATCCTGACTGTCGCCCCGAATACCTCAGCGCCTATCAAACTCTAGCGAATCTGGCCTCTAAAGTGGGAGTGGAGGGAAAAGCACCCCAACTCATCGCCCCCCTCATCCATGATTCCAAAGTGGACATTGTGCGTCGTGCCGTAAAACTAGGCATCCCCCTAGAAAAAACTTGGTCCTGTTATGCGGGGGGGGAAACCCCTTGTGGTCTGTGCGATTCTTGTCAAATTCGCGATCGCGCCCTCCGAGAAGCTGGGATTAAGATGTGAACTACCCCACCCTGCCGTTGGCGAGGATGGGGCTTCCTGATTCAACTTAAAATATTATTTTGGATTTTCGACATCCGGTTTTACCTGGGTTTGGGACTCTATCCCTCTACCGGAAATTGCCACGTTTCAACACTACCATCGGGCAACTCCCAAAGATAATGGGACACTTCCCAATAACTTTTAGACGCACCGGAAAACGTTAAAACCGTCGTCACTAAAACCGGCCAAGTCGGGTTAGGAGTGAGTGTTGTCACAAAAGACATCACCGTAAAACCCATAATAATTAGTGAAAACAGCGCCACTAAAGGCACAATAATTAAATCCATTAAACGAAAACGGTGTAATCGCTTGGCAATTTTCCCTAGATGATAGTTAATCGACTGGATTCGGCATGAGGTTGAAGAGAATCCATTATTTAGTTGTCCGTACATAGCTTAGAACCCTTGGGATAATAAAGACAATTTATTTCGCGCTAATTGCATCAATACAAGAACGACACCCCAAAACTTTGACCTAATTATTCTCTCGCAAGCGCTCAATAATTAGTGGGTTTTTGGTGGGTTTTCCCCTGTTCGGTTTCGGGAAGTCTGCAATAGACAAAGCACCCCCCGACTGATCTCTAGAGAGGTTCTCTTAATGCAGAGACTCCTAATGCAGAGATAAGTCGGATCCACAAGTCACCCCAGTTATGATCTCCACGAGGAAAGATCACCCATGAGGCACTCGCAAGCTCTACCGCTTATAGGTTGAATGATCTCAATTCAATCTATCGCTAGAACTTCCTGAACCAGAACAATCGATGAGTTATATTTACTCAACCCAAGGGGTTATTGATTTACAATCACCCCTCGGCATTAGTAAATCAGCTTGTCTTTAATCGTCTTCTCTCAATGCTGACGGAGTTAGCTGACGGGCTAGGGTTGAGAGATTCCCTTCTGCCTTTTCTCTAGGGGTTTCAGCTATTGGGCGAAAGTTGCTCGGGTTTTACCAACCCATAACCTCTAACCAATACCTTTCAACCGATCTAATTTATCCCAGAGATGGCGTTACCAGATTAGCCCCGATTAAATCGGTTCCTCCGTTCCAGCTATAGGTATTTTATTGACCTCTTCCTGTTAAGTAACAAGATTTCCTGTTGGGTAACAAAATCATCAAGCTCGGATTAGATCACTAGCCTTCAGACTTGCACCTATCCCAGGACTGGCTCCAAGTTGGGAGCTAGCTGGATTAAGCTGACTCTTGTATCGATTTGGTCTAATCCTAACATAATTAAATTCAATCTGTCAACGATTTAGCAAGAATTTGAGCCAGATTTTTGTTACCTTTTTTCACAGTTGTAACAATGCGTAAAACTGCCTGCACTAAGCTCATTCTTCAAAGGGCAAAATAAGTATAAATGCTGAGAAGAGGGGAAAACCGTACCCCACCCCCTTACTATTTTCTGTCAGAATAAAAAAGTAAAGATTCATTACAGATTGTCTTCTGTGGGAAATTCAGATAAAAAACGGGATTTACCAAACAATGAGCATCAAAAACACACCCCAACGCTCTTGGACGCGGTTAGTGGGCAATATTCTGTTAATTGCGGGGACAGGGTTCTTATTAATCAACCTTTTCTTTCCCCAACTCTTTGCCTCCAAACCGCCCCAAGTTCCCTATAGTCTCTTTATTGACCAAGTGAGTGATGGAGAAGTAGCAAGAGCCTATGTCACTCAGGATCAAATCCGTTATCAACTGAAAGGAGTGGATGATAAACCGGGGGAAATTCTCGCCACGACTCCTATTTTTGACCTGCAATTACCCCAACGCTTAGAAGATAGCGGGGTAGAATTTGCGGCAGCCCCACCCAAAGGCAATAATTGGTTGGGCAGTCTCCTAAGTTGGGTGATTCCTCCCCTAATTTTTGTCGGGATTTGGCAGTTTTTCCTAGGCCGGGGGGGTGGTGGACCCCAAGGGGCGCTATCGATTAGTAAAAGTCGCGCCAAGGTCTATGTAGAAGATGATGCTACGAAGGTGACATTTGCCGATGTGGCCGGAGTAGAAGAGGCGAAAACCGAACTAGAGGAAATTGTGGAATTTCTGAAAAACCCCGAACGCTATTTAAATATCGGGGCGCGAATTCCTAAAGGGGTGTTGTTAGTGGGGCCGCCGGGAACCGGGAAAACCTTGCTGGCCAAGGCTGTGGCCGGGGAAGCGGGGGTTTCGTTCTTCAGTATTTCCGGTTCTGAGTTTGTCGAGTTATTCGTGGGGGCTGGGGCTGCCCGGGTGCGGGACTTGTTTGAACAGGCGAAGAAGAAAGCCCCTTGTATTATCTTTATTGATGAATTAGATGCCATTGGTAAATCCCGGGCCAATGGGGGATTTATGGGGGGTAATGATGAACGGGAACAGACCTTAAACCAGTTGTTGACCGAAATGGATGGTTTCGCGGCCGGAGGGGCGACGGTGATTGTTTTAGCGGCTACTAACCGACCGGAAACCTTAGACCCCGCGCTGTTGCGTCCCGGTCGTTTTGACCGTCAAGTGTTGGTAGACCGACCGGATTTAGGGGGACGGTTGAAGATTCTGGAAATCTATGCCCAGAAGGTGAAGATCGGTCATGATGTAGACTTAAAGGCGATCGCAACCCGAACCCCCGGTTTTGCAGGTGCTGATTTAGCCAACCTCGTCAATGAAGCCGCTTTACTGGCCGCCCGTAACCAACGAGAAACCGTCAGTCAGGCTGATTTTGCCGAAGCTATCGAGCGCGTTGTAGCTGGACTAGAGAAGAAAAGCCGCGTCCTCAACGAGAAAGAGAAAAAAATCGTCGCCTATCACGAAGTTGGTCACGCCCTCGTCGGGGCTGCCCTCCCCGGTGGTGGGAAAGTCGCCAAAATCTCCATTGTCCCCCGTGGGATGGCCGCCCTCGGTTACACCTTACAAATGCCCACTGAAGACCGTTTCTTAATGAATGAGACGGAACTCCGCAACCAAATCGCCACCCTCCTCGGAGGACGGGCCGCCGAAGAGATTGTATTCGGCAGTATCACCACCGGAGCCGCCAATGACCTCCAACGGGCGACGGACTTGGCGGAACGTATGGTCACAACCTACGGCATGAGTAAGGTACTAGGCCCCTTGGCCTACGAAAAAGGCGGACAGAATAATTTCCTCGGGGATGGGATGATGAATCCCCGTCGTAATGTCAGCGATTCCACCGCTAAAGCCATTGATGAGGAAGTGAAAGAAATTGTAGAACAAGCGCACCAATCTGCTTTACAGATTCTCAGTCAGAATCGGGACTTAATGGAAACCATTACCCACCAAATTCTAGAGTCCGAGGTTATTGAGGGGGAAACCTTAGCCCAATTGTTGGGACAAGTGGTTAATCCAGACCTAGAAACCGTGATGGTGTAAGGATTTGGGGAAATCTTCCCCGAGTTGGCAACTTTTTCAGTGCGGTCTACGTCCTAATAGCTGGATAGTGTCCTAGTTAGTGGCTGGGTTTCACTGGGGAGGAACAGAAGTCTAACTTCTGTTCCTTTCTTTTTGCTGTAATAATTGGAGCTTGCTGAATAACTCTACTCATGGGGCTAGGGAACAGGGAACAAGGAACAGGGGGAATTGACACTCTCAGGTCTAAAGACACTGAGTTTCCAAACTCCCACCCTTTTCTTATGAACGCCACCTTTCACCACAATTTTTTGACACTCCCATCGCTAAAAGCGAGGGATTCTTGGTTCAACGAGTTTCCTTAACTTGGCAGGACGTATCCAACCAAGCCAGAGGGAATCTCTCCCCAAGCGTGAGTTCCGGTATGCCCTACCGTA
>NZ_JAIHOM010000012.1 GCF_026130165.1 Spirulina subsalsa FACHB-351 | reverse complement strand
GGGGGAGCAGGGGAGCAGGGGAGCGAGGGAGCAGGGGAGCAGGGGAGCAGGGGAGCAGGGGGAACAATTCCCTATTACCTATTCCCCAACTTTGACAAGTTAAGCTTGTGTGCCTTTTGTCAAGTCCCAGATATAGCGTTCTATAAATTGGAAAACACTATTTATGGAGTATTCAATAACGCCTTTTTCCTATTACCTATTCCCTATTCCCTGTTCCCCATTCCCAGTCACCTCAAAAAGTGGTACATCCTTGACTCTATTTTCTGTTTCTTGAGTTGAAATCAAGGCAGCGAAAAGGATTCAACAAGGCAGGTGTTATGATGCGAGGCCGGATGGTTATAGTTTGGCTGTTAACTCTGGTGATGGTGGGGTGGGTGATGGTGTCTTCTCCGGTGCAAGCGGTGACGATTTCCCAGTCCTGTGCGTTGGAAGTGGTCGAGGATCTCTCTCAACGGGGGGTTTTTGATGAGACGATGGCTCAAACTCAACGGGATTACTATATGAGTCATCCTGAACAGTATCCTCTGAGTTTGGGGGAACAGGTGCGGGGGGTTCTCACCTTTGCCAATATTATCTGGGTGGTGGCCAGTTTTTTAATTGTCCTAGCGGTGGTGTGGTTGGGGGGAATTTATTTGGTTGCGCTGTTGGCGTTAATTCCCATAGAAGGCTACGAAATTTTGGCCTATGGGGTGTGTGGGGGGCTAATACTGGCGAACAAGAGTGAGTTTTGGGCGCTGCCGGGTGCGATCGCCATTAATGGAGTTTGGGCCTGGTCTCATGGGTTACACCCTAAAACCTTTGAAAACTTTTATACAAAACTGAAAACAAACCCGATCACCTTTGGCAGTGGGGTTTTAACGCTGTTATGGGGGGGAATGGCGATCGCCTATCAAAGTTCTGTCTTTGGTTTTCTGGCAATTCTTGCTCTAGAGGCCTTTTTCGGCTTTGTGGTAACAGTTACCCCCGGAGTCTACAGTTTTGGTTTTCGCAGTCGTCGGGTTATCCCCTATGCTACGTTTGCCTCTTTCGCCCTTATCTTGGTCTATGCCGCCCATTTGCAAGGCTGGATTACGGTGCCTCAATTTAGTATTTTTCAACGAGGGGTTTTTTATATCGGTACATTTGTATATAGTTTAGGGCTGTTGATTTGGTCGTCCAAATGGTATAGCCATGAGCGGCCGTGGATGTACCCAGTTTTACAAATTGGTGCGATCGCCTCTGGAGTGGGGGCCCTTTATTTCGGTACTATTTTAAACATCGGCACATTCCAAGGCATTGGCGGCACATTCTTCTTTTTATACGCCCTCGAAAAATATTTTGAGTTACCTTGGCGGCAGGAACTTTGGGCTTGGGGAACATTAGGATTAGCACTCTTTCTCTGGGGGAGTGCGTGGGTAATGCAAAATTACCCAGAGTTTTTCCTCTGGGGTTAATTCTCTTAGAAACCGGGTTGTTTTGATGGACTGCTTTGGGGTCTAGGTTAAGGCAAAAACCCGGTTTCTGTCTTTTAATCGTTGTAGGTTGGGTGTAGCGACAGCGAAACCCAACAATCAACAAGCAATCTTGACAAGTTAAGACCCAAAGTTAGAAGTCAAGAGCATTTCGTTGATTAATGATTTGGCAACACTATATCTGTATAATAATATTTAGGGTCTGCTGAAAAAGCCCAACGCTAGACTCAACAAGGGAATAGGTAATAGGGAAATGGTTAATTTCTAGAGTCCTTCCCTGCTCAACTTTTTTCTTCAAACCTTGTTATGATTTCAAACATCTCTTCAGAACTACCAAAACCCACCCCCGAAGACATTCAAGACTGTATTAATTGGCTCAGTTTTCATCGTATTTGGGGGAAGCTAGGGGAGAACACCATCGCACAAATTGCTGCATCTCTATCTTTATTGCCCGTAGAAGCCAACACCAATATTTTTGCCCAAAATACTACCCCTGAAGGCTTATATCTACTCAAGTGGGGAACTGTAGAAATATATCGAAATTCTCCGGTCGGTAAAACCCATATTACCTATCGCAACGCTGGAGAACTATTTGGTCATATTTCCCTCGGTATGGTTGAAGAAACCCCCGGCTACCGAACTGGAGCAATGGCGATCGCTAAAAGTGAAGTCTGGTTTTTATCTAGAGATCGCTTTGAACAACTGAAAACAGAATATCCCGAAATTAACGGTGTGATCAATACCCTCTTAGTTCAAGACTTAGCCAAATTTCAAGACCGCATCGCCAAAGAACAAGCCCGCATTCAAGGCTTACAACCCTACATCCGCCCAGTTCCCACCAGTGAAACTATTATCAGTAATAGCAAACCTAGTCAAAAGCTAGTTCAACAGGTTGAACTAGCTGCCCAAGACTTAAAACCCATTTTTGTGCAAGCCTTACCCGGCAGCGGCAAAACTTTTATCGCTGGGATCATTCACGCCCAGTCTGGACTCAAAAATCGCCCCTTTGCTGAAATTGATTGCGCCCAATTGCCCCGCAATGCCGAGGGGGATATCAATACTGATATTTTATTTGGACGGATTGACGGGGTAACGGGGGCGATTGCCTTATTAGAAAGGGGAACCCTTGCCATTGATAACTGGCAAATTCTCAGTCCAAGCGATCGCGATCGACTGATTCACTATCTCAAAACCGGAAACCTGATCCCCAACGCCCCCCTAGAAATCCAGCCCAACATTTCCCCCCAATCCCTTTGGGTGCGTTTGATTCTCATCAGTCCCACTAAACTCCCCATTTCGGGAATAGATGCCCATACCCTTAAACTTTTCACCCTTTCCCAGCGCAAATCAGATATTTCTGCCTTTGCCCAGTATTTTCTAGAAAGGTTCTGTCGGGAACAAAATCGCCCAACCTTACAACTCGATCAAGCCGATCTACGGCGGCTCCTCAGTTATGACTATCCCGGCAATATCGCTGAGTTAGAAAATATTCTTAAACGAGCAGTGGTCATGACCCCTGCTGAACAGTCGGTAATTCCTGAACAGGTTTTGTGGTCAGTGGAATCCAAGAAAAATGCCTTTCGGGTGGATCTACTGAATCAAATTCCAGGACTGCGCCAATTCCTCTTAAGCAATTGGTGGCCGGAAGGGTTTTGGTGGCCGATGATGGCTATTTTTGTTCCCGTTACCATTATGGGATTGATTGGACCCCAAACCCGAGATGCCAACATCGTCCTGAACCTATTTTGGGCTTGGTGGTGGCCGTTTTATTTACTCCTATTTGTCTTGATCGGTCGCCTCTGGTGTGCCGTTTGTCCATTTATGATTACCGGGGAATGGATTAGAAAACTGTCACTATGGATTTGGCCGCGTCAACTATTGCCTTGGCCAACAAAATGGCTGAATAAATGGGGGGCTTGGGTATTGTGGGGCGGGTTTGTAGCCATTTATTTGTGGGAAAAACTATGGGATCTCCCCCATCATGCCAATCTTTCCGCCGCGCTCCTGATCATCATTACGGCGGGGGCGGTGATTTGTAGCATTATCTATGAACGCCGCCTCTGGTGTCGTTATTTGTGTCCCATTGGTGGCATGAATGGGATGTTTGCTAAGTTAGCCGTCGTGGAGTTGCGATCGACTCAGCAGGTTTGCGGGACACAATGTAGTACCTTTGGTTGCTATCAGGGCAGTGATGCCACTCCGGTTAATTTTCCTGATGCCTTGCCTACAGAAGGGCAAGCTACAGGGGGATGTCCTTTGTATTCCCACCCGGCCCAATTGCTAGATAATCGAGATTGCACCCTTTGCATGACCTGTGTTAAGGCTTGTCCCAACCGTTCTGGTCAGTTAAATCTTCGGTTTCCCGCCGCAGACCTTGTTGAAAATCACAAAGGTTTTCTCGCAGAAATTGCCCTGCTACTGTTATTGTTTGGTGGTGTATTTTTACACTATTCTCAACAAATTTTGGCAAAATTTGGCTGGAAAAATATAGTGATCACCTCTGACCATTTGGTGAGCGGCATTCCACTAGCTTTGTTGTTCTTATCCATTCCCCTTGTTCTCACCTACATCACCCATCAAATCGCTCGATTTTTCGATCCAGAAATGCCCAGCTATCAAACCGTTATTTATGCTTATTTGCCCATCGTTTTAGCTGGAAACTTAGCCTACTATGTACCCGCAGCGATGACTGAAGCCGGGCAAATTTTACCTATAATTGCTCGTACCTTTGGTTTTAGTGGCGATGGCTTAATCACCTTAACCTGGAGTTTGGATGTAGCCCAGTTTATTCAAGGGTTAACATTACTTTTAGCTTTAGGTTTTAGTTTGTTCCCTCTGTTAAAAATTACCCGCCGTCCCTTGGCTCAAAATATCCCCCACATTTTGCTCATGGCGACTTTAGTGGCGGTCTGGTTTCAGCTTATGATTTAACCATCTATTTCCTTAACCTGCCATTAAACAAATGAAAATCTACCAAAATATTACCCAAATTATCGGCAATACTCCCTTAGTTAAATTGCGCCATCTTCCTGAAATTTACCATTGTTCAGCGCAGATTTTACTAAAACTAGAAAGTTTGAATCCAGCCCATTCTGTGAAAGATAGAATTGCGGTGAGTATGATTGAAGAAGCCGAAAAAGCTGGTTTAATCCAACCTGGAGTTTCAACAATTATTGAAGCGACATCAGGAAATACGGGGATTGGTTTAGCGATGGTTTGTGCCGCTAAGGGCTATCGTCTAATTTTAACAATGCCGGAACACATGAGTCTAGAGCGGCAAAAACTAGCGATTGCCTATGGTGCAGAAGTTGTGAAAACTCCAGCCCAAGCAGATATGCCCGGTGCTATTGAACGGGCGAATGAACTGTTAGCCAGTATTCCTAATTCTTTTTCTCCCCAACAGTTTAGCAACCCCGCGAATCCGAAAATTCACTATCAAACCACAGGGCCAGAAATTTGGCAGGATACAGCGGGGAAGATTGATGTTTTAGTGGTAGGGGTGGGAACGGGTGGCACGCTGACTGGGGCGGGTTTCTATTTAAAACAAAAAAAACCCGATTTAAAAATTGTTGCCGTGGAGCCGGCTGCTAGTGCAGTGTTAAGCGGTCATTGTCGCAATGTTCACGATATCCAAGGTATTGGTGCGGGCTTTATTCCTGATATTTTGCGAGTTGATTTAATTGATGAAATCGTGATGGTGACTGAAGAGGAGTCCTACAAGATTGGACGACTGTTGGCGAGTCAGGAAGGAATTATCAGTGGGATATCGACGGGGGCTGTGGTTGAAGCTGCTTTACAAATCGGGGCGCGTCCAGAATATGGCGATCGCACTATTGTCGCCATTCAAGCTAGTGGTGGTGAACGATATTTAAGCACCGCCATGTTTCAGCCCCAATCCTAATCAAGGGAGAAAATAAGCGGTGAATCATCGCACATCTCTGATGAGGCTTGTCTCAGTTGCTCTCACTCTATGGCTGGGGGAATCTCTATCGGCTTCTTGATGCTACCCTGGCTATTTTTTCTAATTTGTCAACCCCCCACACCTGAATCCTTACCAAAAATTTGGCTTTAAAGCCCCGTACCTTTAGGTCGGGGAGTGTCAAAAAACTGTAGCCATTAAACAAAAACCAGCGGCTTATCCTTTAAAGGAGCAAACGCTTCCGCATTGAACCGATATAAACTCGCAGGTCGCCCCGCCCCCCGTGAAACTTTAACCCCCGTATCTTCCAAAAAGCCGAGTTTTAATAAGCGGGTTCTAAAGTTAGAATAATCCGAAAAATTATCCCCTAAAATCGTGCAGTAGAGTTGATAAAGATCATTGAGGGTAAAAAGCTTAGGTAAAACCTCAAAAGCAATGGGACTATATTCTAACTTATTGCGCAATCTTCGATAGCCATAGTCAATAATTTGATTGTGATCAAAAGCCAGTTGAGGCACATTTTTCACCGGATACCAAGCCGTCGCTCCTCCTTGTTTCATCAGTAATTCGGCAGCATCTAAACGGACGAGGGCGAAATAACTCACGCTGAGATAACGCACCCCAAAGGAGTGAATATCCTCCCGAGGATCTCGGCCGGGATTGCCGAAGGTGTAGAGTTGTTCTAAATAGAGATTCTCGACTTTAATTTTCTCGCATAAAATGCGATGGGCGGCATCTTCAAGGGATTCTCCTTGACGGACAAGGGTGCCGGGTAAACTCCAAGATTTGAGGAAGGGTTCATGGGAGCGCCTGACTAACAATACTAAGAGTCGATTCTGCTCACTATCTACGGAAAAGATGACGTTATCCACCCCAACTTTAAAATCAGCTAACATGGGTGAATCAAGGTTGGGGGGATCAGGGGTATTCATGGGGTTAGGGTGCGGGAAGGCAGAAGAAGGATCAGGACAGAATCACGAGGCATAGAGTTGTTGTTGATGGATGTAGTCTTGAACAAGGGGAATCACGACACTCTGATCCCCTTCTTCCCGGTAGGCACTGGATGAAACTCCCGGTGCATTGAGATCGGCGATCGCATAATTTCCCCCTAATGTTTCTAATTGTGCCAGTCCTTCGGGATCAATGGCATAACCGAAACGCGGCACAATCAGCAATTGTACTTGTTTTAACAGGGTTTCGACGTTATACCATCGGGGGAGTTGAGGAATTAAATCCGCACCAATCACCAGATTTAAATTTACCTCATCCCCCCAAATTTCTCGCGCTTTCTGCACTGTAGTTAAGCTTCTAGGATGGCTTAATTCCCGATTTAAGCTGATATTGTGCCGGGGGGCTTCAATTTCCATAATCACTAAGCGTAACATCATCATCCGATGTTCTAGGGGGGTTTGATGTTGTTTAAAGGGATTATCTGAGGCCCACACGGCCACCCAATCATAATGGTTAGAAAGCCAGCGTAGAATAGTTTGGTGGCCTGAAGTCGGAGGATCAGCACTGGTGCCGAAAAGGGCTATTTCTGTCATGGTTTTACTTCGATGGTGGGAGAATGGAGAACGATTGACTGTTTTGTTGGGTTGCGCTGGCGCTTCACCCAACCTACAGAGCGCGAAACAATTAGCAATTATTCATTATCAATTGTTTTGTTGGGTTGCGCTGGCGCTTCACCCAACCTACAGAGCTACTGGACTGTTGACTGCAACGCTTGTAACTCTTGAGAAATGAGGACGGGGGGAGGTGTGGGATGATCCAGTTGACGAGTTTGGGGGGGTAAGCTTTGCACGGATTGACGGGTGCGATCGCGAATCTCCCCTAAAGACTCCCCTCCTCGCAAACGCTCCCCCCCTCTCATCACACAGCGCAGTAGGGGAATTTCGCCCTCTCTCGGGTGTTCTGATGCCAGACCTAGGCGATCGCGCATTTCCTCGCCAAGGCGCCGAAAAACCTGTTTTCTGCCCGGATAGGTGGCCTTTCCACTGGATTGTTTCATGGTGGGAATGCCCCCAATCTCCACTAACTTATACACCCCATTCACCGGATCCCCTGTCACTAAGCGGGTGCCGAATCCATAGCCATCAATACAAGCCCCCTCCCGTTGCAGGCGCTGGATTTCCCACTCATCGAGATCCCCACTGGCGAAGATTTTCACCTCGGGTAACTGCGATCGCACCTCTTGGGACAACGCCACCAAATCCCCCGAATCCAAACGCACTCCCCTAAGATGCCGTTTCCCCTCCCGCACCTGTTCCCCCAAGCGTTCCACTGCCGCCACTGGATCATATGTATCTACCAAGAGCGCCGCCTCGGGAAAATAACGCTGAAACGCTGTAAACGCCTCATCTTCCGACCCCGCCAGCGCCTTCACCGCCATCACCAAAGCATGAGCCATAGTCCCCACAGGTTTCTCCCCCAACTGCAACGCCGCCAACACATTCGACGTCGCATCCAATCCTCCCCCTAAAGCCGCCCGTGCTGCCCAGAGCGCCCCTTGAGGGCTAAAAGCTCGCCTTGTACCGAATTCCAACAAATGGGCATCCTCCCCCGCTATATCCCGCAAACGAGCCGCTCTCGTAGCGATTAGGGTTTGATAGTTGAGCGCATTGAGCAAATAGGTTTCCACCCATTGCGCTTGCCACAGGGGCGCCTCAATGCGCAACAGAGGTTCATGGGCAAACATCGCCGTCCCTTCCGGTACTGCCCACACATCCCCCGTAAAGCGCGCCGACTCCAACAAATGCCAAAACTCCGAGGGCGCTTGGGCAAAAATTCCCGTTTCCTGTAATGCCGCAATCTGCCCACTGGTGAACTGGAGTTGCTCTAGGTACTCTAACGCCTGAGTCAATCCCATCGCAATTAAATAACCAAACCCCTCCGGCAAGCGTCGGGTAAACAGTTCAAAACTCGCAGGCTGTTGGGCAATGCCTTCCCCAACATAACAAGCACTCATGGTCAATTGATAGAGATCCGTAAACAGACTATAGTCCTTCGGCTGTAAGCTTAAGTCTTGAGTTTGAGGGAGTAGGGTTTGAGTGATCATAATTTTCCCTTAGTTGTGAGGGCTATTTTAATTATAGTGATTTTCACCAAAATTGTGAGCAAAAAAAGAGCGAAGCTGAAAAGTTTCGCTCTGGGATTGCGTTTCGTTGCGAGTCAGGCTAAGATTCTAAAGGGCAAGTTGCCGAGACTCTTTTTCCAGCATTCCGATCAAGTTTTGATCTCCTCTCGCCCGTGCCACCTGTAAGCGATACTCTAGATTGCGGCGCATATTATAGAGGTGGACTTGAGCCGTTTCTTGCGCACGATTAAGACGAGCTACAGGAGCAGGGTTTCCACAGTTTTCGGCGATCGCAGCCAACTGAGCCTTTAAAGTGTTCTCCGTTTGGATCATCGGGCAATATTGGTAAGCCACGCCCCGATACTTTAACGGCGGTTTTGTTTGCAGCGTTGGAATATGTCTAGGATAGCGGTAGTTATAAGACTGACCGCGATATTTGCCTGACAATTCACCCTCAGACACTTCTAAAGATAACGGCTGACGTTGGTAATGAACGCCACGATAGCATAATTCCATTGTTAAAACCCTCGATTGCTTGCTTTATTAAAAAATTTTCAAAAGGAGATCCCCCCGCAACCTGAGATATATCTCAAGTCTGACCATCTGATATCTGATCGCCCGGGACGGATTCTGTTAACCCTTCATCATGAGAATCAGTCAATCCGGAAGACACACCCGCAATGTAATTCTGTATCTATTGTGACAGTTTTTCGGGGAAGATCCAAGAGTGTTAAGAAAACTTGATAAAATTCCCCAGCCGCGAGCAGGGGATTAAATTAGTTACTTTGTTCTGGTCGTTCCCGATTCAACTCCTCCAACATACCCACCGGACCCACATCCTTTAACGAGTGACCTCCCGGATAACTGAGATGTTGGCGGTCCAGATAAAAATCCGGTCGTTGCCGAGGGGGAAAATAGGAAAGTAGATAGCCTCGGAATTTGAGAGTATTAGACACAAAAGAGCGCTGATAAGCGGGGGGAGAAGGTAAACCAAAGGCCTCCAGCATAGACTCCTCCAACATCGCATAAATCAAAGGCCGGAGAATGGGTCTAAACATAGCAGGAAACCAATGGAGAAAAATTTGAACCGTTGATTCCCCGACCCTCGCATTAGCATCACAATAGTAGAAATATTGCTGTTCGTAGTTTTGATTATATTGCTCAAATAAGGCGTAACTTTCTGGGATATCTTTTATCCCCATTTCTTGGCCCACAGCACACCAAAAATAATACATCGCTAACTTTTCCCTTTCGCAAAGAGGCCGCCAGCCAAAACGTTCAATCCAGCGAATCGGCTCATAAATAAACCCGGACAAAACATATAAATAATCGTCATTTTTGATCGGGAAATGCTGATGAATTTTATTCATTCGTTCGAGTGCTGCTTTTCCTTGTCCGACCAGATACCCATACTTAACCATACGAGAAACAATTAAACCCGTATCATCATAACGTTTTTGTCCGTGGTGATGAAACTCTCCGGTTTTATCCAGCAGTTTACTAATACTGGGGACACAAAAGGTTTTCATTAACGCTAATTCTAAAGCTTTATTAATATCCCAAGGAAACTCATACCCCGCCAAAATATGATAAATTTGTGCATGATCTTGAATGGGGTCTAATTGTTGAATGAATTCTAAACGATTGAAACGCTGAGTTAGAGGCATTTTAGGATTATTTTTTTTACTTTATATAGCGATTCCAAATCATTGATCAACTCTCAGAGAAGTTTCTCATAATACTTCAAACTCCTTGTAACCCTTGTATAATGTTCCCTGTTCCCTTTGCTTTCCCTTGTGGATTACAAAACTCAAATGGAAACGCTATATCGGGTGTGTCAGAGCTAGTTCATTCCAAAATTAACTATAGCACTCCTATCTGAGTTCTAACATTTTGGGAAAAAACCACATTTTCCCGATTGTCTTGACGAGAAAATATTCAGGCTTAACTTGTCAGTCTTGTTAAACCTGATCAAAACTACGCAACCGATAAAATCGCCTCCCCCCATCGGCTGTTTTTTCCCATCCTAAGTATCCCGTGAGAGGAGAAGTTAATTCAATTAAGATATCTCTTAATTGCTCTTCACTCAGAGGCTGAGGAGGACTAGAACTATCATATTTTCCCCGAATATATTCTAAACCCGCAGGCTCGTTAATCTCCTGAATTAATTGCACCAAATGAAAGCGAATTTCTAAGCTTATCGAAACCTCCCTAATATACCCTTGAATTTTTTCATCAGACGCTTCTCCAAAAGGTTGTTTTTCTAGCCATTTTTTGAATTTCCACAAATCAATAGAACCCGGATATTCTGCTTTTAATTTAACCAAATTTTCCAGCGTCTCTGGTCGAATCACATTCATTTTATGTTCCTTAGCCGCTTGTTCTGCGTCAGGGGTTAACTTGCCTGCTGCACAGATTAATTTTAAACTCTGATCAAATTCTTGTTGTGTCAACTGAGTAACCCCTAAATGAATCAGTTGTGACGTGACTTTGTTACGAACTTTTTCGCTTTTAGTTGCCTTACATTCTCCCACAATTGAGTAGGGATAATCGGCATAAAAATCAGCCCCCCCAGCGCCTCCGGTACTGTTGGGATCTAAGTTGGCTTTTGGTGTGGGGTTCGTGTTGCGAAATCCCAAAAATAATAGACTTTGACGCACTAACTTTTCAAATTCATGACCTTGGCTAGAGTTGCCTGTTTCGGCAATGCGCTCTTTCCAGTCCCGTTCCTCCAAAATAACGGGGGTAGGGGGAGGGGTTGGGGTGTTTTGGTCTGCTGGGGGGGGAGAGGGGGGTTCTGGCGGCTCTGGAGGGGCAGAGGGAACGATTTCCGGGAGGGGTGCAGGTTGTCGTTGTTGGAGTTGTTGGCAGCGTTGTTGAAAGACTTCCTCGGTTAGGATGGGGTGATTGGGGGAAATGGCGATCGCATCCTCCAAGCGCACAAAATCGCCCACTGTCTCCCGCAAATCCCCCAAGGTAGGAATTTCCAGCACCTTCGGCAGTTCATACACCCGGAAATAAGCCAGAAATAAATAGGGGCGATCTTGCAAATGTTCCCGCAATCCTTGGGGAGTCCAAATAGTAGCTTGAGCGAGAGTATCGAGATCAGAAGGTTCTACAATCTCACAATCTCTACACTCAACCCACCCTTTAATCTGAATAGAATCTGTCCCGTTTTGCGGGTGGGACAATGGGGAAAAACTCGGCGAGTTGGGGTGATAGTAATTGCGCTCAATTAAGTCCCCAGAAAAAACGGGGATTAACGCAAAGCACTGACCACTTCTCAAGAACTTTTTCGCAGGAAGAGCAATCAATTCCCCTGCCAACAGTGCTTCAACATCAAGATCAAAAGTACAAAATCCTAATGAAATGGCTTTAGGAAGCGTTGAACTATTCATGGGTTTCTATGGCAATGACATCCGCAGGATATTCAAACAAGTCAACTATTTTTTTGATCAATTTCACCACATCATTAGCACTCAATGAAGTTTCGACATAAAGATTCGTCCCAGATATTTTCTCTGCTTTACGTAAATCTTCTGGCTTGGTAGTAAAAAAATATCTTGTTCGTCCCTTCACAGCTTCTTGGACTTTATAAAAATCTTTAGAGTGGTTCAGTTTAATCAAAATACAAACATTGATTAGAAAGTCTTTCCAAGACTCCGTTTCATACCGTTCTCCATTGAAATGAAAAGCGACAATTGTTTGACCAGAATAGCTTTTTTCAAACCATTGTTTTTCCGGATCTTCCACCGGAGGAAGAGTGACAGGTGGACTTTTTTCAACCGCAGCAGGGGGAGCTTTTTGTTCAACCTCAATCGATTTTGCCTTCTGACTTGCTGCTTTTGTTTTGGCAGTCGATGTGGCTTTAGCTGACGGCTTAGAATTAGAGGATTGCTCAACGGCTGGGGGTGGGGATTTCTCAGCAGGTTTTGTTTTCCCCGATGTGGCTTTAGCTGACGGCTTAGAACTTTGGGATTGATCCGATTCTACCGTTTTAGATACTTCTGCTATCTTTCCTTTCCCAGCAGTCGATGTTTTTGACTTACCCGTTTTTGTGGTCTTAGATGATGTAGTATCAACTTTGGTCTGGGTTTCCTCTGTGGGGGTTTCTGTTGTAACATCAACGGCTGAACTTATCTTTGGATTATCCGGTGTTGCAGGAGCAGATGATACCATTTCACTGGTATCTGAACTATTCGGGAGATCAAAAACAAGCTCATTGTTCATTAAATCAGCATCATCTGAATTCTGCTCACCCTCCACACTAACCTCATCAATAAAATCTTGAATTAAGGAGTCAATATTGCTTGCAGGATTACTTAATACTTCCCGCAACAAAGGATTCTTGACCGTAATTTCTTTAGCAAAGTTCAGAATATCTTGCTCTTCGAGCTTGTAATAGTCACGCTGCTGATAAACATTATAAAGCTGAATAAGCGGTTTAACTTCTTCTAGTTTCAAGTCCACCCATTCCCCCCCCAGCTTTTGGATTAGGAATTCTAGATGAGCATGGGAATCCCAATTTTCCTTAATTTTTTTCTCGTGGGAACGAACTAAACACCCGCGATTAAACCCAAAGGTTTCATAGTCAATAATCCGATTCATTCCCGCACCCACAGATAAACCGTGATTATTTTGCAATACCATCAGACCAATTTTAATTTCTTGTCCTTCCTCTTTGACAACAATTTTAAAGTTAATCCAGTTATTATTTTTCGATTTAGGAGTAATGTCTTCAATTCCCGTCACCGTCATTTGTTTAAGCAATTCCCCCGTCGAGGTTTCCCCTTGTAAAGACTCCCCAATCAGGGTTTTAAAACCAAATCGTAGAACATCCCCAATAAATTGATTATCTTCGAGATCGTCGCTATAATCATCCTCTGTTTCCCGAGTTAAAGCAAACTCAAAGCGACCTTTTGCCTCAGTCGGTAAAGTATCTTCTGCAACTTTGAAGTGCTGCGCACACCAACGGAGTGCTTCTCTAACCGTTGGTTTGTTGGTTTGTGCATATTGTGTTATTTCAGCCTCATCAAAAGGATATAATTCATGGGGTGGAATAACGGCTTTTTTGTTGTAAAATAGGTTAAGATAGAGTTTAACTAACTCGACCATTGAAACCCCATTCACAAACTTTAGATCGATCGCTTTTTTATGGGTAAAGGTTGAAATCCGTTCTGGTGTGCCTCCCGGTAAACCCATAATATTGAGGAATGTGTCTGGTAACATCACCGATAAAATAACAACCCCTTTTCCACTTTTAGACTGTTCTAATGTGTCATATAAAGACTTAATTAAAAAAGCGATCACTTGGTGAGACATCAATCCACCTTCATTGTACTGATCACTTTCCAATTCATCAAAACAGATGAGAACGGAACTATATACTCACCAATTAAACTGAGGATTTGCTTGATGAAGCTGAGAGCCGTTTTTTCTTGATTGTGATTAAGATGCTGAGAATGAGACGGCAATCCTAAATATTTAGCATGGGAGTCTTCTAGTTGCTCTCCCACTAACCATTTTTCCGCATAGCTTGAGGCTTTGCCAGAAAGTGTGCCAATGACGGCACGAATAATATAAGGATCAATTCCCGGTTTTTGTTCTCTAATTTTTGCCGTTAAAGCATCCAGTAGGTTTTGACCTTTGTTTAAATAAGCTTGATGAACTTGATCAAATTTGCGAACAAAACTTTTAGCAGATTGTTTATTTTTAACCACACTATTCATCATGGCAGATGCAATCATTTGCCACTGGGTCACTCCCTCATGATTGTCCCGACTTAAACTTTCAGTAATGGTGCGTAAAAAGTAGACATGAACCTGATTTAAGTCTGTATAGCTCAGAACATTGGCATAAATAAAAGCAAAATCAGATTCTTGTAAAAGTTGGCGACGAATGCGATTAAGTAAATGAGTTTTACCTTGTCCTTGCTGTGCTGTAATGACTAAAGAGGTTACTTTATCATCCGTCGTGCGCACTTGCTCTAAAGCCTTTAAAACGGTATCGGAGGCATGATGATTTAAGGAAGGAACATCAGGAAATCCCCGACCCCATACATTTTGTTCTCGGACAATGCCTGCTTTACTAAAAATATTGTGGCTTTGAATAGCCGCGTGAACGGCATCGATGGGCGAATTTTTAGCCATAATTACTATAATCCTGTGAAGTGACCAATAACAGGTAATCTGCTACACCACAACGGTCTGTTATGGGGTGGGATGGCGAACAAAAGGAGAGGGGTTAAAGAGAAGTGAGTTAACTCCTGTCAACTCACTTCTGGCAATGAATTATCCTAGGCGTTTAACGTAGTAACGGAATGCTCCCCCAGTGAGAGTAATAGAATCTTCCTGCTTATCGGGGGTCATGTCTGGCATTTCTCCGGCCATGAGTTGAATCAAGTCATCGGCTTGCATTTTGACCAGCCAATCATTAAACTGGGTGCGTTTAGTGCGATCGCCAATTTCCCGACGAATGCGATAAATTGGCACCAAATCCCCCAAGTTGTAGCCTTGATTGAGTTCATCGTAAACCGCAAAAACCACCGATTTAAACTCATCATACTTACTAATTTTAGGCGCGACCTTCTGACTAGCAGCCACTCCTCCCCCCTTCATCCCTCTAAGCCACCGTAACAAAGCATTAGGAACTTTCGTCCCTACTTGATTCCCCACAAAAACAAAATCGGGACTTTGTAATCCGGTTTCTAACTCTTGCAATCCTTTGTCCGTCAAGGCAAACTTAACTGAGCGTTTGTTCTGAATTGTCTCAATGGCTCCCGACTCTTCTAATGCAGTGAGTGCAGATTGATAGTCCTTTGCATACTTACCCAGTCGTTTGTTCAACTCTCCGCGCTTCACTGGGTTTTCTTTCCCATCCATATCCCATAAATACAATAACAGGCGCGTTTGTGCTTGTTGAACATCAACGTGGGACTCTTTTGTTTTGGGTGACATACTTCGCCCTACCTATCCTTGATAATGTGAATCTTGTAGTGGTATTATCCTTAATCCTTCCCGATTATAGGGTTTCTCTCACGAAGATTTTTTATTACTCGATCAAAAAAAAATCAATCTATACAGAAGTTCAAAAAACTCCACATATCTTGACACAATTAGCTCTTAGTCCGAATCTCCAGCCCTATGGTATAACTTTAACATCCGACCCCCAGAGCATCTCAGATCATTTGTCCTAAAAACTTCTATGCGTTTACTCATTGCCGCTAGTGGTACCGGAGGCCATCTTTTCCCCGCGTTAGCCGTTGCACAACGCCTCCCCCAGGCTGAAATCAACTGGTTAGGGGTTCCCAACCGTTTAGAACAAACCCTAGTCCCCCAAACCTATCCCCTCCACCTCATCCCCATTGAAGGGTTTCAACAACGTTTCAGCCTAAAAACCCTCCGTATCCTCTGGCAGCAGATTCGCTCCATCTGGCAAGTGAAAAAACTGCTCAAAACCCTGCAAATTGAGGCCGTATTCACCACCGGAGGCTATATTGCGGCCCCGGCCATCTTAGCGGCCAAACTCCAAGGAATTCCCGTCATTCTCCACGAATCCAACGCCATCCCCGGCAAAGTGACCCGTTTACTCGCTCCCCTCTGCCACACCGTCGCCATCGGTTTCCAGAATACCGCTCGCTTGCTTCCCCCCGCCAAAACGCGCTGGGTGAGTACCCCCGTGCGAGATAGCTTTCTAACCCCCCAACCCCTCGACTTTCCCATCCCCTCAGAGGCCCCTCTCATCGTCGTGATGGGGGGTTCTCAGGGTGCCCTTGCCCTCAACCGTTTAGTCCGTCTCTGTGCCGAATCTTGGCTAACAGCAGGCGCTTATATCGTCCATTTAACGGGGGAACAAGACCCGGATGTTGAGAGTTTCCAGCATCCCCATTATTTCCCGCGACCGTTTTATCATAATATGGCCGGACTGTTGCAACGGGCGAATTTAGCCATCAGTCGTGCTGGGGCCGGGACTTTAACCGAATTAGCCGTTACTCAAACCCCTGCCATTTTAATCCCTTATCCCTACGCGGCCGAAGATCATCAATATTATAATGCGATCGCCTTTGAAGAAAAAGCAGCCGCCCAAGTCTACCGCCAAAACGACCTAACCCCCCAACACCTAGAACAACAAGTCCTAGAACTCCTCAAAAACCCCCACCAATTAACCCAAATGGCACAGCAGGCCGCCCAATTAGCCGTATTAGATAGCGCAGAACAACTTGTACAGTTACTCACCTCTCTCCAATCCCCTTAAATGCCCCCTAGAAATCCTCGAATTCTCGCCTACAGTTACGCCATTATCGGCGTTAGCATCATGGCAGGCCTAGGCGTATTTGTTAAACAAATTAACGCCCCCGTTTCCCTCATTGTCCTAGCGCGATTTTACCTCGGCTTCCTCTTCTTCCTCATTTATTTACTCATCACCCGCAAAATCCACCTCATCCAACCCTTTCAAAAATCCTTCTTTCCTCTCATCTTAGGCGGCCTCAGTTGGGCAGGCTTGATGTTTTCTTACACCCAAGCCATCCTTTTTACCTCCCTCAGTTATGCCGTATTTCTCCTATATCTTGCCCCCTTTATCGCCACCGCCATCGCCTTTTTTTGGCTCAAAGAAAAACTCACCCTCTCTCAAACCCTCGCCCTCATTATTGCCTTCCTAGGCTTTATTTTTATCCTAGACTTTGACCCCACCCAAGGCCTACAAAACGTCATCGGCTCATTGTGGGGACTCTTATCCGCCCTTGCCTATGCTAGTTTTGTTATCATCAACCGCAAAATCCCCAACCATTGCCTATCCCAAACCCGTATTTTCTATCAGTTTCTCTTTACCAACCTTTTCCTCCTCCCCTTATGGCTACAATTTAAGCTACAATTTCTCACCCTGAATAATACCTTCTGGTTAGTCGGAGTCGGCTTTTTTCATGGCTTCCTTGCCATTACCTTAATGATTACCGCCGTTCGCTACTTAAAAGCCTCAGAATATGGCATTATTTCCTATGTAGAACCCCTCATTGCTGCCCTGCTTGGCTTCCTTCTCTACAGTGAAAGTCTTTCCCTTTTACAAGCGATGGGCGGCCTCTTAATTTTAGGCTGTGGCGTGAGTCAAGTATTCTTGACTAAACCTTCTTAAAATGCTATAATTAAGGGCTTTTGATTATGTCATTGCCCATGAAACTCGTTTGTAGCCAAAGTGACCTGAACACGAACCTTTCCCTCGTCAGTCGTGCAGTTCCCTCCCGTCCAACTCACCCCGTTTTAGGGAATGTCCTCCTGATTGCCGATGAAGACACCCAAAAAGTTAGCTTAAGAGGATTTGACTTAAGTTTAGGGATTCAAACCAGTTTCCCGGCCGAAGTAAGCGAAGGAGGAATCATTACCCTCCCCGCTAAAACCTTGGGTGATATTGTCTCCAAACTGCCCGAAGGAGAAATCACTCTCGCTCAAGTAGAAGAGACAGAAGACGAGGGAGAAAATACAATTATTACCTTAACTTCTACCTTCGGAAGTTATAAATTACGCAGCATGGACCCCGAGGAGTTTCCTGACTTACCCATAGTCGAAGATGGGGAATCAATCTCCTTACCCGTACAAGCTTTAAGCGAGGGTTTGCGGTCTACAATTTTCGCCGCTAGTACCGAAGAAACCAAACAAGTTTTAACGGGAGTTCATGTTACTTTAGGGAACGATGCCATTGAATTTGCAGCCACCGATGGCCACCGTTTAGCTGTTGTTGAAACCCCCAATGAATCCGGTTCAGAAACAGCCCAAGCGGGGGATAACTTTGAAGTCACAATTCCCGCCAGAACCTTGAGAGAATTGGAACGAATGTTAACCCTGCGGGAGAACACTGATTCGGTCATGCTGCACGTTGATGAAAGTCAGATTGTTTTTGAGTTAGGCAATCAACGCATTACGAGCCGCAAATTAGAGGGAGCTTACCCAGCTTATCGACAACTCATTCCCCAACAATTTGGTAATCAAATTAATGTCGATCGCCGTCAATTTCAGAGTGCCTTAGAACGGATTTCTGTGTTGGCTGATTCTAAAAATAATGTGGTGCGCTGTGTGATCGATCACGACAATCAGCAATTATTTTTGTCTGTTGAATCGCAGGATTTGGGCAGTGGACGAGAGTCGATGTCAGCGCAAATTACCAGCAGTAACCCTCCTGAAGTTGCCTTTAATGTTAAATATTTGATGGACGGGTTAAAGGCGCTGTCGAGCGTTGAAATTTGCATTCATCTCAATGCACCCACCCAGCCCGTTATTTTTACCCCTCTCAGTGGGTTGAAAATGACCTATTTAGCGATGCCCGTTCAATTGCGGGATTGACAGACTCTCCCTCTATAGCGAAGCTTAGAGGGAAAATCGGTCAATGTTTCCCTGGGATATCATGACAAAATCATCTGGTTTAGGAACATTTGGCGGTGTTTACACCCCGTCAATTTTGACCATTTTGGGGGTGATCATGTACCTCCGCTTTGGTTGGGTGGTGGGGAATGTGGGCTTATTGGGGACCTTAGCGATTGTCACCCTGGCCACCTCCATCACCTTTTTAACGGCGCTGTCTGTGAGTGCGATCGCCACCGATCGAGTGGTGCGGGTAGGGGGCGCGTACTACATGATTAGTCGCTCCTTGGGCTTAGAAACCGGGGGAGCCGTGGGGATTCCCCTCTACTTCGCTCAAGCCCTCTCCGTGGCCCTCTATACCTTGGGATTTGCCGAAAGTATCACCCAAACCTTCCCCGACCTCAATCAAGTTTATATTGCCCTAATCACCACCATTGGGGTTGCTATTTTAGCCATCACCTCCGCCAATATTGCCATCCGAGCGCAATATTTTATTATGGCGGCGATCGCCCTTTCCCTCATCTCCTTCCTCCTCGGTAAGCCCATCGAACCCACCCAGATTGAACTCTGGACCAACAAAGGAGAACCCTTCTGGGCTGTTTTTGCCGTCTTCTTCCCCGCCGTCACCGGAATCATGGCCGGAGTCAATATGTCCGGCGACCTACGAGAACCCACCAAAGCCATCCCCATCGGCACCCTCGCCGCCGTTGGCACAGGCTACGTCATTTATATGGGCTTGCCCGTCATCCTTGCCCTCCGTGCCGATGCTAGCACCCTGCGAGAATACCCCCTCATTATGGAACAAATGGCACTTTGGGGCCCCGCCATCCTATTCGGGGTCTGGGGAGCCACCCTGAGCAGCGCCATCGGCAGTATTTTAGGCGCGCCCCGGGTCTTACAAGCCCTCGCCCGGGATGGAGTCCTACCCCAATGGATGGGCTTTCTTGGACAAGGGAGCGGTCCGACTGATGAACCCAAAATTGGAACCGCCGTCACCTTAGTGGTTGCGATCGCCGCCGTCTGCATTGGCGACCTCAACCTCATCGCCCCCGTCCTCACCATGTTCTTCCTCACCACCTACCTCGTCCTCAACATCTCCGCCGCCATCGAAGGATTCCTAGATAGTCCCTCCTTCCGCCCCACCTTCCGCATCCATTGGCTCTTCTCCCTCCTCGGCGCTGTAGGCTGTTTAATCGTCATGTTCCTGATTAACCCCACCGCCACCACCGTCGCCGCCATCATCGTCCTCGCCATCTACCTCTGGCTACAACAACGAGAACTCATCACCACCTGGGGCGACGTGCGACGGGGTTTATGGATGAACCTCCTCCGAGTCGGCCTCTTACAAGTCGGACACAGCGAAGACACCAAAAACTGGCGACCCCATATCCTCGTCCTCTCCGGCATCCCTCGCAAACGTTGGCCCCTCGTAGAACTCGCCGATGCCCTCACCCACAACCGAGGCCTCGTCACCATCGCCAGCATCCTCCCCCCCGGCTCCCGGGACATGGGTCAACAAACCGACCTCGAACTAACCCTGCGCGACTACATCGAAAAACGGGGCGTTCAAGCCCTCGTCCGCATCATCACCGCCGACAATCCCTTTGCCGGAGCCGAACAATTAGTCGAAACCTACGGCCTCGGCGCTATTGTCCCCAACACCATCCTCCTCGGAGATAGTGAAGAACCCAGCCGCCGAGAGCAATATTGTCAAATGATTCAAGCTATCTACCATGCCAAGCGCAGCCTCATCATTTTCCGAGAAAACCCAGAACGCGGGTTTGGCAAACGCCAACGCCTTGATTTATGGTGGGGGGGGATGCAAGCCAACGGGAGCTTAATGTTGCTCCTCGGCTATCTCTTACGAAGTCAACTCGACTGGCGCAACGCCGAGATATACCTCAAGTTAGTCGTGGGAGATCCCAGTGCCGCCCAAGCCGCTCAAATCAACCTAACCCAAATGATTGAAGACCTGCGGATTCGAGCCATCCCCAAAGTTTTAGTCTCCGATGGTCGTTCTTTTGAGGAAATCCTACATGAATCCTCCGCCCAAGCCGATTTAGTCTTTCTCGGCATAGCCAAACCCAGAGACAACTTCGATTTTAAGGCCTACTATGAAACCCTCCAGCAGCGGGTCGCCGGACTACCCACTACCCTTTTAGTGTTGGCCGCCCCTGATTTTCCCTTTGCAGAAGTTCTCACCGAAGGTTGGTGACATCTTCCCCACCCAAAAACGGCGGCGAGGGCGCTGCGACTATAACGGGTTCGTAGTTGCGCTTTAGCGCCAAATCCTTAAACTGGAAAGTCCCTCTCCCCCTCTGGGAGAGGGATTTAGGTTGAATATTGAACAAGCTGTATCACATCCTGAACCCCTTAAAAGTTAAGTCAACAATCGGGGACATTCTGAAGTATTTTCTAATTTTTTCCCCAGCTTGTGATGCTTTTCTGAAGAAAAGATTAACTTTGTTCCCAAGGACTTTTAAAACTTAGAAAAGTTTGGTAGTCTAGTTAACAAATGCACGGAGAATTACCCAAGCAAAGTTGCCCAAGTAAAACGAACCTGAGTTGATGTTCCCGAGTTCATGTTCCTGAGTTCGTGTTCCTGAACTCATTAGCTGAGGTAACTGTTATCCAGTAAGTTTCCTTAAATCAATTCCCTAGCTTTTATTTTTCCTTAAAGCTGGCGAGATGGGGTTTGTAATAACTTTTTAAGTTCATTGTAAAGTAACCTGATCAGGGTTTAATACCCCAGTATTTAGCCCTTGATTCTTGCCCTATCTTACAATTCTACCTTGATAGGTTGGGACGAATTAAACCGATGAATTGAACAGGAAACTCAACGAAAAAGCCTGTTGACCTATGTCCATCCTAAATTCAAGGCCTCAGTGTCGGGTAATGTTGGGAATTTTCAGAATGCAAAATTTCGAGCATAAGCAGAAATAGCCGCGCTTAAAAGGCACAGACTATCAGTGCAAATGCTACAAGCAATTGGTAGGGCAAAGCTCATTTATTGAATGGAGTGTTCATTATGACTCAACAAAGCAGTGCTTATCAAGACAAAAATGACTATCAAGAACTCGCGGTTGACAAATTATTAAACAAGGATCTTGACGACACTGAAGCTCTCAGCAATGAACCGACCCCAACCTATGGCTTGGAGTCTTTAGGCATTAAAAACGTTCGCCACATCTATCGCAACCTTTCCATTCCCAAACTGATTGAACATACTTTAGCCCGAGGTCAAGGGGTTTTAGCCAGTAATGGGGCATTATCTGTTCAAACTGGGAAATATACAGGGCGTTCCCCTAACGACAAATTTATTGTAGAAGAACCCACTTCTAAAGAAGAAGTTCACTGGAATAAATTAAACGTGCCGATTTCAGAAGCTAACTTTGATCTGTTATATCGGCACGCTTTGTCCTATGTACAAGGTCGGGATCTGTATATTTTTGATGGCTTTGTGGGAGGAGATCCTAAACATCGCATGGGTGTGCGAATTATCAACGAATTACCTTCCCAAAACCTATTCTCCCATCAACTGTTCATCCGTCCCAGTGAAGAAGAATTAGCCCACCACAAAGCAGATTTCACCGTTTTGGCTGTCCCCGGATTAAAAGGCGACCCAGAAAATGATGGTGGCATTAACTCAGAAGCCTTTATTGTGGCTCACTTGGGCAAAAAACTGATCATTGTGGGTGGTTCTTACTATGCTGGAGAAATCAAAAAATCCGTTTTCTCCCTGATGAACTATTTCATGACCAAACGGGATGTATTACCCATGCACTGTTCCGCTAACATGGATGCAAAAGGGAATACCGCCTTATTCTTTGGTCTGTCTGGAACTGGGAAAACCACCCTATCGGCTGACCCAGAACGCCGCTTAATTGGGGATGATGAACATGGTTGGTCGAAAGATGGCATCTTCAACTTTGAAGGGGGATGTTACGCCAAAACCATTCGGTTATCTAAAGAAAATGAACCCCAAATTTGGGAAGCTATTCGCTTTGGGTCATTAATGGAAAACGTCGTGCTAGATTGGGCTGAACGGACTCCTGATTATGATGACGATAGCATCACGGAAAATGGACGGGTTGCTTATCCTATTGATTACATCCCCAATGCCGTAGTTCCCAGTGTGGGTGGACATCCCAATACTGTTATTTTCTTAACGGCGGATGCGTTTGGTGTGTTGCCTCCGATTTCTCTGTTAACGAAAGAACAGGCTATGTATCATTTCATGTCCGGTTATACCAGCAAATTAGCCGGAACAGAACGGGGGATTACGGAACCCGAGGCCACTTTCTCCGCTTGCTTTGGTAAGCCCTTCTTGCCCCTTTCTGCCACGGTTTACGCTGAAATGTTGGGCGAACGTTTGGACCGTCACGGCACGAAAGTTTATCTGGTGAATACAGGGTGGTCTGGTGGCCCCTATGGTGTGGGTCAACGGTTTGCGATCAAACACACTCGGGCAATGGTTTCGGCGGCGTTAAATGGTCAGTTAGACGATGTGAAGTTTAATCCGCACCCCATTTTCAAAGTGTTGGTTCCTGAGTCTGTCCCCGGTGTACCGTCTCAAGTGTTAGATCCTAAGAGTACTTGGAATAATCCGGCGGCTTATGACCAACAAGCGAAGGATTTAGCTCGTCGGTTTGTCCAGAACTTTAAGCGCTTTGAAACAGCGCGGGAAGAAGTGATTGCGGCGGGTCCTTGTGCCGATTGAGCATCACGTTTGTGAGTGAGTGTGAGCATGATTGATCATTAAGTGAAAGACCGAGTTTCAGAAACAACTGAAACTCGGTTTTTATCCAGAATGTCGGACAGAATACCCCATCTTCAACGTAGTGGGGTGGGGGGCTTCTCTCGACATTTAAGCTAAAATTTCTACCTGTCCGGTTTCCCCATTTAAACGCACCCATTGCCCCTCCTGAAACTGTTCTGTTGCGTGGGGAATATCCATTACGGCCGGGATGCCATACTCTCGGGCGACAATGGCGCCGTGGGAGAGAATGCCCCCCACTTCGGAGATCAGACCTGACACTTGGGCTAACAGGGGCGACCATCCGGCATCGGTATAGGGGACTACGAGAATGGTTTTTTCGGGTAAGGATAGATTTTGGGGTAAATGGCGCAGGATTTTGACTTGTCCTTCTACTTGACCAGGACTGGCAGCAATGCCTTGAATGGTTTGCTGGGTGGTGAGGGGGGAAATTACGGGGAGGGGGTCGAGGTTTTGGGGTTTGCCGTAGACAATATAGGGAACGGCGCTGAGGGCTTTATCTTGTTGCCAGTGCGATCGCCTTTGTGCAATCAAATCCGCTAAATACTCATGCCGGGGGGTGTTTTCCTCTTCAATGATGGTGCGAATTTCCTCCAATTCCAAAAAGAAAATATCCCCCCCCTCACTCAATTTCCCCTGATCTAACCAACGCTGTTCTAAGGTCACAATAGTCCAGCGTAAATGGGCGAGCAGTTTGGCATAAATTTCCGCCACTTGATTTTGTAAATTCACCCGTTGTTGCACCAAACGGGCGCGCATTCCTGGGTTTTTAACGAGTTGAATCTGTTCAACTTGGGCGCGGCGCTGGTCATTGAGCAGACATTGGGTAAATAATTCTCGCATCGGGCGGGGTTCTTCTCGCCAACGGGGATAAGCAATATCGGTGATGACTTCGCTCAAATAACCATAACGGTCTAACCACTGTTGAAACTGGGCGAGAACATTTTCCCCGTCGGGAATTTCGGC
Source organism: Spirulina subsalsa FACHB-351 (assembly GCF_026130165.1). GTDB lineage: Bacteria > Cyanobacteriota > Cyanobacteriia > Cyanobacteriales > Spirulinaceae > Spirulina_A > Spirulina_A subsalsa_A. Next base: position 39,083 of record NZ_JAIHOM010000012.1, on the reverse strand, counting down.
GAGATAGGCAAAGAGGGAAGGGCAACTGTCAAAGTGCAGTTGACTCATAGGCAGTAAGTTCCGGGTTTTGAGGGCTAGTTGAGCCAAGGCCCGGGTCGAGGCAATTTCCGGCGCTTGGCTATTGTCCAACTGCCGCACCTTGACCCTCAAAAGAGCGCGGCGCAGGGCGACACTGAGGGGGCTAAGAATGCTGTAGTAGGTCGCCCGTTTGAGGGTGGAGAGGATTAAGTCCACTCGCGCCAGTAATTCCTCGTCAGAAAGGGCATGATCGGGGTATTGTAGTTGATTTAAGGTGGGGAGAAAGCGCTTTTTGAGATCCACCTCAAAATCTTGTTCTAACTGCCGTTCTCGCCCCCAGAGCGCCCAAAGACCGGGGAGATTGCGCAGGGTGGAGGTGAGGGGGGGGCGGGAGAATTTCGCCCCTCGGGTGAGGAATTCCAGACTTTCGGCCGGGAGTCCCATCAGGCGGAAAATATGGCCTAACAAACTGGCGTTAAAGTAGGCGCGGGAGTAGTGCAGGGTGGCGGTTTCGGTGAAATCAATGTCTTGAGCGCGTTCTCCTAAGACCACTTGAAAAATATCCCCCCACACCCCACAGGTCAGGGGGCGGTTAATCGACCAAGTGAGGGGTCGAATCACTCCCGGAATCACTTCGGCGGCAATTTTGCGGGTCCAGATGGGTTGTAAGTTGGTAATGGGGCGACTTTGGAGAATCCAGAGTTGTTGACCGTCATAACTCCATTCCATATCTTGGGGGATGCCAAAAAACCGCTCTTCGAGTTCTCGCACCTGTGCCGCCACCTCTCGCAGTAGGTTGGGGGGGATATTACCCGTCCCCTCTATGGGGATTTCTGGGGGGGTTTCTGGGTCACTAGAGGGCGTTTCTGGCCAGTGGAGGCGGTAGCGTTCCGGGGTGCGACGACCGGACACTACGGCCGCCGCATCCCCCGGCAAGGCTTCAATAACGACGGCGGGATCATAACGACGGACGGGATCTCGACTGAAGGCTACCCCGGAAAAAACTCCGGGGATCTGTTTCTGGACTATGACGGCTAAGGATCCTTCTGCGGTGAGGCGATCGCGTCGATACTGAATGGCATGGGGTCGATTATAAGAACGTTGACATTGTAAAATCGCCTCTTCTAAGGCCTGACTATCGGTAATCTGGGCAATGGAGAGATATTGACCGGCCGCCGAAGTCGTTTCTGTATCTTCCCCCAAGGCCGAAGAGCGGACAATCAGGGGGTTGGTGGGGGAGGGGTCGAGGGATAAAATCAAAGGTTGTGGGTCATCCCCGGCCGGAATGACCCAGCCCTCCGGCACGGCATAGCCCCAGCGTTTTAATTGGGCTAAGGTGGCCGCTTTTTTGCCGACCTTGCGGGGGTCTAGGCGGTCTTGTAGGGTGAGAATGGCCTGATCTCCCCGAAAGAAACGAAACATAGTTTGAGACTCCTGGGCTGCTTTTTGTTCGGGCAAGTCTAGATCATCTGGGATTTTATAGTAAATCCAGGCGAGTAATAGGGCGAGTGCGATCGCCGCGAAAATCCGGGAACCGTCTTGAGGGTATAACAGACCAAGAACCAGAGGCAACAGGAAAAGAAAGGCAAACCGTCCCGATTGGCGATCGCGAAACAGAGTAAAACTCACCACACCCAACAGCAGAATAAACAGGGACGCTTGCCAACTGTGAACAATCATCCCCCATCCCACATTCGTTGTCCCGGCACCCTTCCCCACCCAATAGCGTCCCATCACCACAGCGAACAAAGCCACCAACTCTAAAGCCGGTTCTTGGGGGAAAAAATAGCGCGCCAACAAAACCGCCAGAATTCCCTTCAGCGCCTCCGACAACACCGCCAACAAACCAATCCCCACCCCACCATGATAAAAGGCCGCCGAAACCGACACATTGCCCGTCCCCAGCGCCCCTAAATCCTGACGGGTGAACCGTTTGGTTAACCAACCAATCACTGGCAGTCCTCCCAACAGAGGACAGAGAATAAAAATGGTGAGTAAGCCCCAAATTGGTTGTAACATCGCCCTTTGACTAGACCCTTAGAAATTGACAAATGGGATTAGCGTGTTAATCGCTTTTCGTAAGCGTAACAGGAAAATCAACTCTCGAATTTTAGGATCCAGTTGTACCACCGAAACCCCTTCCCTTAAATAAGCCTCCAATTCCGCGTATTCTGCCGCCGTTAGCGGTTCTCCGTCTAAGCGAGAGCGTCCGTCTAGGATAATTTCCGTCCGTAACACTTCCTCGGGAATATCCTCCGCAGGAGGTAAAGCTTGAGCAGAATTATTACCTATTAGCACTCCCCACAGGCAAAGTGAAGCCCAAAGCAGTCGCCATTGTTTATTAATCATTAGTATCATCCTTGATCTATTCTCTATCTAAGCTTCGCTATAGATAAAGAGTATGTCAATGTAGCCCATTTTCTTGGCGTTGTAGTTGTTGCCGTTCTATGGCTTTAAAGAGGGCTGTAAAATTACCTTCCCCAAACCCTTGGGCGTTGTTTCGTCGTTCGATTAACTCAAAAAAGAACGTCGGTTCTCCGAAAATCGGTTCTGTGAAAATTTGCAAAAGTAGAGCATCCCCTTGAGTCGCATGACGAGCGGGTTGATGTTCCACTAAAATCTGCCATTGTTCAAGTTCTTGCCATTGGGAGGGAGAAAGGGGAAACGGGGGAATTCGTCCTTTTAAATCCTGATAATATTCGTCAGGAGTTGTCAAAAAACGCACCCCTGATAAACTTAAGTGTTTTGTCGCCTTGACAATGTGTTCTACCCTTAACGCAATATGTTGAATGCCCGCCTTGCCGTTATAGTCTAAAAACTCTTGAATTTGCGAGTTGGCCGACGTAGGTTCATTAATCGCCAGTTGAAGTCCTGTTTGAGGATGAACTAAAACCTGTGAATATAATCCCGATTGTTCCGTTTGAATCGTAAACTGTTGTTGAGGAATTAAGTCAAATATCTCACTATACCATTTGACCACAGGTTCAAGTTGTCCGGTCGGGACATTGAGCACAAGATGATCAATAGCATTAATTCCGGTTACAGTACGATTGCTTACTTTAGATAGCCCGTTTCGATTGTCTTCTAGTAAAGTCTGGGTTAATCCATCAATGATCTCAATTATAATTCCCCGTTTATGATAGCCTTGCACAGCGCAATAGGTCCAATTATGTTGAGTTAACCGCTCAAGAATGGTATCCAAATTTTGCACGTGAAAGACTAAATTCACGACCCCCGGCGGATGGTCTTGGAGATATTCAAAAACTGGGCTTTGAGGATGGGAAGCAGAGGAGAGTTTCAGTTGAATTTCCCCACTGCTGAGAATATGAGAAACAGTCTGGGCATCTTCTGTCATAGACTGCCATTGAAAGCCCATTTTTTGCTCAAACCAATGCCGCCATTCTTGGGCATTCTTTACAAAAAACTCAATTTGCTCAATCTTCATTGCGGAATGGGGACTAAATTCGACTTAGCGAGCTATTCTATGATTGTAGGCTGTGACGTGCTAACGAGAAAGAATGGGCTATCCTGTGAGACGACGTTTCCATTACATCCCTTTAGGGTGGGATTTTTTGGTCGATTGGATGATGGCAACACTGATCGGTTATGGAGTGAGTCTGTTGGTGGTGGAGGTAGGGGAAACCCCTGATATATCGATGTTTTCCGGGGCTTTGGGGGGACTGTTTGTCGGAATTGCCCAATTTTTCGTCCTGCGGAAGGAACTTCCCCAAGCGCGGGGATGGCTCATTATGACAGCTTTGGGGTGGTTTGTGATCACCGGGGGAGGATTGGGGGCGATTGGTTGGAGTATTCCCCACACGAATTTTATCGGCTTTCGCTTGCTCTATGGGGTGGCCTATGGGGTGACAACGGGGTTAATCTTGGGTACGGTGCAATGGATTTTTTTACGGCAGTTTATCCCTTTAGCCCAGTGGTGGATTATTTTGAATTCTCTGGGCTGGGGATTGGCCTTGGCGGTAGGATGGTTAGTGGGGGGAGGATTGCGATCGCTCACTCAAGTCTTTTTTAGTGAGATTATCGGCTTAGGTGTAACCTGGTTAACCATCAGTGGCATTACAGGACTCGCCATGATGGCCCTATTAAACCAACGTATCCCCCCAGAAGCTAGGACTTGGCAACTCCAGCCAGAGGAAACTCAAGTCAGCACCCATTGAAGTTGTTGTTCATCCTGTTCCTGAAACAATCAGAAAAATACATGGGTCTACCGAAGCCTCCCCAGAGCCTCCCAAGGGCAAAGAAGAATCAAGCAACAAGCACTGTGGGTCGTGGTAAAACTGTCCAAATCACCGAGAAACTTGACTTTTCCGCTTGGAATAACAACCATGTTAGTCTAAGGCTGGGTAATAGTATTGAACATTATGATTCTTGGGAAAAACCTACCGTAATAGTCTCAGATGGAGGCTATGGTATTTTAGGCTTTGAAGGGGATACCTCAGATCATCTTGATCTACCTGAATGGTATCAACCCCATATAGAAGCTTGGTCTAAGTTTGCCCTACCCAGTACAACCCTTTGGTTTTGGAACTCAGAAATTGGTTGGGCTGTGGTGCATCCAATACTTGAGAAATTTGGTTGGCGATATGTGAATTGCAATATCTGGAATAAAGGCAAAGGTCACATTGCAGGGAATATCAACACAGAAAAAATAAGGCGTTTCCCAGTAGTTACAGAAGTTTGTGTGCAATATGTTAGAGAAGTTAGAATTAATAATTTAACGCTGAAAGAATGGCTGCGAAAAGAATGGCTAAGATCCGGTTTGCCTCTGCGCCAAGCTAATCAGGCTTGTGGGGTTGCAGATGCAGCAACAAGAAAATATTTTAATCAAGGACATTTATGGTATTTTCCGCCGCCCGCCATGTTTGAGAAATTAGTTTTCTATGCGAACGAAAACGGAAAACCAGAGGGAAAACCCTATTTTTCTAAAGATGGTAAGACTCCCTTAACCGGAGAAGACTGGCAGAAAATGCGCTCTAAATTTAATTGCCCACACGGTTTTACCAATGTTTGGGATCGTTCAGCTTTGCGTGATGATGAACGCATTAAGTCTGCTGAGGGTAAAGCCATTCACTTAAATCAAAAGCCACTGGATCTGATGAAACTAATCATTGAAGCCTCAAGTGAGGAACAGGATGTTGTCTGGGAACCCTTTGGTGGACTTTTCAGCGCATCTTTAGCGGCTAATATTCTCAATCGAAAAGCTTTCGCCTGTGAAATTGACGAGACTTATTTCTACTATGGAGTCAAAAGGTTTAGTCAAGTAGCTCATCAATATTCCCTTTTTTAATGGCAAGGTGTTCCCTTAAAGCAGATTGGATTAACTCCTCTCTACGACTTGCTAAAAGCTTATTCCACTGTCCAACTTCCATGCCACAGAATGGTGTTTTATAGACACGCTGCTTAAATTTTTCAATTCCCGGATGCACAATCCTATCCATTTTGGCAAAATTGGTATCTAATCTGTACTTGAAGCGAGTGATCAGTTGTCGCAATAGCATCTGATAATCTTGTGTGGGTTGATAAATTCTTCCATCCTTGCCCCAAGAATTCACTATTTTTTCAGCTTCAAGCAACTCCTCATTTGTTCCTTGAAACTTGTAGCCGTTAGTATTGGTTTGCTGCAAGTTTGCCGTCCTTTGAGTTGTATCTTCAGGTTCGAGAACAAGATAATCAGGAGGATTATGATAGTGGTCATCTCTTGCTTTAGCCACTGAAAAACCAGATAAAACACATACATCTAAAATCTTGGGTTTACCATAAATTAACGCTTCAGGAAGCCAAGCAAGTAAAGCAACATATGTTTGATCAAACTGAAAATGATTTTGACTATCCTTGAAACGAGCCGTTATTTCGGTAGCCAATGGAAACCATGCTTTTATTTCCAATCCGGGGGTAGGCTGGACGCTACCAATGAAAATGGTATCAGGAAATCCTGGGTCTTGCCTTTTCCATTCTCCAAATGGTACGAATATTTCCTGATTATTCAAAATCTCAACTGTGTTAAATTCAATCAAATTTCCTAATAATGGTGATAGTTTAGAAATGACTTTGGCTAAATTAACAGCTGATTCAACCGATATTGGTTTAGAAATATTGAGCAGATCAAATGTGTGTCCAGACAAATTATCTAGATATTGTGCTGCAACGCTGATAGCGTCTTGGGTATTCATTCCCATTCCTTACAAGATATAAATTTACAAGCCTGCTCAACTTGCTTTAAAATCTCGCAAGGGTCTACGCCAATGACACGACTGACTAGGAGGAACTCAATAACATCTAATCTTCTTTCGCCATTTTCATATTTTGCAACGAAGGATTGAGGCTTTTTGAGCGCTTTAGCAAGGGTTGCTTGAGTTAACTGCGCCTCTTTTCGAGCCGTGATCAGGCATCGACGAAAGACATCATACTCTGGCCTAAAAATAGATTTCATCGTGCTTGAATTAGCACAGGAGTTATGAAAGCGAGGATAAACCTATATTAGGATAATCCCAAAATAGGATTTTACTTGTCTCAAGCAGAACAACGCTGATTTTGACTCAACTTGCCGTTGCGCGATTTTCTCGTTAGCGTGAACTCTAGTGTGATGATGTGATTTGGAGCGATAGACCCAATGAGACTCAAGATGATTCAACCGCTTATGGCTAGTAGCTTACTGGGAGTCTTTCTGTTGATGGCCTGTGCTACCCCCCCAGAAACCCCACCGGAGAATTTAGGGAACTCTGCCGAGAGAGGGGAACCAGAAAACATCCTCGCCACGGATTCTGACTCCTCGGCTATCCCCCTAACTCACAACTGGCAAACAACCACCGTTGTCGAGAATTTAGAGCATCCTTGGGGATTGGCTTGGCTGCCGGATGGGACGATGCTGATTACTGAGCGCCCGGGACGCTTACGGATAGTGCGGGATGGGGTTCTTGACCCGACTCCTGTGGCCGGACTGCCCGAGATATTAGCCCTCCGTCAGGGAGGATTATTAGATATTGCGGTTCATCCCCGCTTTGAGGAAAATTCCCTCATTTATTTTACCTATTCCCACGGAACACAGGAGGCGAACGGCGTTCGAGTGGCGCGAGGGGAATTAAGGGGAAACAGCTTAGAAAATGTCGAGGTGATTTTCCAAGCCTTACCCCTGAAACAGGGAGGTCAGCATTTTGGCTCCCGTATGGTTTGGCTGCCGGATGAGACTCTGCTGGTGAGTATTGGGGATGGGGGCAATCCTCCCCTACGACTGGGGGGGGAACTCATTCGCTTACAGGCGCAAAATCGAGGGAGTCATTTGGGTAAAATTCTACGGATTAATGATGATGGTTCAATTCCGGGTGATAATCCTTGGGTGGGAGATTCCGACAGTGACCCGGCCCTGTGGAGTTATGGCCATCGGAATATTCAGGGATTGGCTCTTGATGCTCAAACGGGTCAAGTATGGTCTACGGAACATGGATCTCGGGGGGGAGATGAGTTAAATCGTATTGCTGGGGGGGAGAATTACGGCTGGCCTTTAGTCACCCATAGTCGGGAATATACGGGGGGGCGGATTTCTGACCTTCAATCCCATCCGGATATGGTGGATCCGGATGTGGTTTGGACTCCGGCGATCGCACCGTCCGGTCTAGCGGTGCATCAGGGGGATTTGTTTGCGGGGGGTTTAGTCTCTCAAGCAGTGCATCATATCCAAGTCAATGACTCTGGTGAGGTGGTAGATCAGCGTGAAATCCCCATTGGTCAGCGAGTGCGAGATGTCCGGGAAAGCCCCGATGGTTCTCTTTATGTCTTAACAGATTCCCCCGAAGGTCGGTTAATTCGACTTCATTAAAAATCCGGCTTTTTCGGGGTATAATGAAAGACTGTGCAAAATTCCATCAGGAGGGTAAATTATGGCAGGAAGTGAACTAAAAGCTGATGCTTGGATTAAGGAATATATCACCCCGTGGGATGTCTATGAACATGGGATTACTCAGGTTTTTGCCTATAAAAAAACCCAATATCAAGAAATGTTCATTGTGGAAACGGGAGTCTACGGCAAGGCTTTAGTTTTAGATGGAAAATGGCAAACTTGCACGGGGGATGAATTTCTCTATCATGAACCCTTAATTCACCCCGCTTTTATCTGTCATGGTTCCCCGAAAAAAGCCTTAGTTTTAGGAGGGGGAGATGGGGCAGCCGTGCGGGAAATTCTGCGCTGGAATACCATTGAACGGGTGGTTATGGTAGATATTGATGGGGATGTGGTAGATGCCTGTAAGGAACACTTGGTAGACCTCCATCAAAACTCGTTTTCTGATCCCCGGTTAGAGTTAATTATTGGCGATGCGGTGGCCTATTTAGAAAACTGCTCAGAACAGTGGGATGTAGTGGTTTCTGATCTATCCGATGCCATTGAAGATGGGCCTTCTTTTGCCCTATTTACTCAGGAATATTTCGAGAAGATTAAAAATGTCCTAGCCCCTAACGGTTATTTTGTCATCCAAGCGGGTGCAGTTTCGGTGGGAGAATTGGGGTTTCATGCCAATTTAGTAAACACCGTCAAGACCATTTTTAGTGATGTCGTCTCTTACTGTTCTCCTGTGCCAACCTATGGCGCTCCTTGGGGGTTTGCTTTGGCTTCTAATCAACCCATTAATACCCGTCCAGAACCGGAGGAGGTGGATCGTTTGTTAGCGGAAAAAACCAAGGGAGGTTTCCGTTTAATGGATGGGATTACGCTATTAGGATTAATGCAAACTCCTTCTTATATCCGACGCGCTATTGCAGAGGCAACGGAGGTTTTTACCTTAAAAAACCCCCCAAAGTGGTTTGGGAAGGGGGTGAGTCATTAACTTATCACTAACTCCTTAAGCCCTTGTTTTTTAAGTGAAGAGGAATCAGTGAATAGTCATCCGTTTACTGTTCACTGATTAGGGCTTACTGAATAACTCTACTCGTGGGGCTAGGGAACAGGGAATTGATAATTGATAATTGATATTAGAAACCGGGTTTTTGCTAGGGTGTATCGAGAAAACTAGACAATGAACGCAACCCGGTTTCTGGCTAAAGTGAGTCAATGACATTACACCCGACTCCTGACCCCCCCACTCCCCTGCTCCCCTGCTCCCCGACAAGCAGACTTTCTCAGCAAGCCCTAACGGGTCAAAATTCCCCTATACCGTCGTCATGACCCTCCTTTGGGCATAACGATAATAAGCGGCACAAGCTCCCTCAGAAGACACCATAGGAGCGCCGAGAGGGTGTTCTGGGGTGCAAGTTGTCCCAAAGGCCGAACACTCAAAGGGTTTCTTGTGACCTTGCATGATTTCCCCACTAATACAGAGGGTTTCATCGGTGCGAGAGGGGGGCCTTTGAGCTAATTCGGCTTGAAAACGCTGTTCTGCGTCAAACTGGCGGTACTCGGGACGCAAACCTAGGCCACTGTGGGGGATTTCCCCAATGCCACGCCAACGACGGGGAACAACTTCAAAGATGGTCTTAATTAGGTCTTGGGCGGGGAGATTGCCTTGAGGTCGCACAGAACGTTTATATTGATTTTCACACAAGGCCTGTCCGGCTTCGAGTTGTTGAATGCAGAGATAAATCCCGTGCAGAATATCGACGGGTTCAAATCCGGTGACAATAATGGGAACTTGGTATTTTTGGGCGATGGGTTGATAGACTTCATACCCCATGACAGTGCAAACATGGCCGGCGGCGAGGAAGCCCTGAACTTGACATTGAGGGGAGGAGAGAATGGCTTCCATTGCCGGGGGGACGAGGACATGGGAGACGAGGAGGGAGAAGTTCTGAATGTTTTTTTGTTGGGCTTGATAAACGACCATGGCGGTGGCGGGGGCGGTGGTTTCAAAGCCAACGGCGAAAAAGACGATTTGTTTCTGGGGGTTGTCTTGGGCAATTTTGAGGCAGTCGAGGGGGGAGTAGACGATGCGGACATCTCCTCCGGCGGCTTTGACCATGAGTAAATCTTGCTGACTGCCGGGGACGCGCAACATATCGCCGAAGGAACAGAGGATGATGTCGGGGTGGGAGGCTAGGGCGATCGCCTGATCAATGAGATGAATGGGCGTAACGCAGACGGGACAACCGGGGCCGTGAATTAAGGTAATGGCATCAGGGAGTAGGGTATCAATGCCATATTTGACAATGGCATGGGTCTGTCCCCCGCAGATTTCCATGATTGTCCAGGGTTGGGTGGTAATTTTGGCGATCGCCTTAGCATAGGTTTGGGCGGCCTCCGCGTCCCGATATTCCTGCACATACTTCATGGTGATTGGTTGCTCCTCTCCAAACTGAATCCTAGTTTTGGTTGTACCGTAGAAGTTAGACAACCTTCCCAGAGTTTGGTTTTAATTCGGAATTGCCTCACCCCAACAGGACTACCCCATGAAAAAACAAGTCACCGTTAAGCCTAATTCTAAAGTTCAAAGCCTGACTGAAGCCCCCGACGGGAGTTTAATGATCCGTCTTAAGTCTCCCCCTGTTGACGGCAAAGCCAATCAAGAATTAATCCAATTTCTTGCTAAAACCTACGGTGTATCGAAATCTCAGGTCAGAATCACTCATGGGTTATCTTCACGGCACAAATGGCTAGAAATTGAACTGAACAATTGATGATAATTTGCAAGAATCCCCTCCCCCGGCTACTTCCTCTCCCCTGCCATTCTTCCCTCCCCACCCCTGACCCAAGGACTCCGACCTTAAACCCCACAAAACCCTGTGATTTACTGGGATAACAGACGTTAAAAGTGCGGCAACAAGCCCCCCCTCTCAACCCTGTCCCCATCGTTAAAAAATTCGGAAATTGTTGCCCTTGAACATCACCTCACTTGTACAATAGTAGTTGAAAAAGATTTGCAATAAATAAGGGGAGCGTGAATGGACTGTCATCGCTGTAACTCGCACTGTGGGTCTGGCAAAGGGACTCCGAAAAGCGGGTTGTTTAAGAATTGGTCCCTGGGGCTAAGGAATCAACAGCAACCCCAGATTCCTGACGAATTAACCGTTGCTGATGCCCAAATTGCCTTAGTGGGAATGCCCAACGTGGGGAAAAGTGTATTATTTCATGCCCTGACCGGGATTTACGCCACCGTGTCCAATTATCCCGGCACAACCGTAGAAGTGAGTCGGGGGGTGATGCGTTTAGGTGAACAGACGGTGACAGTCATTGACACCCCCGGAATGTATTCCCTCTTACCCATCAGTGAAGAAGAAGCCGTTTCTAAAACCCTCCTCTTAACCCATGATTTCGCCAGCATCATTCATGTTGTCGATGGCAAAAACCTAGGGCGAATGTTACCCCTAACCCTTCAGTTATTAGAATTAGACCTGCCTTTGATCTTAGCCATTAACATGATGGACGAAGCACGGCGCTTAGGACTAGCCTTGCACCCAGAAATCCTGTCTCAACAGTTACAGATTCCCGTGATTTTGATGGCTGCCGGACTGAATCAAGGCATTCAGGAGTTAAAACAGACCCTTCAACAACAAATCCCCGCCCCACCTCTGCCCTTATTGGTTTGAGGTTGTTTTCATTTAGGAGGTAAATCCTTGAATTCTCTAGTCATTTATCCCGAAGCGATTGAACAGGCGATCGCACAACTCGAACAATGGTTACAACATCCCCACCCCTGGCAGAATTATCGCCTGACCCCGCGCAGTTTAGCCCTCTTACTCCTGCAAAAAGACCCCCAACTCTGGGACGCTTGTCCCCCGGACTTTCCCCAGCGTTTAGATATTGAACACCTGATCCTCGAAACCCAAGAAAAACTGAGTGAACCCCTTTCCTTGGCGATCGCACAAACCCGCCAACAGCAAGCCCAACACCTTGAAAATCAGGCACTCCTCATCACCGACACCCCCCGCCTTTCCTTCGTTGAACACCTCCACCGTCTCACCGTAAACCCCCTCACCGGGTTTCCCATCCTCCTCCTCATTCTCTACTACGGCGTTTATAAATTCGTCGGCGAATTTGGAGCCGGAGTCCTTGTCGATGGCATCGAAGGATTCTTTGAAGAACAGATCAACCCCGTTGTTGACCAAATCACCAGCCAACTAATCCCCTGGCCCATCCTACAAGACCTCATCGCCCACGACTACGGCATCATCACCCTCGGCATTCGGTACGCCGTCGCCATAGTCCTCCCCGTCGTCGCCACCTACTTCCTCATGTTTTCCCTCCTCGAAGACAGTGGCTACCTCCCCCGACTCTCCCTCATGTTAGACCGCCTCTTCAAAATCCTAGGCCTATCCGGTCGTGCCGTGATTCCCATGGTTTTGGGCTTAGGATGCGACACAATGGCCACCATGGTCACACGCACCCTCACCACCCAACGGGAACGCCTCATTGCCGCCTTCCTCCTCTCCCTAGCCATCCCCTGCGCCGCCCAGTGGGGCGTTATCCTCGGCCTCCTCGCCCAGAAACCAGCCGCCCTCCTTGTTTGGGGTGGGGTGATTTTTGCCATCTTCTTAGGCATAGGCTACCTCACCGCTCGACTCCTCCCCGGCACATCCGGCGGCTTTTATATGGAAATCCCCCCCCTGCGTTTGCCCAAATTACGCAACGTTTTAATAAAAACTTGGGTTCGCATGAAATGGTATTTCTGGGAAGTTTTACCCCTCTTTATTTGGGCCTCAGTCTTAATTTGGGTCGGTCGTTTAACAGGTCTATTTGATGCCATTATTCGCCTCATTGAACCCATTGCCAGAGCATTAGGACTTCCCCAAGAAACCGCCCCCATTTTCCTTTACGGTTTCTTCCGTCGAGATTATGGCGCAGCCGGACTCTTTGACATTCAACAACAGGGCGCACTCACAGGCAATCAGTTAGTCGTCGCCGCCGTTGTCCTGACCCTCTTTTTACCCTGTGTTGCCCAGTTACAAATGTTAGTGAAAGAACAAGGGTTAAAAAATACCATCTGGATGGTTGTATTTATTATTCCCTTTGCCTTTTTCATCGGCTATGTTCTCCATCTCAGTTTAACCCTCTTAGGAGTTAATTTCTAGTTATGAATGCTTTATCCACCGTTAAAAAAGGTCAAATCCACACAGTTGTAGCCCTGAAGCCGAAAACTGAGCAGACTTTAATTAAATTAATGGCTTTGGGAATCATGCCCGGTTGTCAGGTTAAAGTTGAACAACAATTCCCTTCTTATATTATTAGTATGGGTCGAACTCGTGCCGCTTTAGATCGAGAAACAGCCGAGGAAATTTGGGTAGAACGGGTTTAGTTAGGGTCTGCTGAAAAAGCACAACGCTAGACTCCATAAGGGAATAGGGAATAGGGAATAGGCAATAGGTAATAGGGAATAGGTAATAATTATCAATTGTCAATTGTCAATTATCAATTCCCCGCTCCCCTGCTCCCCTGCTCCCCTGCTCCCCGAGTTATTCAGCAAGCCCTACTTAATTTTTTTGTGGGTGGTTAAAGGTTTGAACACAGCCCAAAATTAAAAGGGTCATTGTAATCCCAAACGCAAATCCGGTCAAGGTCGTTTTGAGTAAGAGATTTGCTTTTACTTGAGGCCAATTATTGAGTCGAACACTAATATCTTGCGCTACAATCGGGTATTGTCTTCCTTGGTTATCTACACCATAAAGGGTTTGTTCTGATAAGTGACGATTCAGACTTTTTCCGGCAATCAATAGCTGAAAATTATTCTCGGTTTGCTCAAGGGATAATGGCATAGATTGATGAGTCCAGTAAATGGTGGAGTCTTGATAAAATACACGATAGAGATCGATAAATAGTTGACTCCCTAGGGTAAAAAAACCACTTAATCCAATGAGTAAAAACGGGTTAATGGGTTGACGAGACATGATTTTAGTCGTTAATGGGGAATTGAGAATTGTTGACTGTTCACTGATTCACGATAACCCTAAACCGTAGGGTTTGATAATAAGCTGGATATCTTCTAAAAGGTTGTTATTGTCCAATCCGGCACGGGTGAGGATGTGGACTACCGTTGGCAGAGGTTTCCCAGTGATTCTCTCCCGCAGAGGGGGATAAAGGATAAAACGGAGGAGAGACACTAACCGTTCAAAAGCGGCAAAATTGGAGTAGGGATGGGGGATGAGGGGAAAGGAGGGAAGGGGGGAAAGGACACAGGAGGAGGTGGGAAGTTGTTGCGTCTGACCTTGTACAATGCCCTGTTGTGCTAACCATTCTATATCTTGGGCGATCGCATTTCCCTCAGCATAAATCCTCCCCCGTTGGACTTCCATCACCTCACAAATCCCCTCTATATTCCCCCCGTCTAGACTCGGATGGCTTAAAAACAACGCGATTAGGTGCAACAGACGCTCAAAATCCACCAGCTTGGAATAACGGTGCAGGGGAAAAGTGGGAACAGAGGGGGGATTTTCCCCCAAACTCGCTAATTTATCTTGGATTTGCCACTCTTCACACTCATGAGGTAAAACCGGATACAGGGCGACAAATCCCTCCGCCCTCCAAGGGGGAAATTGTTGGAGGGATTGGTGCATCCGTTCTAACACAAAATCCGGCACCACGCGACTCCGTTGTTGATTCCATTGGCGACAAGTTTCTAGGGGGGTGATTAAATGCCATCCTACCCATACCATCTCGGGGGGCAATTTTTGCAACAAGGTCATGCGCCAAACTCGTTTAGCATTGGTGGCATCATAGATCACAGGTTTTCCAGCCTGCCAGCTTGCCCTGACTTGTCGCAGCACTTCCTGTTCAATTTCCCCCCAATCCCCTTGAATCAGGGTGTCTCCGTAGAATTGAGCGCGAATCTGATCCGGTGAGACAAGGGTATAATGTCCCAAGGGGTTTAATCGTTGGCAAAAAGTGGATTTTCCTGCACCGGGGAGTCCGATGAGAAAATGGGATAAGGACATTTTAGGTGTGAGTTAATCACAAAGAAACGCGATAGAGATTGTATTTTTCATTGTAAATGAATCCCTCATGAAAGTTGGCAAGGGGACGAATGGTTAAATCCTCTCTAACCCCCGTTATGGGGTAACTTAAAATCAGCAACAGTTCCCCATGAATTTGGACTAATTCCTGCACTTGTCTTAATACTTCTGACTCGTCTACTTCCTGCCGTTGGGGAGTAAATAAAACAAAACTGCCCAGTCCTTGGCGTTCTGGGTAGTAAATTTTCCGGTTTAAATAGCCTGTGAGGGGACTGATGACTACATCGCGACTCCCGACAATAAAGAGATGATTTAACCCCTTGGCTTGAATATATTCGGCGGCGGCTTGACTGGCAGAATAGGGGATGGTGATATCGCGGATATAAGCGGCAATTCCCCCGGCTAATTGGGCGTATAATAACACCACAAAAAGGGAGGTTTTCTGACGATTACAGAAGTTTAAAACCTGTCTCATTTTGCCTTTACAGTAGCGTGTTATTAAGCCCGATGGGGCATAGTAATAACTTAACCAGAAGGTGATCACTAGGACAATAAATAAATGCCCAAAATGACGCTGTGCGCCGAGAAATTTGGTATAGGTGAAGAGTAAAATTTCTGAACTGGCGAGGAGGTAGAAGAAGAGCAGGATGGGTTTTCTGAGCAAAAATCCGGCAAAAAAGAGCAGCAGTCCTAAACCTAGTAGGCCACAAATGGCTACACTGTAGTATTTACTATCTCCGGCTGTAATGACTACAATATAGCTGTTCCAAATTCTAGCTAATGTGGTTAAAAGATGGCGGAAATCAAAGCTAAACTGCCAGCCACTTCTTAAGCCTCCTCGTTCTAAGTTATCGGGGGGAGGAATGAGAAAGGAGAGGGATAGAATAATTCCGGAAAGAAAGATAATAAAACTTAGCCATCGATTGCTTAAACTAGCTTTTAAGTTAACTTTAAGTGGCTGCCTAAATGTCCATTCTAACATTAAAGTTGCCCCTAACGCAAGGGCAATAAATAAACTATAGGCGTTAGAGTTTGCCATCAAAAACAGCAAAATGGATAAGCCTAAATAACTGTGTTGGCGATTTTTCCATAGCGCACAGACTCCCAGACCAAAAAGTAATCCTAGGCTGTAGTTGCGGCTAATCAGTAGGTATTCATAAAAGGGTAAATAGCCGAAGGTTAATAGGACTTTTTGCAGGCGAGTAAAGGGGGATTGGGTCAGAATCAAGTAGGCAACACCTATGCCGATAAGGAGGTGAAATAATTGCATCGAAACGGGATTCTGGCTGAATTGTTGTAAAACGGCGACGCAGAAATACCAGAGGATGGGGTGGGGTTCGTACCGGAGAACGTTGAGAAATTCGCCCCAAGATGTGGTATCTCGAACAATGAGCCAGATGGTCATTTCATCTCGCCACATGGCATGATTTAAAATGCCCCACAGTCCAAAAGCAATAAAAAAGGTCAGGGATAGGGTTAAAAAACCACTACGATCTCGGGTCAGAGTTTTAATCGAGTTTTGCATTACACCCTTGATAGGTCAGAGTTTGGCACGTTCACCGCTTTTTGTTTGGGTAAAGTGTCAATGGTTAAGGTGATATATTAGCTGCTTCTGGGGCAGAAATTCCCTCGCCTTGATAGCCAAAGTACCACAAACTGGCGATCGCTTCGGCTTGGGTGACGGGTTTTTTAGGTTGGAATAGTGTTGTATACCCAAAGACGCGGAGAATGTTGGCGCGATCGCCATTTTCATAGTCTGCCGCCACAGCCCGCAAAGCCTCGGGGTTAATTTGCCCAGCATCCTGAAAGCCCCACGTCTGCTCAATGCCGCTAACGGTTGCTTGAGGGAGGGCTTTGCGCACATCGAGGGGGACTTTCCACAATAAGAGGGTTTCCCGTGTTAAAGGGGCATCAGGCTGAAAGAGGGCGGGGTTACTATTATCCGTTAAGCGAGAGGGAATAATCCCCGCTTCGGCCAGGCCTTGAATGAGGGCAAAATCGGGATCACTGGGGGGGATATCTTGAAACGCGGGACGATCTCGGGTGGGAATGGGGCGAATTTGTTTAGTTGTGCGATCGCCATACATTCGATTATGCACCTCAAACAACCACCGGGCAAAGGTTCGACGGGTTACAGTTTCGTTAGGGTTCACCTCACCCATCACCCCCAAAGCCAACACATCGGACACATAGCCCCGTAACGGCTCCGACACCGTGGATAAATCCCCCTCCCCCTCAGAAGTCGTCGGGGTGGGAGATTCCCCCACTTGATAGGTCAAGCTAAACTGGGTTTCCCCGGCACTAACATCCTCAAAAGCGATTGTCACCCGTAAATCCTCCCGACGGGCGCTCAAGGAGTCATCTTCCCCCTCCCCCGTCTCCAGCGTCCAATCCTGCTCCGTAAACGCCTGTTGATAGAACTCCCGCACGAGGTTTTGAGGATCCGTCGTTGTCCAGCGTGTGGTTCCCCGAACTTGGGCCGAGGAATATTTAGCCTCTAATAACGTTGCCTCGGGGTATTGGGGAATAGTTTCCGGGAAATTTTGGGGTAGAGTTTGGGCTGTTTCCTCCACCTCGGGAGTAGGGGAGGGGGAGGGAGAGGGAGAGGGGGACGCTTCTGGACTGGCCGGAGTTTCCAATTCCGGATCTGGCGCAAACCAGCGCTGGGCGGTGGGATCGCCACTACAACCTGTTAAGAGGGCGATCGCACAACACCCCAAGAATAAACCTTTCCCTTTCATCTAACCTTTTCCCCAAGACTTCCTAGCTATGCTAGATCATTTGCCCCCCAAACAACATCCCGAATCCATCCTACAAAATCCTCATATCGCGAATTTTCCACTGATTATTCTCCCGCACCAACTCATAACGCACCCGTAAATTATCATCCCGCACCCCCGCCGAAGCCCCAGCCCGGTATTCCGTCGTCCGTTCCCGCACCGACACCACCGCCGCCCCCACATTGGGCTGGGCCGGGTCAAAAATCACCTCATCCACCGACACAGTATGTTGATATTCCCGGGAAATATTACTACTGCGCGCCTGTTGCACACGACCCCGCCAAACCCCCAACAAGGGATTCGTTAAAATCGTCTCCAACTGGTCAATCCGGTATTCCGAACCAAAAGCCAACTTCTTCACATCCAGCCACATTTGCACCACTTCCCGCGCCACTTCTGGGGTCAGGATGGGATCCGCCACCGAGGGAGCCGGGGCCTCTTCTACGGGCATTTCCTCCCCATTGGGCATAGTTTCCATGGGGTCAATCACCTCAGCCTGTTCTAAATCCGGCCCCCCTCGTAACAGTTGGATCGCTTGACCAATTAGGAAGACAAAGAAAAACACCCCCACAACGCCCCCCAATCCCAAGAAAATCAGAGAACGAGTCCCCTTGCTCTGAGAACGGCTACTGCGACGACCAGCCCGACTGGGGCTAGTTCTGTTCCCCCTGCGACGACTAGGCCTATAGCCTTCATCCCGCAGTGCCACAGGATCGGCCTTCCGTTCTCGTCCTCCCCGTTCATCCGGGCTGGTGTGGGAGTCTCGCTCTACAGGGGGGCGGTTTCTGGGCATCCCCGCCACCGCACCCCGACCACTGTTGGATGGGGGCATTCCGGGGTCAAAATCCTCAAATCTCCCCGCCGTTCCCGATCCCATCGGTGGGGCTACAGAGGCCGGAATGCGGGGTTCTGCTTGGAGGGCTGTCGCGGCCCCGAAAGCAGGAGACTCCACCACCGTCCATTGATTTTGGGCGGCTCCCTCACTGGGTAACTGCTCTAAATAGCCTTGTACCTGTTCATCGGCAAAATAATCCTTCAGGGAAGCCCGTTGATCGGCTAAATCCCGAAAATGGGGGAATACTTCATTTTGGAGCCAGCGCTCGCCGTATAGACACAATCCCGGCAGTAAATCCGGGGAATCTTGAGAATTTTCCCGAATAAAGGCCAGAGGTTCGTATTCTTGGCTCAGTTCCAGAGCTTGGCTGGCTTCTTCCGTTTGCCCCAACAACAAGGCACAAACGGCTTGTTCTAAATACACATCTTGACGACGACCCAGCCGTTGTAACATTTCCTTCGCCCGGGTGATCAAATAGGGCTGACATTGGGCAAAACCCCGGGCAATTAGGGCGTAAACCGCCAAATAGGTGGCCACAGCGGAGGGTCGTCTCGCTTCGAGTTCAAATAATTCCTGTTGTTCAGCCACCGTTAAATAGTGGCGAATTTGTTGGATAAAGCGCAGAAAATCATCCACACTTAACCCGGATTGATCATCCCCTGTGCCGTCAATGCCCCCCCGTTCGTGGAGCATATCCCGCAGGAGTTGAATTCCTTGGGTGCGTCGGGTTTCGTCTTCCCCCTCGTGGGAGAGTAGCTCTAAAATGCGATAGGGTCGCAGACGATAGAGATCCGCTTGAATTTCGCCCCGGACATTGGGGAACAGTCCCTCGCGCAATAGCAGTTCTTGTCCGGTTTGTCCGGCGATCGCCGCCTTCTCAGAATGGCCCTGTTGCCAATGTTCTCGCCCCAACTCCAAACAAGCCAAAGCGATGGTTAACACCACATCCGCCCGAATCAGCTTAGACTGCATCAGACGCTCTTGTTCTGGGCTAATACTGACCGGATTTTCTAACAAGGGCTGTCCCAACTTCAGCACTAGGTCATACTCCCCTAGTTCCTGCCAAATCAGCAGCGCCCCCACTAATTGTTCATGATTAATCTCAATCCAAGGGGTCGGCGAATTGCCCCCCAACTCCAGCAGACTTTCGAGGGGTGAATCTAGCTGGGGCTGTTGATCTAGCTCATAGGTTTTGGCCAGAAAACTGGCATCATAGGCCGAGCGCTGTTCGGGATCAGATAAAACACCATAGGCTTCATCCAGTAATTGTTTCCGAGCATTAATTGCCAGATCACTATATTCCCGTCGCGGTAGTTGCAAGGCGCGATCATGGTAAGACTGACTGAGTTGTTGAGCGGTGGCCTGGATTGGCACGCCTAAGATCCTGTAGTAGTCGAGCGGAATTCGCACAGTTTGCTTCCCCAGAACAAAGAGCTAGTGAGATCCTCCCACATAAACTGTCGGAGGGATCCTCATAAATCATGGCAGTTCATCGAACTGCTTGGCTGGGTAGACCCCAAACCAATCAATCGTATTCTACACAAACCTTGCTCTGCAATTCATCTAAGCCGACGGGGATTTTTCTCTTGGGGAGGGGAAAAAGCAGATTTTTCAGCAATATTGGCGGGATTTAAGCCAGTTTAGCCGAAATAGTCAGCCCAAAACGGTTTAAAAAATAGTTAATCCCCATTATCTTCACAATTCCCCCCTATACTGAGATTTAGTGTGTCAGGTTGCAGGTGGCCAAACATAGCCAATACACTAGAGTTAAAGGGGGCATGACACTTTTGACTATTGGGTGACAGCAGAAAACCCAGATCAGCACAAAACAGATGGGAAGAAATGGGATCGGGGGTTAATTAATCGAGGTGTGTTTTATGGATGCAATAGAAGTCATGATGGATAGGCAGCAGGGAGTATCCCAGGCATTAGAATCATTAGAATCCGATGAATCGTCCCAACGGAGTCGTCTAAGTTACGAATTCCGAACCCCCCTCACTTCAATTCAAGCCTCCTTGGGATTGCTCTCCAGTGGTAAGATTCTGCCCCAAAGTGATGAGGGGATGAGATTGTTAGCGATCGCTAATAAAAATCTAGAACGTTTACTCCGGGTTCTCAATATCCTAGAAGCCGATCAAGGGGCTACGGTTCCCATGCTCTCCCCCCATGCCTTAGAGCGTATGCGTCTAGAATTGGATTTACGCAATGCCATCCCGACTTCTGAGACACCCAATGGCTCTCAAGAGATCCATCTGGTCTATCAACCCATCGTTTGCTTGACAACCCAGAAAATCATCGGTTTTGAAGCCCTGCTACGCTGGTACCATCCCCAACATCACTGGATATCTCCCACGGAATTTATCCCCTTAGCCGAGGAAGTGGGTTTAATTCATCAACTGGGATTATGGACCCTACGCAGTGCCTGCTGGCAACTCCACCACTGGCAACAACAGGGCTGGGGCAAAGACTTAACCATGAGCGTTAATCTATCCACCCTACAACTGTTACAAGCGGATTTAGCCGCCCAAGTTGCAGAAATTTGTCTCACCACAGGCATATCCCCCCATTCCTTACGAGTGGAAATTACCGAAAGCCTAACGATTCAGAATTTCCCCCTCTCCTTACAAGTTCTCCAACAACTCAAACAACTGGGCATTCAAATCTATTTAGATGACTTCGGCACGGGGTACTCCTCCCTATCCCGTTTACATGAACTCTCGGTGGATGTCCTCAAAATTGACCGCTCTTTTGTCTCCCAAAAACAATGGGAACTGATTCGCGGGATTTTCCAGTTTGCCACCTCTTTAGGGTTAGAGGTAATTGTGGAAGGGGTGGAAACCTTAGAAGAATTAAATCAACTCACCGCTTTAGGGGGAACAAAAGTCCAAGGCTATTTCTTTTCGCGGCCCTTGAATGCTCATCAAGCCACCCAACTCCTTCAAGATAATTCAGTAAATTTTCATGTTTCTTCAGCCGCAATAATAGTTTCTAATACCGAGATCAAATCTGGTAAGGCAAGCTGAATTGTATCCCAAAGAGTAATTAAGTTAATCCGATCTTATTCATGGACAATACGATTCCGCATTCCGATGATTTGATGCCAGGGGATTTCAGATAGTTCTGCCTGAGATTCTTCAGAGATCCTACGAGCCGCTTCGCCAACAATTTCGAGTTGACGAGTTACGGCAGCTTGACACATCAAATCAAGTTGAAACAGATCCCAATCCACATTAGCCACAAACTCTTGAGCTAACTTTGCAGACTTCAGCATATCTAATAAGTAGTTACGTTCACGAGGCAGCATAAATCACTTTTAAAGAGTTTAAAATTTCCTGCTTACGGAAAGGGTTATCACTTTGTTCTATACTTTCACGTTCAACTAAATCTACATCTCTACCCAAAATTTTCTTAAAGTCATCCTCAATATCAACAAGATCAAACAATGTCCAGTGAGCGTCTGGATGAAAAACTACTAACACATCAACATCGCTTCTATCAGGCTCAAAGTCATCTCTTAGCACCGAGCCAAATAGGGCAAATTCTATAATTTTCCATTTTTGGCAAGCCGCTACAATACGATCGTAATCAAGAAAAATTTTAGTATTAGTTTTTTGTAGGGTGTACATAATGATTGTGAATTCTCCTCGATCCATGCTTTGTCTATCATTATAGACTTCCTTTACATTTCTTTTGACACAACTTCTTAGAATTGTTAAAGCAAAGGCTTATTCAGTCAGGCTTTGAATTAAGGTCTTAGAATCTGTCACCGTTCCAAATACGCCCCCCTGCATTTTAATCATCTTTAAAGCGGCTAAATAATTGTCATAATCGGTTGCTCCTGTACAGTCAGACAGCACTAAACATTCATAGCCCCGATCATTCGCTTCCCGCATTGTGGTATGAACACAAACATCCGTTGTAATCCCGGTGAGAATAATATTTTGAATCCCTTTTTTGCGCAGTAATAAATCTAAATCTGTGGCATAAAATGCCCCTTTTCCGGGCTTATCAATAATGGTTTCTCCGGGGAGAGGGGCTAATTCAGGGATAATTTCCCATCCCGATTCCCCTCGCACTAAAATCCGCCCACAAGGCCCCGCATCCCCAATTCCTGCCCCGATTTGTTGACTCCGCCAACGTTTATTTTCTGGTAAATCAGACAAGTCTGGGCGGTGTCCTTCCCGGGTGTGCATAATATGAAAGCCTTGTTCTCGCGTGACTTGGAGAAGGTTTTGGAGGGGTTCAATGGGGGCGCGAGTTAAGGATAAATCATAGCCCATCTGGTCAACATAGCCCCCTATTCCACAAAAATCGGTTTGCATATCAATGATGATTAAAACCGTGTTTTTTGGGCGGAGATCGCCGTTGTAGGGGTAAGGATAAGGATCGGCGGGAATAAAACGAGTCATGGTTTTTTCGCTTAAAATAAGTTGGCAAATTGACCAAATAGGGTAATAAAAAAGGTGGCTTGTTCCGGTTGATTGAGTTTAAATTTGAGCCAATTTTTTTGAGCGGGAACTTGGGGGAGGCAAGACTTTAAATCTTGAATAAATTGCTCAACATCTGGCTGAGATTTATGGTACAATAGAGTTAGATTTTGAGGGCAAAGAAACAGTTGAATACCGGATCGGAGGAGGGGCGCAACTCCAAAACTGGTCACATAGGTGGCAGTGTCACCGGGGGACTTTTGGGGGATGGGGGAACGAAATTCCCATGACCCATAGTAGACCCAAGCGCTAAAATAGGGCTGTAAAGACCAGAGTTTGCAAGCGATTTCGCCGAGTTGGTTTTGTTCTGCGATCGCCAACATTCG
Organism: Spirulina subsalsa FACHB-351; assembly: GCF_026130165.1. GTDB lineage: Bacteria > Cyanobacteriota > Cyanobacteriia > Cyanobacteriales > Spirulinaceae > Spirulina_A > Spirulina_A subsalsa_A. The sequence continues at coordinate 15,754 of NZ_JAIHOM010000012.1, read as the reverse complement.
TTCTAAGCGCTCCTCACGGTCTAGCTCCTTCAGAGTTTTGATATAATTGCGCCATCCCCCATACTGGGTAATCTCCTGTCCATCGTCGCAACAGATTCCCTCCCCCAGCACCCCTAAGACTTGTTCCCCCGTCTCTAGGTACACTTTACCAATACAAAGGCCCGGCGGTTCTTGTTGGAGAATAGTCACTAAACCCGAGGGAGGCACATTCCACAATTCCAGCGCAATCTTTTGTCCTCCCGTTTTGACGCGCTGCATGGCCGGGTATTCGTCCCCCATTGACCATAATTTATAACAAGGTTCTGTGTGGATTTCTTGGCTAAATGTTGCCCCAATTTCTAAGAGATTTTGATTCAATTCTAGCCCTCGCATCAATGTTCCATTAACAGCGAAAGCAACAGGTTTAAATTCAGGTTGACCCATGTTATTCTATCTCAGGTTAGTGATATTTTAGGCTATTTGTGCATAATTCCCGTTTTAACAACACTGTACTAGATAAGTTTTAACGAACTACAAAATCAGTTAACCATTATGTGATGTACAGGTAGCCATAAGACAATTATATTACCTAGACTTTTTCCAAAATTTAAGTTTTCCTAAATTCTGACGTATACTTTTTTCTAAATCGTTCATTTTTACATAAAAATCCCCCCCCATTAAGGAGCTTAGATAATGGTATAGAAAACGTAGTTTATAGGGAGCAATACCATAGGAGAATTTTAAATACTTACAACCTAATTGTACCCCTTGTAAGTGATTAGAACGTTGTCCATGACAGATTAAAGTTTGTCCTAACCTGAAAAAACATACTGATTTTTGATCTAAGGTTAAAGTCCCAATATTTTTATAGCCTTCTGGTAATTGAGTATGATAGTGATTTAAAAATTTTATAAACCCTTCAGTGATCATCGAACTTTTAGTAGTGGCTCTATCTTTTTGACCTAAATCATCTGAATAATATAATAATCCTTCTCTAATAACCTCAAACTCATAATGTTTAGCTAGCTGGATAAAAAAATCCCAATCCTCACAAAAGGGTAACTCCGGGTTAAAGTAGATACCTTTTTCTAGCACCTCTCGTTTAAACATAATGGTAGAGGCACTCCCTATAAAATTTCTATAGAGTAGATTTTCTCTTAAATTCCCTCTGGCCTCCGAAATTCGTAGACGTTTAATCTCATTAAAAATTCCAATAAAATATGACCAACAATAAACAGCACCAACTTCTGGTTTATTGAAGCCAGATAATTGTTTTTCGAGTTTCTGAGAAGACCATTGATCATCTGAGTCCAGCAAGGCAATATATTCACCTTGAGCAGTATTCATGCCTATGTTGCGTGCTACACAAACTCCACGATTGGGTTCATAACGGATGTATTGAATCCGTGAGTCTGCCCACCTTTTCATTAGTTGAGGTGTATTATCTGTAGAAGCATCGTCAACTACAATGATTTCAAAATTTTGATAGGTTTGGGATAAAACAGTTTGAATCGTTCGTTCTAAAATGTAGGCTCTATTGTAGGTTGGTATAACAACACTAACAAGTGGTTCAGATATCGTCATAGCTAAGTTACTCCCTCAGATAAGTATTATGTTATTCTCCTGCTCTACTCAGATTCATTCTTCTTTTTATAGTTTTTAGCATCCTTTCGACGCAGAGGTTCAACCTGCATCACAAGTTCCTCAAACTGTTGAAGGAATAGAGGATGGGCAAATATACTCCATCCATTAATCACAAGGGGCTGATCGACAGACAATCTTATTCGTCCTCATCTAAGAGTGGTGCATCAAGATCAAGATCAACGCCAGAGACTATAGCGCAGAGTCTGAAGACAGGTTGTACATAATCCTAAATTACCTCGTGCTTTAGCTTGCCCAATGCGATCGCCAACACCACACGCTCTTATTCATCAACAATTCTGTGATGTAGTGCTAATCTGTCTATCCTAGCAAGAATTCCTTTGTCAAATAGTTAGAGTCAATTTGATGCTCACGTGGCAGGTAAATCGCAACTGTAATTCCAATATTGTGCAAATAACGACACATTACCGGCCCGACATCACTCCAATTTAAGTTACCTAGCCCGCAGCCTAAAGCTGGCATGGCTAAAGATTTAATTCCCACTTTATGGCAATTCTTACTAACCCAATCTAAGCCACTTTCAATATCTTCTAAACGAGAGTTCTCTCTCCATTTTCTCTTAGTGGCAAAAAATAGAAACCATTTGACAGAATTGGGATATTCAAATGGATGACTTAGGTCGGCTAATTCTTGATCTAATGACGCTTCACGTCGGTAAAGATAAGGTTGCGCTGCTGTAAGCTCTTTACTTCTACAGGCATCTTGATAGACCACATAAACATCAGGAAACTGATATTTTGCTCGCGAGGCTAAACCTTTTCCCATAACTCCTTGAAGATTAACACTAATCGTTAGTGTTTGCATATTGGAGAAGAACATATCACCATCAATTAGAGAAATATTATCTCCAATAAGAGTGGAATATTTAGGTTGAAAAAACATATGAGGTTCAGGTATCACAGGCACACCGATTGGCCTTGAACCAATAATTTCTTCCACTTGTTTCTTGGCTTTATGATCTGTGACAAAAATCGAATGTACAAAGTCTGGGCTAATTTCTTCAGGAATTAAGCACTCAGCCATTATTTTGCGCTTTGAACCATCAAGTTCATTCCACCAATCGTTTTGGATAATTTTCCATTGCTGTTGAAGTACTGTTAATCCTTCGTTAATCGAAAAAAATTGGGTTGGACCGTTAGCGGCATTTCCATCCGTGATCAGAACTCTTGATGCCTGTAGCACTGTTGGCTTAACTGCAATAACAGCAATATCCCTCTTGTTTGTTTCATGAATTACTCGGTACATCATCGGATTACGGGGTTGGAAATACAAGTTAGCATACTCCCATAAGCTATTGCGTTCAGGTGTGGATTTTTCCTTACGTCTGCTGATTATTTCTCGGTCATAAATTGGAGTATATGAAACCCCTAGCTCTTCAACTTTTTTATGAGATAAAATTCCTCGATTGAGAATTGACGGAAGATTCCCTATGTGCGTGATATAGTACAGGCTTTTAATGTTCGGCTTATTCATAAATCGCCTCTTAATTTTTTCCCTCTTTCAGCACTGATCTAAAGGTTTTTTCGCGGGTTAACTTAAATTATTTTGCCTCCATCCAGTTTCCTCCCGCTCTGACTTCAACCTCTAAGGGAACCGTTAAACTCACCGCCTTTTCCATGGTTTCCTTAATTTGGGGTTCTAAACTCTCCCATTCTTCCGGGGGAACTTCTAACACTAATTCATCATGAACTTGTAACAACAATTTAGCTTGATATTGTTGCAAAATCGGCTGCAATTTAACCATAGCAATTTTAATAATATCCGCACTTGACCCCTGAATAGGCGCATTCGCGGCCGCTCTTAATAATTGAGCATCAACACCAGACAGCCCCCTTAACTCGTCTAAATCAATTTCCTGGGGGTTACTCTGATATAATCTTTGCAGGGTTGCACTGGTGAAATTAAAGTAACGACGGCGCTTTTGGAGGGTTTCCACATATCCCAAGGCGATCGCATTTTTTTTCATCGTCTCCAGATAATCGAACACCCGAGGATATCTGGCCCGATAGCGTTCGATAAATACCTTCCCCTCCTTCTGGGATACCCCAGCCTCCCGCGCAAAACGCTGGGCTCCCATACCGTAAATTACCCCAAAATTAATCGTTTTCCCCAGTCTCCGTTCATCTGGGGTGACATCGCTTTTCTCGAACAACAAACGCGCTGTTACGGTATGGACATCTTCCCCCTTCTGATAAGCTTCCACTAACACAGGTTCTTGACTTAAATGCGCCAAAATTCTTAACTCAATTTGAGAATAATCTGCCGAAACTAAAAGCCATCCATCTTGAGGTAAAAACGCTTGACGGATTTGGCGAGAAAATTCACTCCGAACGGGAATATTTTGTAAATTAGGGTTAGACGAAGATAAGCGCCCCGTAGAAGTTACCGCTTGGTTAAAATCCGTATGAATTCGTTGGGTTTGGGGATCAATAAGTTCCGGTAATGCGTCAACATAGGTAGATTTCAGTTTAGCTAATGTCCGATGGGATAAAATATGATCAATCAGGGGATGATCCCCTTGTAACTTTTCTAATGTCGCGTGATCTGTTGAGTATCCCGTTTTAGTTTTACGCGATTTTTTTGTACTTAATCCTAATTTATCAAACAAAATTTCAGCTAACTGTTTAGGCGAATTTAAGTTAAAGGTTTCCCCCACATCCTTATAGGCTTTTTGTTCTAATTCCTCTAACTCCTGTTCTAGTTGTTTAGATAAAGTTTTTAAATAGGGTAAATTGATCCGAATTCCCCGCGTTTCCATGTCAGCTAAAACAGGTTCTAAGGGTAGTTCAATCTCACGAAATAGTCGGTTGAGTTCTGGGAATTCGGCTAATTCTGCTTGTAATTTAGGCACTAATTGATAGGTTGCATAGGCATCTAATCCGCAATATACAGCCGCTTGGGGAATGGGGAGATCGGCAATGGTTTGCTCTTTGGTTAATCCTAATTCTTTATAACTTTGGGCGGTGATCCCGTCGAGATAATCAATAGACAGATCCGTTAAGTTATGATTTTCTTCAGGATGGAGGACATAATGAGCCAGCATAGGGTCAAAAACGACCCCATTTAATTCAATACCTTGGTGATGTAAAATTAAACGGTCGAATTTGGTATTTTGGAATACTTTTGGATAGGTTTTATCGGCTAAAATTGCGCCAATTTTTTCTAATACTAGGGCTTTATCCAGTTGTTCTCCTTGGGTGTGACCTAGGGGGATATAAGCCACATCTTGGGGATTTTCTCCCCAACAACAACCTAACCCAACTAACTCCGCTTGACGGGGATTGAGGGAGGTGGTTTCTGTGTCCCAAGCGACGGGACAGTTGGGGTCTGTCTGTTGTTTTAACTGGGTAATCAGTTGAGTCAGTTGGGCTTCGGTTTGGATAGTTTGGGGTTGAATCTTAACACTTTGTCGGGGGGGTTGGGAGTCGGTTTCTTCTGAGGAGAAAAAGGAGGTATCCTCTGGGGGAGGAGGGGGAACTTCTCCCCCGAGTTGGTGCTGGAGGTGGTCAATTTGTTTGAGGAATTGCTTGAGTTCTAAATGTTCTAGGATGGGTTTGACTTTCTGGGGGTCAAATCCTCGCAGGTGACATTGATCTAGGGTAATTTCTAAGGGAACATCGAGTTTAATTTGAGCTAAGATTTGGGAATGTTCTGCGTCGGCTTTTCCCTCTTTAAGTTTCTTGTAATTTGCTCCGGTAATTTTGCCTAAATTTTGATAAATATTCTCTAAGGTTTCGTAGGTGTGGAGGAGTTTAACGGCGGTTTTTTCGCCGATGCCTTTTACTCCCGGAATACTGTCAGATTTATCGCCACACAGGGCTTTATAATCCACGACTTGACTCGGTTTAACGCCTAGTTTTGCTTCCACTTGGGCGGTTTTATATTCAACGGCTCCGGTGACGGATCCTTTAATAACATTGCGGTCAAAGTAAAGGACGCTCACGCCTTTTTCATCGTCTACTAATTGGAATAAATCTCGGTCGCCACTGATGATTTTAACCTGATATCCGGCTGCTGTGCCTTGTTGGGTCAGGGTGCCAAGGATGTCGTCGGCCTCGTAGCCAGAGGCGGTTACAGTGGGCAAATTTAGGGCATTTAAGAGGGTTTTGAGGTTGGCGAGGTCTTGGATAAAATCCTCGGGTGTGGGGGTTCTATCGGCCTTATAGCCCTCATCTAGCTGGTGTCTGAAGGTGGGGTCGGCTAAATCAAAGGCGATCGCAATTCGATCGGGTTTCTGTATCGTTAAGATTTGTAACAAAGACTTGATAAAACCAAAACAGATATTAGTGGGAATGCCCCCAGAGGTGCGCAATCCCCCGTCTCGTCCCTTGGCAAAGGCATAATAGGCACGAAAGGCCAAAGAATGACCGTCAATGAGCAGGAGGGTAGGACGAGTTTGAACAGTCATTAATGTATGATCAATTACGGTAAATGTGGATAACTCAGAAATACAAATCGGGAGGGCTTTGGGGGAAGGCTGAAGACTCCCTTTTTCCTTGCCTAGCAAGGGTTTTAGCTGTTTTTGCTAGTGATCCATTATAACATAAGAGTTGGGAAGGTTCGATGATGCGACTATTCAACCCCAGACCGATGAAACCGCGTAGAATACCGAAAAAAAGACTGATTTTATGCCTAATTATGGCGGTTTTTTTGCTCTCCGGTTGTGTGCGTTATGATGTGGGGGTGAATTGGCAAGGACAATATAGAGGTCAGATCACCCAACATATTCAACTCGGGGAACAATTGACCAGTTTTAGTCAAAGTGAGGCGAAAAAGTGGCTAAAAACTATTGAGACTCGCGCTAAAGCTTTACAAGGTCGGGTTAAACGAGTGTCAGAACAAGAGGTGATTGTTACCATTCCCTTTGCCAATGGTCAAGAATTCGGGGAGAAATTTAATCAATTTTTTAACCCCACAGACCAAAGTCCCCAAGGGGTGGAATTAGGGGAGAACTCCGATGTGGTGCAGCTTAACTCTCAGGTGGTGGTTAATCAGAGTAACCTGTTGTTGTTAGAGCGCGATCGCCTTATTTTAGATGTAGACCTCCGGGCCTTAAGTATTTTCGCCGGAGAAGGGGAATTAATCATTAATTCCGGCAATCTTTTAAACCTAGAATTTGCCCTCAATAGCCCTTGGGGTGCGCGGAATGTGGTGCATAAAGATGACAACACCCCCCCAGTGCGTAAAGTCAATCATCAATTGATTTGGCAACTCCAACCGGGACAAATTAATCACATTGAAGCTGTGTTTTGGGTGCCAAGTTATTTAGGACTGGGAACAGTGGTCATTCTTTTGTTAATGTGGGGAGGATTTTATTTGAAATATCGAGTTTTGAGTTGAACACGACCTCCCTAAAAAGGCAGTCACAAATTGAAAAAACCGTTCAGGATTAACTTAACGCTTCTCTCAATCTCTGACTGCCTAGTTTTTGACCAGAATCTAAATCTTTAAAGAGATCATTAAAGAGATCATTCTGCTTAACGACGAGGAACTAAATCTAAGTAATTGCCACTTAAAGCAACGCGGGGAGTGGAATTCCCTTGAGCATTGCTTAAGCCCCGTGCCATACCCAAGAAATTGGCAGGACTGCCAGCTTTGGGTTTTTCGTCTTGGGGGGTAAAGCGACGAACCGCATTTTGCCAAACGATTTGGGGGAAGCCCAAAATGCTACGATAGTAGCCGTCGTAACGGGGAGACTTGATGTTAAAGGGAGTTTCACCTGTGTCATGTCCATCGATAACGCGACGACGTTGGTAGGGAACGCTATCATAACCGAAGTTTTCCAGATACTCAGCGCTATTGAGCAACTCATCTACAAACCCTTCAATCCCTTTGGTTGCCACAACAATGGACCAAGCGATTTTTTCCCGTTCGCTGTAAACTTCGCGACCGAGTACCCGTTGCACACACTGTTCTACAAAACGATAGTTGCTATTGAGATCATAGAAACTGCGTTTGAAGGTATTGGAGAGCAATAAACCGCGAATGAAGTCCCGCACGGTGATTTGACCGTAGCGGAGTTGGGATTCTAGGATCGGTTCACGATCGGATTTGAAGGCATGGAAGAAAATCTGACGATAAGCCGCTTCAATAATATTAGTTGCATCTTCAGAAGAGAGAACCATCCCAGACATAAAGCGTTTGGGAGACTCATCCCCTCCCACTTCATACCCTGCAACGCGAGTGTTCTGGCTGTTAGGCGCGTATTCTAGTAGAGGAATAGTCAAGGTGTGAACCTCCGTGATTTTATCGTTTTTTTACAAAGATTAATCTACATGATAAGCGAGGAGGGGACGCTATTCTGAGAAATCTTATTAATTTTTGCAAACAGAGGAAGAGGGTTCAAGGGCTTATCTGTTCTAGGATCGGGGAAATTGAATCCCTTTTTCGGCTCTGTTGAGTTGTCTTTACATAAGTTCACAATTTGCAATATTAATGATGGGATCTCCCTGTTCTTAGACCCGATAGGCCGTTACTAGAGTAACGGGATTGAGGGGAGCAAAGCGGGTGTATTGACTGAGGGCAACGGAACGGGAGAGATTGACTTGTAGGAGGCGATAGTGCCATTTGCTTTGTTGCAGGTGGTGGAGGGCTAGGGAAAGGTGTTCTAAGGTGGTGAAGGCAAGGACAATGACACCATTGGGCCGTAGGACGTTTTGAGAGAAGGTGAGGATTTCACTCAATTGGCCGCCACTACCACCGATGAAAACGCGATGGGGGGCGGGTAAGTCGTGCAGGATGTCGGGGGCTGCTCCTTCGATGGGGTGAACGTTGCGGACGTAAAGCTGTTGACAGTTTTTTTGGATGAGATGATGCCCCATGCTAGTTTTTTCGATGGCGTAGATTTGGGAGGTGGGGCAAAGGCGAGCGATTTCGATGGCGACGGCACCGATGCCGGATCCGATATCCCAGACGATTTGGGCAGGACGTAGGGCAAGTTCTCCGAGGATGCTGAGGCGGATTTCTCGCTTGATGATGAGGTCGGGGCGATCGCGAAAACTCAAGAATACATGATCCGGCAACCCTAACAAAGGCAGTTGCTGCACGGGTAAAGCTAGTTCTGTAGGGGTTTGTCGAACTAGGAGCAAAACATTGAGGGGATCAAATTCTTGGTTGACTAAAAGTTCTGGAGTGAACAGTTGAATCCGTTCTTCGGGAGAGCCTAAGTTTTCGCACACCCAGAATTGATACAGGATGGGTAAGTCGAGGGAGAGGTAATGGGCCGCGATGGCGCTGGGGGTGTTGAGGGAGTCGGTGAGGACAGCGATGGGGCTTTCTCCCTGCTGGAGTGCCGCGCTGAGGACTTCTAAGGAACGCCCGTGGACGCTGATCATCTGGGCTTCTTGCCAAGGCAATTTGACCCGATTAAAGGCTAACTGAACAGCGCTGACATGGGGATGGAAGGTGAGGAGTTCGGGAGGGAAATGTTCAAGTAACAAGCGCCCTAAACCAAAGAACAGGGGATCTCCCGAGACGAGGATCACGATTTTTTCCCCTTGTTCGAGGGCGGCCTGAATTTGCGCGATCGCCGGATCCAATTCTCCCAGGACGATTTGCTGACCCCCATAGTCGGGAAAGTAGCTTAAATGGCGCGCACTACCCACTAAAAGGTTAGCCCTTTGAATCTGTTCTAACAAGGTGCTGGGTAATCCGGCCGCACCATCTAAACCAATGCCAATGACCTGTATTTTGTTCATAAAAAATATAGCGGTAAGCGTGAAACTCAGAGGCTTTATATCCCTGTGAGCAGTTTGGATCGGAGGAGTCAAAAAGGGCCAAAATTACGAACAAGGCACTAGGTCGAACTTGAGTATTTTAACCGTCCCATTTGCAGTTCATCAAAAATGCGATTCAGTTGACGGCGCTCCTCTTCGTTTACCGCTAAGTCGGAGAGAAACAGCGTCACCAGTTGAAAATGTTCTTGGCGTGTTAAATATCCCGTGCTTAAAATCCGTTCTACTGTTTCCGGTAGGGTGGCTAGGGTTGGGTTTTTTTGGGGTTCGCTCATGGTACAAGTAGGGGGGACAATTGTAGGGGCTGGGGAGGTGAATCTAAAATATAACAGTGGCAGATTGTCTCTGGAGCGAACTAGCTCACGAAACACTAGCCCATTCCCCCTCGCCTGTCTTCTGTACGGGGAAAAGATATAGAGAATTAATAGTTGATCAAAATGCAGATTACTCGACTTCCCGCTCTAACGGACAATTATATTTTTGTGTTGTGGGATGAAACCAACCGTCAAGGGGCGGTGGTAGACCCAGCAGAAGCAGATCCGGTGTTGGACTATCTCCAGCAAGTTGGGGGTGAGCTGGTGGCTATTTTTAACACCCATCATCATGGGGATCATGTGGGGGCTAATAGTGTCCTCATGCAGCATTTCCCGAATTTAACCGTTTATGGGGGGGCTGAAGATCGAGGACGGATTCCCGGTCAAAAGGTCTTTTTATGGGCAGGCGATCGCATTGAATTCGCCCAACGTAGTGCCGAAGTCCTCTTTGTTCCCGGTCACACCCGCGCCCACATTGCCTATTATTTCCCCCCAACCACCCCCCATGAACCCGGAGAATTATTCTGTGGTGATACCCTCTTTGCAGGAGGCTGTGGACGGCTATTTGAAGGCACCCCCAGCCAGATGGTGCATTCCCTCGGTCAGTTGCGCCAGTTACCCGACTCTACCCGCGTCTGGTGCGCCCATGAATACACCCTCAATAACCTCAAATTTGCCCTCACCGTCGATCCAGACAATCACCCCCTACAAGAACGTTACCAGCAAGTGCAACAAGCCCGTCAACAACATCAGGCCACAATTCCCTCGCTTTTGGGTGTGGAAAAACAAACCAATCCTTTTCTCCGTTGGGATAGCCCCAACCTTCAACAAGCCATGAACAGTTCAGATCCGGTGCAAACCTTTAGTCGTTTACGTGGCAAGAAAGATAGGTTTTAGGTTATAATGGAAGACTGTGACTTATTTTAAAGCACTCCCACACCTAAGTTTTAAGAACGGAGAAACTATGTCCAAGCGAGTACAGGTTGTTTTAAATCGAGAGGTTCATAAATTAGGGAAATCAGGGGACTTAGTGGAAGTTGCCCCCGGATATGCACGGAATTATCTAGTTCCCCAAGGTATGGCCATCCCTGCAACCCCTAGCGTAATCCGACAGGTGGAAATTAGACGGGAAAAAGAAAGACAGCGTTTGTTAGAAATTAAACAACAAGCAGAAGCCCAGAAAACGGCGTTGGCAACCATTGGACGCTTAAAAATTCAGAAACAAGTGGGCGAAAATAACGCGATTTTCGGAACAGTTACCAGTCAAGATGTGGCGGATGTGTTGTTAGCGAGTGCTGGGCAAGAAGTCGATAAACGCAATATTACCCTGCCGGAAATTAACAAGTTAGGGAACTATAAAGTTGAAGTTAAACTTCATGCTGAAGTAACGGCTGTTGTTGATATTGAAGTTGCCCCTCTGTAAGGGAGTTAGACGTTGAGAAGCCCCACGCTATACCGCAAGGTTTCACCATGAGCAACTCAGCCTAAGATGTTAACCATTATCAATTATCAATTATCAATTCTTAATTAAACCCGACACTGTACCAAACGGGAGACTAACGCCGAAAAGCCCTGATTTCCGCCATCCCATCCTCCCACAAACCAGACTAATCCATCTCCCAACACAGGCAGATGACCCACAGGAGCCTCTAGACTAAAAGTTAAGCGGTCATAGGTTAACCAACCGTTCCCTTGTACCCAGCCCACCTTTTGACCCATTGTGCGCCAAATGGAGGGTTGGAGGAAGCGAGTCCCCCCCAGTTCTAAATAAAGTTGTTTCTGTATCATCAAGCCAAATTTTCCCTGACTGGCGACCTGCCAAAGTTGGTCTAAAACCAGCAATTCTTGACAGGGGAAAACCGCTAAGTCAGCTTGGGTTAAGTAGTTTTGTTTTTCCCGTTGGGCGATCGCAATCATCAAACGCGCCGTCTCCTGATCCGCTTCCCGCCATTGTTTCTGCTGTAACAAACGTTCCAACGTGCGATAATTCCCCAGACGCTCCCGAGGAGTCACCACATCCGGCAGAGGTTCATTTTCCAACCGTAACGGCGCAGAATTCCCATTCACCGAAGCCGCCACTTCAGGAGTTAACTGTGCTTGAAGTTGATGGAGCAAACCGTTCAATTCTTGACGTTCATCACTCCCCTTAGACAGTTGTTCTTGCATATCCCGTAACAATGTAATCAAAGGCGAGTGAACTTGTAGCGTCATCCACATTTGCCGCGCCCACATTAAACGCCGTTCTTCCCGTCGATGGTATTCCCCCGCCGTCATACGAGGGGAACGAGGAATCAGATCCCATCCACAGGTGACACAAATTTCATCCTCGTTGGGGGTATATTCAGTTTGACAAATAGGACAATAAGCCATTGTTTTTTTGGTAGACTACGCCACTGGGATCAAATGCGGCGAGAACGCCCTCATTATACTTATGTTACATTTTGAACAGTCTAGCTTAATTAAAGCCCCCATCGAGCAGGTTTGGCAGTTCCACGAACAGCCCGACATTTTGCACCAACTGACCCCCCCTTGGCAACCTGTACAAATTATCCGACGACAAGGAGGGTTAGAAGTGGGCGCAATCTCCGAATTCCGGTTATGGTTAGGGTTTGTTCCCATCACTTGGGTAGCACGCCATACCCAATGTGACCCCCCTCATAGCTTTGTGGATGAGCAAATTTTAGGCCCGATGCAATCTTGGACCCATCACCACCAATTCACCCCAGAAGGGAAACACACCCGCCTCACCGACCGCATTGACTATGAACTCCCGGGAGGACTTTTGGCGGAGTGGTTACTGGGGGGATGGGTAAATTCACGATTGCGGGAGATGTTCCGCTATCGCCATGACGTGACTCAACAGGCCCTTAAGCACCATTCATAACAATAGCCTGAGCAATGGAGAAGTAGATAAACAGCCCTAAAATATCCACAACGGTGGTAATAAAAGGGGCAGACATCAAAGCGGGGTCAAAACCGAGGGACTTAAACAGAAAGGGTAAACCCGCCCCAGTGGTAGCCGCTAAAATAGTGATCACTAGGAGACTGAGGCCAACGGTAAGCCCAATATCCGGCTTGCCGAGAATGAAAAACACCCCCACAATCACCACAATCCCCATAATTAAACCCAATAAACCCCCGGCAATTAGTTCCCGCAAAATCACCCAAGTGGTTTTCTTTCCTTGGAGGGATTTGGTGCTTAATCCCCGAATGACAACGGTAGAAGATTGAGCGCCGACGTTTCCCCCGGCATCAATTAAGAGGGGAGTAAAGAAGGAGAGGGCAACCACTTGTTCGATCACCTCTTCAAAACCGCTCATAATAAAGATGGTGGCGGAGTTTGTTAAGAGGAGAATCGACAGCCAAGGGATGCGTTTTTTTACCACATCGAAGAGATTCGCCTGAAAGTAATCGTCGCCGTCATCTTGTAGAGCCCCCATGAGATAAATATCTTCGGTGGCTTCGGCTTCGAGAATATCTAAGACATCATCAACGGTGACAACGCCTAATAAATGCTGCTCTTGGTCCACAATGGGGAGGGCGAGTAAATCGTAACGCTGGATGAGTTGGGCGACTTCTTCGCGATCGCAATTGGTGTAACTATACACAATATCCCGCGTCATAATCTCCTCAATAATCTGCTCCGGCTTGGCTAAGAGCAAATCCTTCAGAGAGACAATCCCCACTAATCGCTTCTGCTCATCCGTGACGTACAGATAATAACTCACCTCCACATCCTGAGCTAAACGACGAATGCGCTCCTCTGCCTCAATAATGGTCAAATTCTGCTTCAAGGCAATATAATCAGGAGTCATCAACCGTCCCGCCGTGTTAGGCTGATATCCCAACAACAACGACGTAGCTTGACGTTCCTCCAAACTCAGATGATTGATTAACTGGCGGACAATTTTGGCTGGCAGTTCCTCAAACAGTTTAGCTCGCTCATCCGTGGACATATTTTCCACAATGCTGATCACTTCCTGTTCCTTGAAGTGTTCTAACAGCGCAACCTGTACTTTAGGCTCTAAATACTCATAAACTGTAATAGCGGTTGTCTGATTGAGCAGCCGAAACCCAATCACCTGCATAGTTTCCGGCAGATTCTCAATAGCTTCTGCAATATCCACAGGCTGCACCGGAATTAACAGTGCTTTCGCCCCTTCATAGTTTTTTTGTTCTAAAAGCAATTCCAGTTGCCTTTGTACCAGTTCCCGGAGTTCACTCCGAGAGACTGTGCTGCTAGGTGAAATATCGGTGGGCATAATAAGTCTTGGTCGTAAGGATTACAAGCAGAGAAATGTGAGCCTAGCTCTATCACAAAAGCTCAAACTTAGGAAAATGACTGAACTCCTTGTAAAATACAAAGAGCAAACTTTAACCTGAATCTTAAACGGACAGTGTGGGAGTGTCAATCATGAATTTAGAAACCCTAATCCAACAAATGCAGCAACCGGAATTTTATCCCCATCCGGTGCAAAATCCTATTACGGTAATGCAAACCCACACTTCCTGTGTTTTCCTAACAGGTGAATACGCTTATAAGGTTAAAAAGCCTGTTAACTTCGGTTTTTTAGATTATTCAACCTTAGAGAAGCGACAACATTTTCTAGGGGCAGAATTAGACATGAATCAAGAAACTGCCCCGGATTTATATTTAGAGGTATTACCGTTAACCCAGGACGGAGAAAAATTAGCCATTGAAGGTTCAGGAGAAGTGGTAGATTATGCCCTAAAAATGCGCCAGTTTCCCCAGTCTGTTCTGTTTAGTGAAATGTTGGAGCAGGGAGAACTTTCGCCGCAACATATTATTGAGTTAGGTCAAGTCGTGGCGGAGTTTCATAAAACCAGCAAAACCAATCCTTATATTGACCGTTTTGGGGAAGTTGAGCAAATTAAACAGGCCGTTGATGAAAACTATCAACAGACGGAAAGCTATATCGGCACAGCCCAAAGCCTAGAACAGTTCAAAAACACTAAAGCTTTTACAGATCAGTTCTTTGCGACACAAGGAGAGTTGTTTAAGCAACGGCAAAAGGCGGGAAAAATTCGCGAATGTCATGGAGATTTACATTTAAGAAATATTTGTTTTTGGCAAGGGAAGGTACAACTTTTTGACCGCATTGAGTTTAACGAACCGTTCCGCTTTGTGGATACATTCTATGATGTAGCGTTTGCCATTATGGACTTAGATGCACGGGGGCGGAAAGATTTAGGCAATTTGTTTTTAAATACCTATCTAGAAGTGACGGCGGATTGGGAAGGATTGCAAGTTTTGCCGTTATATCTCAGTCGTCAAGCTTATGTAAGGGCTAAGGTGACATCATTTTTACTCAATGATCCCAACATTCCTGAATCAGAACGTGAAAAGGCATTAGAAACAGCGAAAAAATATTATAAATTAGCGGATGATTATACTAAAGCTAAACCGGGGCAGTTAATTTTAATGTCGGGGCTATCGGGGGCTGGAAAAACGACGGTTGCCCGACACATTGCTCAAGGTTTACAAGGAATTCATCTCCGTTCAGATGCGGTGCGGAAACATTTAGCAGGAATCGCACTGAATGAGCGGGGAAGTGATGATCTTTATACCCCCGAAATGAATCAAAAAACCTATGAACGGTTGGCGGAAGTGGGGATTTATTTAGCGAATTTAGGCTATTCGGTGGTGTTGGATGCTAAATATGATCGTTTGGCTTGGCGGAGTCCGTTATTCGACCAGAAAAGCCGCTTTCGGGTGACTGTTGTTTACTGTAGCGCCCCTCTGGAGGTTTTGCGCGATCGCCTTCAGCAACGAGTCGGAGACATTTCCGATGCCACCGTTGACTTACTCCAGTCTCAACAAGCCAATTTCGAGGATTTCACGGCAACGGAACGAGAGCATCTCGTAGAGTTTGATACTACTCAAGGGGAAGTAGCACAGCTTTTGAGTCAGTTGGAGAGGGAATAGGGAATAGGGAATAGGGACTAGGGAATAGGGAATAGGGACTAGGGAATAGGGACTAGGGACTAGGTCTGCTCCCCCGCTCCCCTGCTCCCCTGCTCCCCCGCTCCCCTGCTCCCCCGCTC
>NZ_JAIHOM010000185.1 GCF_026130165.1 Spirulina subsalsa FACHB-351 | reverse complement strand
ACTTGAGACTTTTTAGGCTTGAGTTTGAAATCGTAGGTCATCGTTATCATGCTCCCATTATAACACACTTAATAAAACTGGCAAGGCTCATTAAGTGTTGACGCTTCGCGGGTTACATACTGTTTTTTTTTCATCCCCGTCCTAAAGTATCGGGGCTTTCAAGAAAACATGATCGGTAAAGTTCTAAACCCTGATCGCCTAACTCGAAACGCACTCCCAATCGCGGGGAAATCCACCCTGGCATGGGGTCAATCACATCTAGCATCCCATCAATTCGCTGCCAACCGCTTAATTCTGTCTTTTGCGGGTCGTAAAGGTAATATTCCTCTACGCCATAGCGATTGTAAAAGACTAATTTTTTGTCCATTTTCGTTTGGGTGTCGCTTTCTGAGCGCACTTCAAACACCACTTGGGGCGGGATATTATTTTCTAGCCATTGTTTGTATGATTTGCGATCGCCTTTCCTAACACCAAAGGCTACCATTACGTCAGGGGCTTGGGAGATGGTGGGTTTTCCCTCTACGGGATACCAGAGTAAGTCCCCCGCAACAAACACATTTTCATCCTGTTTAAAAATAGCGTCACAGCCGCCTTTTATGGTCGTAATCCATTGGTATTGGATGGTACTGTCTGCCATGGGTTGGTCGTCACTGGAGGGATAGATAATGGTGTCAGTAATTAGCTGCATAGTAGTGATAGAGTCGGTGATGACTTTACTGAATTCCGGGGATCTGCTTGAAGATAGTCTTTACTTTTGGCTGAATCTCATGGCGAAATTTGTTCAATACTTCTGGGCTTGCTGTACGCGAAGCTTGCCGTTAGGCCTATAACTCTACTCGTGGGGCTAGGGAACAGTTCGACTAGGCGGTTATCGAGCGCAGTCGAGATACACTGGCCACAGGGGGAGTCGAAAAAAGGCAAGTCTTTTTGATTATTTATCCCTAAAACCTTGCAGTTTCTTGCCAGTGAACTAACCCAAAGCCCTATTAACATTGCTTAGAGGGATATTCAGCAGACCCTACATAAATGTTTTGATTTTATCTTAACTCAAGTTTGCTAATGATATCCACAGGCGATCGCACTCCCAATCCCTCCCCACAGGCGATCGCACTCCCAATCCCCCTCCACAGGCGATCGCACTCCTAATCCTTCCCCACAGGCGATCGCACTCCCAATTCTTCCCCACAGGCGATCGCACTCCCAATTCTTCCCCACAGGCGATCGCACTCCCAATTCCTCCCCACAGGCGATCGCACTCCCAATCCCTCTCCACAGGCGATCGCACTTCCAATCCCTCCCCACAGGCGATCGCACTCCTAATCCCTGACTCCCCCTGTTCCCTAGCCCCACGAGTAGAGTTATTCACCAAGCCCTAGATAGCGATTGTGTTATAATTTGATTCATATTGTATCAACCATAAGAATATAAAAATATGACAAAATTAGTCGATCAAATGATTCAAAAACTCCGGCAGTTATCGGAATATGAACAAAATCAAATTGCTGAAAATGTTATTCAGCAAATTCAGGAGCGACAGAAAAATAAAACATCTAATTCTGTTGCTAAACTAGCTGATGATTTACTTATGCCAATTTTAGATTCTGTCGAGGATGATTTATTTGTTAGAGATCGAGACACGGGCAGAGAAATTAGTTTATGAGCTATTTGTTAGATACTTGTGTTTTATCTGAGTATGTAAAGAAAAAGCCAAGTCCCGTAGTGATCGAATGGCTCAATTCTCAGGCAGAAGATGATTTATTTCTCAGTGTTTTGACAATTGGAGAGTTAAAAAGAGGTATTTTTAAGCTTGAATTGACTCAGCCCGTTAAATTTACTCGTCTTTCGGACTGGGTGAAAAAACTTGAACTTCGTTTTGAGGGAAGGATATTATTGATCGATATGGCGGTCGTCAATCAATGGTCAAAACTTTGTAGTCAGTCTGAAGCAAAAGGGAAAAAACTACCGATTATGGATAGTTTGATAGCGGCGACTGCTAAGGCTTATAATTTAACGGTTGTAACTCGTAATGTAGATGATTTTTATTTTGCTTCAGTTGATTTATTTAATCCTTGGGATATAGAATCAACATAAAATAAACCGATTGCTAAATTAGCTAATGGGGCAAATGATATCGTTTCCCCCTCAGCTAATTTATCTTGAGTTTCCAATTAACTTAGTCATCCGTTAAAGAGGAACTCGTACTGGCGATCGCACTCCCAATTCCTCCCCACAGGCGATCGCACTCCCAATCCCCCTCCACAGGCGATCGCACTCCCAATCCCCCTCCACAGGCGATCGCACTCCCAATCCCCCTCCACAGGCGATCGCACCCTCAATCCCCCTCCACAGGCGATCGCACTCCCAATTCCTCCCCACAGGCGATCGCACTCCCAATCCCTCCCCACAGGCGATCGCACTCCCAATTCCTCCCCACAGGCGATCGCACCCCCAATCCCTCTCCACAGGCGATCGCACTCCTAATCCCCCTCCACAGGCGATCGCGTACAGCAGACCAGATTTGGGCGCAAGCGTTGCGCCCCTACGGGTTGGGCTGTAGGGGCGCAAGCGTTGCGCCCCTAACTCCCATCTATCGCCAATGATGAAAATGTCCAGCCAGTGGCTGGGTAAGGCAGGGGGCGATTGAAACTGTTTCCAATCAAGTTAGTCCCCCGGTAAAGGGGAACTTCTGCGGGTTTTTATCGCTCCGGCAAATTTTTCTTTTGTTTCCAATCAAGTTAGTCCCCCGGTAAAGGGGAACCTGCGATAGAAAGCGTGTTTGGGGCTTCTGTTCTAGGTTTCCAATCAAGTTAGTCCCCCGGTAAAGGGGAACGAACCCAACATGGCGAAGGCTTAATTGCCCAGGAGAAGGATTAGGTTTCCAATCAAGTTAGTCCCCCGGTAAAGGGGAACTTGAGTACACCTTGCAAGGGAATCCGCCCCTATAATAGGTTTCCAATCAAGTTAGTCCCCCGGTAAAGGGGAACGTTCCCTCCGATTTGGGGGATATTGCTCCAAGATATGTTTCCAATCAAGTTAGTCCCCCGGTAAAGGGGAACAAAAAGAGGGGAATCCGATAGAAGGCACTTATGGCGTTTCCAATCAAGTTAGTCCCCCGGTAAAGGGGAACCTCTTTTTTGGCTGGATACTCAAAAAAGAGATGGTATAGTTTCCAATCAAGTTAGTCCCCCGGTAAAGGGGAACTAATATTTTTTTAAAATTATTAGAAGCGGCAAAATCGGGGGTTTCCAATCAAGTTAGTCCCCCGGTAAAGGGGAACGAGAAAGCCCTGTTTTCGCGATCGCTCACGAGTGGAGGGTTTCCAATCAAGTTAGTCCCCCGGTAAAGGGGAACTCTGCATGGCTTCCTTGTGATAGGAGAACAGCCTGTGTTTCCAATCAAGTTAGTCCCCCGGTAAAGGGGAACGGAGAAGACCCTGTATCTCGCTCCTAATCCTTTGCACGGCTGGTTTCCAATCAAGTTAGTCCCCCGGTAAAGGGGAACCGATGACAACTTCTTTCGGCCCAGGAAAATTCAGTCATCAGTTTCCAATCAAGTTAGTCCCCCGGTAAAGGGGAACGCTATTACAGCCCAGTTTTTGGGATAATATCCCGAAGTTTCCAATCAAGTTAGTCCCCCGGTAAAGGGGAACTTCCTTCCAGCCGCCTTGGTGGGCAACCAAAAGCCAGCGTTTCCAATCAAGTTAGTCCCCCGGTAAAGGGGAACTCCCCCATTTTAAACCCTTGCCCCGCCTAATGTCTAGACCCCATTTCCGAGGCTCCCCTAAAATCACCCCTCCGCAACCCGTTGAATTTCCCATCAACACACATCAAACCCTTACAGGACAAGAAACCGAGGCTCCCGACGAAAAATCAACGTTTCAGCCATTTTCCGGGAGCCTCGGAAAATTAGATGATGACAGACCTTCCCGATTCAGTTAAAGGCAGTCCCACCCCCCAGATTTCCACCTGAGTTAAAGTATGACTCGACACAGGATAAACCCGAATATTGTCCTCGCTCATGTTCATCCGTCTTTTTAACCTTGCCGATAACTCCCCATACTGCTGGGGCGTTAAGACACACTCAAACACTGAATACTGCACCCGCACCCCATAACCCTCCAACAAATCCGCCACCTTCTTCCGTCGCTTATCATTAGGGATATCATAGGCAATAACATAAAACATAGTTAATCAATCAGATAAGGGGAATACCCACCCCCCGGATGATAGACAAACTCCTTAAACGCCTTGACCTGAAAACTCAGGAGTCCCCATTTCGGCTCAACTGTGCCATTTTTCAACGTGACCGACTCCTCCATCCGTTGGACAAAGCTCTGTAAAAACTTCCGCCGTCCTTGATGATTGAGAAAACACCCCCCTTGGCGATATTCAAAATCCTCATTCACTTCTAAGAGATAGCGATTAATCAAATAGACCACTAACGAATCCACCAAAGGGGCGCGAAACTCCTCAATTAAATCACTAGCCAGAGCCGCATGACGTTCACTGCTACTGTGTAAACAGGCCTGATAGGGGTCAAGTCCCTGCACCTCAATCAAGGCTAAAAGATGATTCCACAACACCTGATAACCAAAACTGAGCAAAGCATTCACCGGATTACCCGGCGGCCGACGGGACCGAGCGGTAAAGACAAAATCCCGATTGCGGAGACAGTCCCCCAAAGCCGCGAAATAACTCGCCGCCCCAGCCCCTTCAAAACCTAATAATCTCTCTTGGGAGTCCGCTCCTTTAACCTGTTTTTGTAGGTACTCTAGGCTTTCAATCGCTAAAGTCAGCGAGGGAGAAAAATGACGGCGTTGTTGCCGCATTAATAGAGTCCGACTATTGTTCAACTTAGCCAGTACAATGTTTTGAGCAACACCAAGACGCTCCCCCAAGCCTAATTCCTGTTGATAGCGAGTCAGGGCCCGATATCCCCGCTCAATGGCGATAATGCGGCCGTAACAGTAGCCCATGCGGGAGAGGTAGACAATGGGAATATCTCGCCATAAACAAGCACGAATGGCTTGGGTGGTGATTTGAGACTTGCCGAAAATGAGAACTTGCTCTAGATGGGGCAGTTGAACTTGAGTCAGGATTTCATTATTGCGTTTGACTAGCAATTGTTCCTGCTGGAGGGCGATGTAACACCCTTGTTGGGAAACGTAGAGGGAAGACATAAATAGGGAGTGGGGAGTTGAAAATCAGGTTCGTTGTTGCGCTTCAGCGCCAAATCGGGAGCAGGGGAGAGGGGGAGTCGGGAAAACGCGGTTGTCTTCCCTAGTCAATAGCCCATAAATAGTGTTATCAAAACTTATTAAACACTATATCTGGGACTTGACAAAATACATACAAACGTGCAACATCAAAGTCACCCTCACCCCCTCTCCCTCTTTAGGAGAAGGGCATCGGATAACAAGACTCCCTTACTAACCCTAATAACGCCGGATATCGTGAACATCCTCCCGGTGGTGGGGGTTGAGGGGGGTGCTAGAACCTCGGGGGGAGGGGGGAAGAGTGCCACCCAACCATGAAACGACTAAATCCCCGCCGACACAGACAATAAGGGTGGAGACGGTGACAAGAACCGTATTCTTGACAACTCCCCGCCGTAAACGGTCGGGGATTCTCGTGTCACAGGGAGACTCTAGCTGGAGTATAAACTCCAACCCCGATATCTTTACCCTCGACGAGCGTTGATACGGTCTGCCCGACCGCATTTAATCCTCTTTGTTTCACCACTTGCGCCGCCGCTACATCCCTATCGGTGGTGTAGCCACAAGTCTGACAGTGGTGGACTCGCTCAGACAACTTTTTCTGGCCGCAATTCGTCCCACAATGGGGACAAATTTGACTTGTGCCATTGGCATCGACCTTGGCAAAATACACACCGCGCTTCCAGCAAACATGACTGAGGATATTCAGGAATGAACCCCAAGCCGCATCCAGACAGGCTTTTCTTAACGCTGACCTTCCGAGGGCTTTCAAGTTCAAATCCTCAGCAAATATCATTCCTGCTTGATCACAGAGTTGATGCGCTAGCTTGAAAAAGAAATCCTTGCGACAGTTGTGTATTCTTTCGTGCAGGAGCGCAATTTGGCGTTTCACCCTCAGCCAACGTTTTGAACCTTTCTTCTTGTTTTTCAGTCTCCGTTGCAGCAATTTAAGCTGGCCTTCAGATTCCTGGAAAAACCGATGTCCTTTGACAAATTGGTTCTC
>NZ_JAIHOM010000184.1 GCF_026130165.1 Spirulina subsalsa FACHB-351 | reverse complement strand
TTGACTTTTGCTTTTGACGCTTGTTGCTTCCTTTTTTCTTCTTAGATAGCTTACGCTGTGCTTTCTTTAAACGCTTCTCAGCTTGACGAAGAAATCGAGGATTGTCTAGTTTTTCTCCATTGGAGTCAGTCAAGAAATGGTTTAAGCCCACATTTAAGGTAATTTTAAAGCGGGTTTATCTCAAAGTGTACTAATTGCTAATTAAAGATGCCAACATCTTTAATTGAGGTTCGGCACAGGGCAAAAATAAACGATTTATGATTAAAATACAACGAACTTCCCTTTCATTCTATGTAATTCTACTCAAAACGATTAATGTATTGATAAAACTTTACAAAAATCTTCTATAATCCCCTTCTAGGAACGGTGGGCTAAGAGATTGAGCCTCATTGTATAGCGGTTCTAAATCATTGATCAACTCTCAGAGAAGTTTCTCATAATACTTCAAGCTCCTTGTAACCCTTGTATACTGTTCCCTATTACCAGATCCGGTGTTCCCTTTGCTTTCCCTTGTGGATTACAAAACTCAAATGGAAACACTATAGCAGTTTCCGAGTCCTAGAGTGCAGACGGGGTAAGCAATCGCGTCATTTTTTCCGAATATAAATTCTCTTGAATCTGTCAATCTCCAGAATTCCCCATCGTGGCTTGTGCCGCTTGACGCAGGGCGCGAGTTTGATCTAATAATGCCTCCATATCTTCCTCAGAAAGACGTTGCACATAGTTCACCTTAATCTCTTCAATTAAAGCATGGAGCAAGTATTCCATCCGTTCCATACTTTCCTGGGCTTGAATTTCTGAACTCATGGATTTTGTAAAGGTACTAATCAACCGATCTAGTAAACGGTCAAACTCGGGATCTTCTTCTAGGATATGTTGAATCTGTGTATAAACAATGGAATAAACCTGATGAATGGTTTGTTCAATGATATTTTGTGTTAAATTCTCCACCCCCGGTAACTTGCTGAAATTCTGATAGCCCGGAATATCGGCAATGGCTTTATCTAAACCATGATGAATAATAGCCTCTAAATCCTCACGAGTAGCGGGTAGGACTTGATTGATGATTAACTGCACAATTAAGCGAGAAATTTCTGCTACTTCGTTAATATCATTGAGATTGATATAAGGATTTTTATTGCGTTGTGCAAGTAAATCTGTTAACTCTCCCCGTTGAATTGACCCTTGAACTTGATTCAGAATTCCAACTACTACTACTTCGGTTAAGTCTTCGGCAATGCCTGCTACAAAGCCTTGGCTGGCTTGTTTTTTAATAGCTTTTAGATCAATTAAATTCGCTTGATTAAGACGGATTAAAACGGGAAGTATTCGTAATAACCGAATGGAACGTAACCCAAAAAAAACAGGTGCAAACAGTAAAATGTCGTACCAGCGCCACAACATGGCATCAAACCAACTGACTCCCGTATGACGACGACTGATAAACCAACTACGGAGTAAAAACTCGCTGAAAAAGATCAGGGCAAAGGGAAAGTCAAGTAGGCCAAAGTTATTGACGGGGCGACCATTTTCTCCGATGGGGCGGAAGTAGTTGGTTTCCATCAAGGGGCGAATTTTGCGGTTAAAAAAGTTTAATTCTTGGATGGCGTTGCGGGTGGCTAAATGTTCTTGACTCCAAAAAATACTAAAGGCTTCTTTCGATGAACCATCTTCCCCCCAGATGTGTTCTCGCATGATGTTTTTAATCTGTTCTAATGTCCCAGTCTTGTTGGCAATTAAAAAGGGGTTAGTGTCGATCATTTCATCGCTGAGTTGGCGCAAATCTTCGAGAATTTCCGCGACTTCTGGAGAACGCAAACTGGTTTGAATCAGTTCTTCTTCTAACTCTTCCACCCGCCTCAAATAGGCTTCTGTGTCCCGATGGGGTTCAATGGCTTTTACCCAGTCATAGGCTTGAGTAATGGGTAAACGATGCACCACAATGGGTTCTTCGGGTATCTCTAACTGATAGCCTCCAAGATTAATGCTTAACAGTCTAACGCGACCCTGTAACCAAAAATCCCGTAAGGGAACATAGGTAAAATCAAACACCACAAGGGCGTAGTTCAGGAAAGCGATAATCGCCATAATTCTCTCAAACCAAAGGCTACCGCCTTTTTTGGGAGAACGTTTGACTGAAGTGCGGGGGCGTAGTTGCTTGGATAAACTCATGTGAAATGATCTGGGCTGCCAAAATGAATCCAGTCTAACATTGCAAGCCCTCGGGGGCTCCTAACTTTTCCCTCTGGGGAAATAATTGAGAATAGTTGTCATTTACTGGCTTTTATGTTTATAGTGGACAGAAGGGGAGATGATTTGACTTCTCTTCAGCCCGAAAGTATTCAGCCATTCGGAGGATTCAACGCAAGCATGGGACAAGTGACGGTAGCGCCCGAGGTGAGAAGGGTTAAAGCACCTAAAACCTCGACTTTTGAGCAAGTTGGACAGTTGTTAGGATTTGTGATGAAGGACGGGGAAAAAATCAAGTATTTACGGTTAGTGATTCACAACCAAGAATATTGGCTTAAAGTCCCCAAATCTCTACGGAAAACCCTAGATCCGAGCCTTTATCCGGGCTGTTGGGTGAAGGTGGCCGGACACCAAAAATGTTCCCGCAAGACGGGAAAATTTAAGTATAAGGCGATCGCCGTTGAACCGGTTTTTAATGATTTTCCCTCTCCTTCTCCTCGGGTATCTCCTCCCCCTATAGTCTCGAAGCCCCCGAGCCAAAAAGCAAAAATTCTCATCTGTCAAAAATCCAATTGTCGTAAACGAGGGGGATCTGGGTTATGTAGTGCTTTAGATGAGTATTTGCGCGATCGCGGTTTAGAAAACCAGGTGCAAGTCAAAGCCACAGGATGCCTCAATCAGTGCAAAAAAGGCCCCGCTTTGGTCGTTTTACCGGATAAAGCCAAATATACCCAAGTCACCCCCCGCCAGCTTCCTCAGCTTCTAGATCAACATCTCAATTCACACTAAGGTTTTCAAATTACTGGCCGTTTCCTGTAAACTACGCACTCCAATCCGGGTTTGAGCGATACCTGTAGCCGTTTGTTGCGCCCCCAGGTTAATATCATCCATTGCCATGCGGACTTGTTCCGTAGCCGTGGCTTGTTGGCGGGCGGTGAGGGAGATTTGTTCCACATTGAGGGCGATCGCATTAATTCCCTCCACAATATCATCCACCGCCTTTGTCCCCTCTTTCGTCACTTCCACGGTTGAGTAGGCCGTAGTCTGTACCGATTGCAAGATGTGGGTAATACTCACCGCCGATTGGCGACTTTGGTCCGCCAGTTTACGGATTTCTGTCGCCACCACCCCAAAACCTTTCCCTGCTTCCCCAGCCCGCACCGCTTCCACCGCCGCATTGAGGGCTAACATATTGGTTTGACTCGAAATATCCCGGACAATTTCCGTAAACTCGTTGACGCGCCCCAGTTGTTCGGTTAAATCTAACACCTGTTTGACGATTTGCTGGGATTTAGAATCAAGATTGTCCTTCTCGTTGATCCTATCCCCACTGGCTAAATCTTTCCCATTCGCCCGTACTAAAATATGACGGGCGGCTTTTGCGGCGGCTTCAGCTTGTTCGGCCGACTGTCGGGAGGAAGTGCTTAATTCTTCTATCGTAGCAGTGGTTTGGTTGACAGATGCGGCTTGTTGTGCTGCAATGCGTTCCTGTTCTTCGATGGTGGTCGTAATTTCCACGGAAGAGGTGGCAATCGTATTGGCTTCTGAACTAATACGATGAATCAGCCGATGAATTAAAAACCAACCGACTGCAATGGTACCGAGTAGGGATATAATACTGAGCAATCCGGCGGTATTTTGCAAGATATCGAGTTGATTGTTTTGCAATTCTTGGGCCTTTAAAACCACATCATGTTCAGATGTACTTAGGATATCCAGTAAATCTTCCACTCGATCAGAAATACCGCGAATATTTGCCCCTCGCCACTGTTCTAAAGCTAGGTCTAGATTGCCAACTTCTATACTTTGATTGATCCGTTCATTGGTTTGTTCAATCGTTAAAAGCAGTTGACTCAGTTCAGCTAAAAGAGGCTGTCGCGTGGCATCTGTAATCAAAGGAGTGAGTTCAATTTTTTGTTGTTTATACTGTCGGGTCAGTTCATTATATCTTGCCTTAGATTCATTGTTAGGGTCGATCAAATAAATTTGATGAGCTTTTAAGCTTAGAACCACACTGACCGAAAAGTTATTGATTTTTTCTTCGAGATTGTAAGATTGTTGTAGATATTCGGTGGATTCCCTCATTTTGCCGACATCATTTAAAATAAACATAGATGAGATAAAAATGAGCAGGATGGGAATTGAATAACCTCCAATAATCCAATATCTTAATCTCAGTTTGTTGCTAGTAATCTGTTCCATAGAACCTCGTAATCGTTTAAGACTCTTTAATCTTCATGATGACTCCAGTAAATCCCCCTAAAAAGTCTTGGCAATTTTGGATTGATCGCGGTGGCACCTTTACCGATATTGTGGCGAAACGACCCGATGGGGAAATAGTCATTCATAAACTCCTGTCGGAAAATCCGGAACACTACCCTGATGCTCCCCTGCAAGGAATCCGGGAAATTATGGGAATTCAGGGAGATCAACCAATTCCGACGGCAGAGATTGAAAGCATTAAGATGGGGACAACGGTGGCAACGAATGCCCTGTTAGAACATCAAGGCGATCGCGTGGTTTTAGTCGTAACTCAAGGCTTTAAAGATGCTCTCCGCATTGGCTACCAAAACCGCCCCCAAATTTTTGCCCGTGAGATTATTTTACCAAGTCTCCTCTACGAAACCGTGATTGAGGCCGTAGAACGGATTGATGCGAGAGGGAATATTCTGACTCCCCTGCAAATTGAAACCGTCAGGCAGGATTTAGAAACCGCCTATCAAACTGGAATTCGCAGTTGTGCCATTGTCCTGATGCACGGTTATCGCTACCCTGACCATGAACAGGCGATCGCACAAATTGCCCAAGAGATCGGCTTTACTCAAATTTCCGTCTCCCATCAAGTTAGCCCCCTGATGAAGTGGGTCAGCCGGGGAGATACTACCGTGGTGGATGCTTACCTTTCCCCTATTTTACGCCGTTATGTCGATCAAGTGGCGACTTTTTTATGGGGAGAGAAAAACCCCCCCACTCCCACCACCCCCCATCTCCTCTTTATGCAGTCTAACGGGGGACTCACCGCCGCCCATCACTTTCAGGGCAAAGATAGCATTCTCTCTGGGCCCGCTGGGGGGATTGTCGGAGCCGTCCAAACCAGTGCGATCGCCGGATATAAAAAAATCATCGGCTTTGACATGGGCGGCACCTCCACCGATGTCAGCCACTACGCCGGAGAATACGAACGCAGCCTAGAAACCGAAATCGCCGGAGTGCGCCTACAAACCCCCATGATGGCCATTCACACCGTCGCCGCCGGGGGCGGTTCCATCCTCCACTACGACAGCATCCGCTACCTCGTCGGCCCCCAATCCGCCGGAGCCCATCCCGGCCCCGCCGCCTATGGCAAAGGCGGCCCCCTGACCATCACCGACTGCAATGTACGAGTCGGCAAACTTCAACCCTCCTTTTTCCCCCCCATCTTTGGCCCCCATGCCGATCAACCCCTCAACAGTGCCATAGTGTGGGAAAAATTCGACCAGCTAACCGCCTCCATTGACGACGGGAGAACACCGGAACAAGTCGCCAGTGGTTTTTTAGCGATCGCCGTCGAAAAAATGGCCAACGCCATCAAAAAAATCTCCCTCCAACGAGGCTATGATGTCTCCCAATACACCCTCTGCTGTTTTGGCGGAGCCGGAGGACAACACGCCTGCCTGATCGCCGAAGCCCTCGGCATGAAACAAATCCTCATTCACCCCTACGCAGGCGTTCTCTCCGCCTACGGCATCGGACTAGCCGATATTCGCATCCTGCGGGAAAAAGCCCTAGAATTGCCCCTCAGCCCCACCCTAGAACCCCAACTCAGCCAAGCCTTCCAAGACCTCTCCCAAACCGCCCGCACCGAACTGCGCCAACAACACCCCACCCCGCCCCCCATCGGTCAAGAAATCCGCACCCTCCACCTCAAATATCAAGGCACCGACTCCACCCTCCCCATCCACTGGGACACCATCCCCACCATGCAAACCGAATTTGCCACCCTTCACCACCAACGCTATGGCTTCACCCTCCCCGACAAACCCCTGATTGTCCAATCCCTCTCCCTCGAATTAGTCTGTCCCACCCAAATCCCCCCCGAAAAGACCCACCCCCGCACCACACCCCA